>JABUEY010000197.1 GCA_013314815.1 Syntrophobacteraceae bacterium
CGCCCTTTTGGATCGGGAGGTCGAGGCCGTCGTAGCGGCCTTCGGAAAAGAAGCGTTTGAAGACGAGCCCCTTCGAATTCAGTTTTGTGAGAACGCCCTCTCTGGGTCGCATGGATTTGCCGGAGGGTCGAACATGTTCGAGCCTGACGATGCCGTTCTTTTCCAGCGGGAGAACAATGGCCTCCCTGAAGAGCTTCCTTTCAAGGATCTCCCGCTTCTCGGGCTGCCTGGCGAGGCTCGTTTCGGCCCGTTCAAGCGCTTTGCTGTCCACGATTCTCAGCAGGTGATGACGAGCCAGCGTCGGAGTCACGCTCCCGCGAATGATGTCCAGTTCTTTCTTGGATGCGCCCGGAAATTCCATGACTGCCCTGGCAACGCTTTCATCGTTTGGAGACTGGTCGAAATCCAGGAGGACTGCATCCGTCAGTCTTTCCTGCAAGAAGGTGAGGAACTGGCAGATCTTTTCAGGCTGACCTGACAGCAGGATCCCCTGCAGGTTCTCACGATCCTGGATAAGAATGTCGTGAGGTTCGTCTCGACAGTCCAGGCCGAAAAGCTCCCTGATCTTCACCGATGGATCGACGATCGGGTAACCGCAGTCGAGAAGCAGCCTGGTGAGCGCTGTGCTGAAGATGCCTCGGATCTTGATTCGGCTTTCCATGGCGACCTCCGAATCCTTGTCAGGTTGGAAACGGACGAAATCCAATCCCGTCGATGGTTAAAAGGTTCCCCACTATTCGTGTTTCGGCTCCCAGCATCTCCCGCACCAGCCAGAGATTGGATTCCACGTGTTCCGAGACGCCGGGAATCCGGTATGACGTCCTGCCGCGGGCAAGACCTCCAAAGAGGATCAGCTGGTCCGCAAGGTGCCGGTCCGTGGTGGCTCCCGAATCGATGTCTTCGACCAGTGAACGTACCGCTCTTCTCGCGATTTCCTCGGATCTCCTGCCTGGCCTGCCCGTACAGTCGGCTCCTATCAGGCACCCGGAGGCGGTGGCCGCGCGAATGAATAACGCCGCGCCCTTCTGCACCGCCGTGTCGTCGTGCATGATTTCGATCCGGGCTTCGTATCCATGTTGCCTGAGAAGTCTTGTCGATTCTTCGGCCATTCGTTCGCTTACCCGGGATTCATCGAGGTGAGAAGCCAGTGAAATCCCTCCCACGTGAGTGATCGCTCCTCTCTCCAGGAGTTGGAGAGGAGTCAGCGGAGCCGCAGCCGGTTCAATGCGCAGGGCAATCCTCCCCTGACCTTTGGGGACGTACCCGGGGCGAACCATGTCCAGTTGTACCCCGATTCCCATTCTGCGCAGCAGGGGACACAGAGTCTCCCTCATGTGGAAGGCTGTGGGCGCATTGTCCTGAAACAGTCCGCCCGTTATGTGGATCAGGCATGGTTTCACCGCGAACGAGGCAAGAGGAATCAGGGAGAGAGCTGCCATGGTGGCGGACCCCGCAGTTCCGATATCCAGGTCATATTGGCCGCCGCGCAAGGTTTGGCCTGGAGTGTAACGGATTTCCGTGGAACCCACATCATCTCCTTCGAGGGTCCCTGATGAAAGAGTCCGGCATGCGCGCAATACCTGCAGATGCTGAGGCCTCAACCCGGGTTTGTCCCTCTTTGCCCTGATGTGGTACATGTGGATGGGCTCCCCAATCAATGTGGACAGCACGGCCGCATACCTGAGTACGGTACCGCTGCCGGAGTACCTGGAACCATCGATGCTATACACCGTAACCCTCACTCTTGCCGTCGGAGCAGTTCCTGACGTTGTCCGGTCCATGCGCTTAGTCTAAGCATTCCTTTTACCAAAGAAAAGCGTGGTGCCATGATTAAGAAAGGCTGTTCGCTCACGTCTGCTATCGTCTGCCGGGCAAGCAGGACAGATTGGGTTCTTCCGGCAAACACCTATCCGGCCACTTGTCGCACAAGAATGAAATGAACCCGCAACAACATCATTTCCACAACAACGTCATTCGGCATCCCAACGACACTCCGACCAACAACGTCACTGCCTCCACATCGTCCTTCCCGCAAAGGCGGGAATCCAGGCAACCTTGCATGGCGAAACAATTTTGCGCGAATGACGATGTGGAAGCAATGACGATGTGGAAGCAATGACGAGGCTGAGGCAATGACGATGCTGGGTGTTGATGTTGTTGTGTGAGTTGAGGTTGGCCCCTTTGTCCAGACCAAAGTTAGGAAAAATTAAGGTGGTAATGGGATCCCGTTCTTCCGAAAAGTGTGTCGTTGCGGGAATGGCGTTGGGATGGCATCGATTCTTTGCGTGAAAGGCACCCGGAGGTATTCCTCTGCAGGCTGAACCAAGGATTTTGACAGCGGAAGGGAAGATGACCATTTTCTTTTTATCAGATCTTTTTCCGTGCGGGTGTGCTTCCTCATGAAGGACTCGACGGATGTTGGGAAGGCGGCACCACGGGTCATGTTTCCTGCCGGGTGCCGGCGGCAGGAGTATGCAGAAGGGGACGCCATGACGAAGCAAACAGGCAGATGGATCTTATTCCTGGTGCTGGGGGCGGTAGTGTCCGTGTACGGTTGCTCAACCCATGCTGATGTGCCCAGAATGCTCGCGGATGAACTTGATTCCAGATTGAGTGACACGGACTTGGTGGTGATCGATGTTCGAGCGGGCAGGGACTGGACAGAGAGCGAGTGGAAGATAAAAGGTGCTGTGCGGGCGGATCCGGGCCGGCTGGAATACTGGGTGGGTAACTTTCCGAAAGAAAAGACCATCGTGCTCTATTGCGCCTGACGTGGAGAGGGAACGAGTGCCGGGGCGGCACGAGAAATGATGAAGCACGGGTACGGGAAGGTCTATGCCCTGAAGGGAGGATGGGACGAGTGGGTCAAGGGGAATCGCCCCATCGAAGCAAAGTGATTCCGTCCAATCAATGGTGAATCCTGAATGACGACGAAGGGATACTCCGTTCCAGAAAAGCTTGGAAATCCGATTCGTCAGGTTGGAAGGCGAGATCGAGTTCCGTGAAGACGACTGCTGGCTGGAAATCCGCGGGAAGACGCACGAAGTCCTTCTCCGTCGTGACCAGGAAACGGGTGCGATGCTGCCGCGATGACCTCAGTATCGCCTCGATGTTTTCCCGCCCGTATACGTGGTGATCCGGAAAGGAGAGTTCGACCTGCAGGTTCAAGCCGAGATTTCGAAGAGAGCGGAAAAAGGCTTGAGGATCGGCTATGCCCGCGAAAGCGGTAATCCCACCTTCTTTCAGAGTGTCGAGAGCCATGGCGGGTCCATTTATGCCGATTCGGAATTTCGTAAGCTCATGACGGCAGCAGAAGATCGGTTTCCCGGGGAAAAGTCGCGCCAGTCTGGATCGTGTGTTCTGGGTTCTTTCCTCATGATCGGCCCGGGTGAGCACTATGGCATGAGCGCGTTGAATGCTGTGCACGGGTTCCCTTAAGGGACCGAAAGGGAGTACAGATCCGTTGCCAAAAGGGTTGGATGCGTCGAGGAGGAGCAGGTCGATGTCCCTCTTCACGCGCAGGTGTTGAAAGCCGTCGTCGAGAAGCAGCATGCGGGCGCCCGTTTCATGGATTGCCGCGAGACCGGCTGCCATGCGGTCACGACCGGTCCATACGGCGGCAGGGTCTGCCCTGCGAGCCAGGAGGACCGGTTCGTCTCCGTATCGAAGAACCAGGGGCATCGTATCCCCGTCGCAAGGCACCCGACTGGCATTTCTGCTGCTCCCGCCGTATCCTCTGCTCAGGATGGCGGCGGACCAGCCGCGCTTTTGAAAGTAGCGCGCCAGCCACAACGTGAGAGGGGTTTTCCCTGTACCGCCCACGGTGAGGTTTCCGATGCTGATCACCGTGGCGGGAAGCGAACCCTGGGCGCGAAGGGAGCGGTCCTGGTCCCTCCGCAGTGCGCAGGTATAGCACCAGCCCGCGGATCGCGCCAGGAACCCCGGAATGCCCCGGGAGAACCCGCCTTCCGAACCGTACCACGTGCGGCGTACTCGGTCGTGCAATGCGTTGCGCAGTCCTGATTTCATTCGTTCTGATTGTGTCCGGGTCTGCATGCCTGTCCCGCAACCTCCGGACAGGTCCTTGTTCACAGGTGCCTTCCTTGCACCGATGCGGCAGCCGGCCTGGAACAGGCGACCGGCCGCCGAGGTTTCCCATACCACCGGTCAGATGGGGGGCGCAATGGTGACAATCACCCGCATGTCGCTTTTCGCCCTGATGCCGTGAGGCTCACTGATTTCACTGATGAGAACAGTGCCGGCACCGGCGGGAATCACCGCATCGTCCGCTCCCAGAAATTCACCTTCTCCTTCGAGAATCAGGATGCTCACCTGGCCCTCGATGTCGTGGGAGTGTACAGGAAGCTCCTGCCCCGCTTTGAAGTTGAAATTGATGATCTTGAAGTAGGGGGAGTCGTGCACCAGAAAACTTTTCAGTCCCTTGTCGGAAAACGTGTTCTCTTCGATAATGTTGATGGTCTTCATGAGTCGCTCCTTGGAGGCAGCAGGTCGTACAATGCCGCCCGGTTGAGGATGTCACCGAATCTTTCCCCTGCAATATAATGCTTCATGAAATGATCCACACATGCTTCCGCGATCACCAGGCATTCTTCGGGCGAAAATATCCCTTTGATTTCTTTTGCCAGTTGAGGATGCCGGCCGAGTTTTCCTCCCAGAAGAATCCGGTAACCCTTTGCACCCGCGATGAGTTTTCCGGACGGGCATGCGTTTGCACAGAGGCCGCAGGCGAGACATCGGCCCGGGTCGATGGCGGGTTGCACCCTGCCGTCGGTAAGCATTATCGCGTTTTCCCTGCAGACTTCAAGGCAGGATCCGCAGCGACTGCACGATTCGCGCGACAGAGACGGCCTGCAGGCTCCTATCAGAC
>JABUEY010000198.1 GCA_013314815.1 Syntrophobacteraceae bacterium
AGCGGCAAGATCCAGTTCCCTGGACAGGTATCCAATGTGTCGTTCGTTCATGGTTCCCTTTCGAACAGCCTTTCTTCCTTGAACAACCGAGGCCTTCAGGATGTCCGCCCCGCCAGGCTGAGCTTCCCGATAATATCCGCGCAGACCTCTTCCTGGGAACGGCCCTCACAGCGGACCGTCACATCCGCATAGGTTTCATACAGGATTCGGCGCTCGTCGAACAAGTCGGAAAGAGTCTGTTCCGGTCGTCTTGCAAGGCCTCGAGTGCCGAAATCCAGCACCCTGGATTCCAGGGTGGGAAGATCCACATCGAGGAAAACCACGACTCCCCGGGACTTCAAATGCTGCATCGCCGCATGACTGTACACGGCGCTGCCTCCCGTGGCAATGACGTGATTGCGGCAGTCGAGATTCAGGATGACTTCCTCCTCGATTCTGCGCAGGGCCATGTGGCCGTCCTCGTCGACAATATTCTGCAGGGACCTTCTCTGGGAGATCTGGATAAGCACGTCCGTATCGACGAAATCCCTCGATGTCATTTTGGCCAGGATGATCCCGACGGTGCTCTTCCCGGCGCCGGGCATCCCGATGAGAACGATGTTGCACGAATGTTCGGTCACGATGCAAGCCTTTGCAGCCCGGTCTGCCGGGCATGGATTGGAGTGGTTGTCCATGCACCTCCCACCGTCTTCCTGATCCCATTTGTTGAAAAGATAGCAGCAAGCTTTCGAAGAATAAAACAGGAACTTGCCGAACACGACAACATCCATGATATTCCTTAAAGACCCGGCAGGCACCGATGCAGGGAAACGGGGCTTCGCACGGTATTCGGGCACGGATTACCTGTGGACTTCCCGACAATCACTGATTTCTTTGGCTTCGAACCATGGAGGACAGAGCAACATTGACGCAAGACTCTGTTGTACATACATTTTCTAACCAGAGGAATCCTCTTTCTTCCCGGCGGCTGTTTGACATCACGAACTCATCGACGACCGGACTCCACAAGCACCGGGCCTCGAACTTGTGGTTCATCCGGCAAACACGTACCCGGACGATTGTCCCTGAATCGGGCAGTTGTCCCTGAATCAGACGGTTGTCACTGAACCGGACGGTTGTCACACAAGGGTGGAATACACCCACAACAACGTCATTCCCAAAATAACGTCTTTCCCGCGAAGGCGTGATGCTCAAGGAAGGCGTGATGTCATCGATCCTTTGCGTGAATAGCACCGGAGCTACTCGTTTGCCGGATGAACCACAAATGTTCCGTCGGTCTCCTGTCCTGACGGCGGCTGATTCATAAACGCATCCATACCGGGAATAACATGGAAATACTGCTGCTTCTGGCTCTCATGCTTTGCGCGACAGCGTTGTTCGCAACGGAGAAGGTTTCCGTTGATCTCGTGGCGCTGCTGCTGCTCTCGGCACTCATGGTTTCCGGGCTGGTGACCATGGAGGAGGGCATATCGGGATTCAGCAACCCGGCGACGATTACCGTGGGTGCGATGTTCATACTGAGTGCCGGCATGAAGAAGACGGGAGCACTCTCCGCCCTGGGAAGGCAGCTGTTTCAGCTCGGGAAGAACCCTTCTCTGGCGCTGCTGGCCATGGTCATCACGGTGGGAGGGCTTTCCGCATTCATCAACAATACCGCCGCCGTGGCGGTGCTGCTGCCGCTGGTTCTTTCCATGTGCGCCCGTCGCAAGATTCCCGCCTCCAGGCTGCTCATCCCCCTCTCGTACGCTTCACAGCTCGGGGGAGTCTGCACGCTCATCGGCACCTCGACCAACCTCTTGGTCAATGCCATTCTGGAACGGTCAGGACACGGCAGCCTTTCGATGTTCGAATTCACACCCCTCGGACTCATCATGATGGGAACGGGGATTGTCTATTTCTTCGTTGCAGGCCCATGGCTTCTGCCCTCCCGCGGCGGCGGGAAGCTCACGGAAGCCTACGGCTTGCAGGATTACCTGACCGAACTGCATGTCATGGAGAATTCGCCGCTGGTGGGCAAGACGGTTCGCCAGAGCGACCTGGCCCAGCTGCACGATGTCACGGTGCTCGAAATTCTGCGCAAGCGCCAAAAGATATGGTCTCCCTGGCATGAACCTCTCCGGGCAGGAGACATCCTGCTGGTCCGAGGCTCCGTCAAGGACGTGATGGAACTCAAGGCAACCGCGAAACTGGAAATCGAACCCGATTTCAAGCTCCGGGACGAAACCCTTCGAACAGAGGATCTCACCCTGGTGGAAACCATGGTGCCCCCGCGCTCACGACTCATCGGAAAAACACTCGTTGAACTGGATTTCTGGTGGCATTACAACACGATTGTGCTCGCCATCAAGCGCCACGACCGCCCCCTGCATGAAAAGCTCAACAGGATCCACCTGCGAATGGGCGATGTTCTGCTCCTCCAGGGGCGAACGGAAGAAATCGACAGGATCCGGCGGGATGAAGACTTCCTCTTCCTCAGTGAAGTCGAACAGCCCTCGCTGCGGGTCGGCAAAGCTCCTGTCGCCCTCGGCATCATCACCCTCGTGATCGGACTCGCAGCCATGGGAATCCTCCCCATCCTGATCACCGCCATCCTGGGATGCGTCGCCATGGTGCTGACTCGCTGCATTTCCATGGAAGAAGCCTATGCCTCGGTTGACTGGAAGGTTCTGTTCCTGATGGCGGGAGTAATCCCCCTGGGCATCGCCATGGATAGATGGGGAGTGGCCGCTCTCATCGCCTCCGAATCGCTGAATCTGTTCGGGAGGTACGGCCCGGCAGGAATCCTGGCGGTCCTGTACATCGTGACGGCGGTGCTCACGGAGTTCATGAGCAACAATGCCTCGGCCATCCTGTTGACTCCCATCGCCATCTCCACGGCCGCCGCCATGGGAGTGGACCCGAAACCGTTCGTGATGGCCATCTGCTATGCCGCCTCGACAAGTTTCTCGACTCCTGTCGGCTACCAGACCAACACCATGATCTACAGTGCGGGCGCCTATCGCTTCTCGGATTTCATGAAGGCGGGCATCCCGCTCAATCTCATTCTGTGGGGAGTCTCCGTCTATTTCATCCCCATCCTGTGGCCTTTCTGACAGTCTTCCCCATAACCCTCCGTTCCCCCGTTCAACAGCCCCAATCCCCTGACACTCTTAACTCTTGGCACTCCTCTTATGCCCCCCTGGATCCGACGGAGAAAAACAGCTATAAAAGGGATTCCTGTCCGCCTCTTTTTCTGAACGGGCCGGATGAACCGCTTCTTATCGAACTGCACCGGCGAACAGACACTCAGAGACGTCATGATCCCTGTTCGAGACATCCTCATGCTCGTCGTCTCCCTTTCCGCCATCATGGCGGGTATCCTCTTCCCCGGCCCCGCGGCTGTCTTTCAGCCCTATCCCATCTATTCCATGATGGTGCTTCTTTTCTTCAGCTTCCTGTCCATGCGGATCGGAACCGTTATGAACATCCTGAAGGGATCCGTGCTTCATATCGGCTATTTTGTCTTCCTGAAACTCATCCTGCTGCCCCTGCTGGCGTTTCTGCTTTTTCGAGCCCTGCTTCCCGACTATGCGCTGGCGGCCATGCTGCTGAGTGGAGTCTCGTGCGGAGTGGCCTCTCCCTTCTTTGCAGGCATGGTGAATGCCAACGTTTTCCTGGTCCTGGGAATGGTGGTCATCAGTTCGGCCCTGGTGCCCTTCACTCTTCCCTTTATGGTGAAGATCCTGGCGGGAAGAGAACTGGAAATCTCCTTTTTCGACATGTCCCGCCTTCTCTGCCTGGTGATCTTCATCCCTCTCCTCCTGGCGGAACTTTTCAACCGTTTTACGCCTCAAATCGTCCTGAAACTTTCGAGGGTCAAGTATGCAGTTTCCCTGGGCACCTTCGTGGTCACCAATCTCGGCATCTTCTCCAGGTACTCGGAATTCCTTCGAGGGGAACCGTCTTCCGTGGCGGCGGCACTCGGCGTCTCGTTTCTCATCGCGGGGATCTCCTTCGCCGCCGGCATTCTCTTCTCCTACGGGCGCCCGGTGGAAGACCATTTGTCGCTCATCATCAGCTTCGGGGTCATGAACAATGTACTGGTGATCGTTTTCAGTTCTCAGTTCTTCGGCCCGATCGAACCGACCGTCGCTGCGCTCTACACCATCCCTTTTTTCGGCCTGATCGTGCCCTTGCGCCTTTATCGGAGCTGGGGATCGAGGCGAAGGCACCCGGTGGACTGATACGTATTCTCTGGAGTGGCTGTCTTGGGAAGAAACCATTTTCGAGGATATGAATGCAGGAATTTCATGCCGGGGGCACTTACGAAAGAGCTCCTCTCACCTTGGAGGCCAGTTCCTTTTTCGAGAAGGGTTTCTGGATATAATGGACATTCTTGCCCAGCACACCCCGATGTGCAATGACGTCGGCCGTATAGCCGGACATGAAAAGGGTCCTGGTGTGGGGGTGGAGATCCAGGAGACGATCGGCCAGTTCGCAGCCGTTCATCTCGGGCATGACCACATCTGTTATAAGCAGATCGATGACACCGGGATAATCATGAGCCAGCTCGATGGCCCGGCCGGGAGCTTCGGCCGTCAGCACGGTGTAGCCAAGCTGTTCGAGCATGGTCGTCGTCATTTCAAGAATCGACTGTTCGTCCTCCACCAGCAGGATGGTTTCCCTTCCTCGAACTTCGTGCTCGGCCGTGTCTTTGCTGTTCGTTTGCTCCGCGGAAAGCTTGTGCCGGGGCAGGTAGATCCGGAAGGTCGTTCCGTGACCCGGTTCGCTGCAGACGTCGACGAAGCCGTTG
>JABUEY010000015.1 GCA_013314815.1 Syntrophobacteraceae bacterium
GAGAGGTTCTTCTCACAAACACGTACCCGGACACTTGCCGCACAAAGGTGGAATATTCCTGCAGCCGTGTCATTCCCACAACAACGTCCGTCCCGCCAAGGCGGGAATCCGGTCTGAGCGCGGACCGCGCCGGAAAGATCTCTCATTCTGAATCCGAGTTTCCTTCTGAATCCTTCGACCACGACCTGTTTGTGATGCCCTGCCCGCTGCACCGGATTCGGTGTCACAGCCGCGTACAGCCTACCGTTCGGTCTGCCTGCCATGATGTCTATTTCGTCATGCACGGTTGCCCTGGATTCCCGCCTCTTGCGAGAAGGAACTTGTGATGTTCGCGGGAATGACGGTGGTATGCTGAATGGCGGTGTGGGAATGGCGGTGGGATGCCATCGATCCTTTGCGTGAAAAGCGCCGGATGCGTGAAAAGCGCGGGAGGTAATCGTTTGCCGGATGAACCAAAAAAGATCCCGGTTCATGCAGATTTTTCCGGTTTCACTTCCCCTGCTCTTTCCCCGCCTCTACCGGCGGCGGCTCTGCGCCGCCGAACGGAAATTTCCCCCCTTTTCTTTCCAGGGCGCGGCGTAATTTTCAATCTATCATTTTCCTTTCTTTATGCGTTGACAGCACCGCGGGGATGCTTCCATCATAAGACAAGAGGTGCCCGAGACATTTCGGCACAAGAGATCGTTCAGGGATGGGCGTGGAATTTCGCCTGGAGGCAGGAATCCGGTTCGCTTCTCGACGGCCTGCCGGGAAGCCGATTGTTCACAGGGAGACTTGGAGTGGGAGAGCACGAGTGGGTTCGAGAATTTCCCGGTGCCATTGTGGTCTGTGACACCGGGGGTACGATTGTCGAGATGAATGACAGGGCTGTCGCGGTTTTCGGGAGGAAGGGCGGAGATCGATTGATCGGAAGCAATATTCTGGATTGCCATCCCGAACCTGCACGGTCCAGGCTTGAAATATTGATGAGAGATCAACAGCCCAATATCTATACGGTTGAAAAGGAAGGTGCCAGGAAAATGATCGTTCAGGTTCCCTGGCACAGGAGAGGCGTTTATTCGGGTTTCATGGAACTTCAGATCGAACTGCCGGGCGATGTGCCTCATTATGTCCGATGAGGCGTCCGGGATGCAATGTTTGCACTCCCCTGGTCGACAACCGCCGGAGGATAATGAAGTGGAATTCGAGTCCCTGCCGGGCATGTAGAAACCGCTGAGTTTCCGCGGTCTGCCGTCTCATCTCCTTCACCGTCGCGGACTGGTGTGCGCTTGCGCAGGGGACCAGAATCTCCTGAAGGAGCAGCGGGACGCCCTGTTGAAAGCGCTTCGACGGGATGGAGGCAGCCCGCTACAGTTCGACCATGTCTCCGGGTTCCGGCAGACTGACACGAATATCCCGGACCGAAGCTGCAAGCTGGAGGATTTCTTCGGACCGTTTTCTTCTTTCATCCCGCTTCACGTGAACGAGTGCCAGGATGCCGGCTCCGGCCTTCCCGGCGAACTCGATGTTCTGTCTGACCGTTGCGTGGCCGGCCGTTACCTCTTCGAGCATATAAGATTCGTGGATAACCAAGCCGCAGCCTCGAGCAAGATTCAGCGATTCAGGCGTCGCAGCCCCGTCTCCGCTGTAAAACAGACTGCTGTTGCCGTCCGTGATTTTCACGGCAAGGTCCGGCTGTCCGTGACCGTTTTCCGCGAAAGACCAGTCATGTCCCACCACATGGAGATCCCTGCCCGCGGCCGCTTCAACGAATTCCAGGGGATATTCGAACCTGGACATGAATTTCGGAAACGCCAGTTCCATGCCGCTGACAATGACGGATTCAATGCCTTCGCGGCCGATGACGGTGAGTGGCCTGGTTCTTCCCATCTCCCAGAATCTCAACAGCATGGCGGGCACACCGAAACAATGATCACCGTGGAAATGGGATATCCAGACGGCGTCGAGTTCGTTCGGGTCCGTTACGTGCCGCCAGTAAAGAGGCGGCACGGTGAAACCGCATTCGAGCAGGATCGACCGGTCAGCACCCTCAGCGTGGTTCCTCAACCAGATGGAGACGTTGGGATATCGTTCATCACAGGCCTCTCCCACTCCCAGAAAGACAACCTTCATATGCGCGCTCCTCTCAGCGGTGGAATGTCACTGTTCAGCTATCGTTTCGTTTCTGACCCGGGCAACTCTTGAACCCTGCGGCGCGCCCGTAAACATCCCTTTTCTCCAGGTTCTTTTCTTCCTTTTCGGGTATGAAACAACGGACAAAAGCGGTGCGACCTTGCAAGAATGGCTTTACGTTATCACTCCTGGAAATTATATTCACCAGGATTTTTGTCGCACGACCCCCGCAACTCTCGAAGGCGGGAGAAGTGCTTCATGCAGCCCGGACGGATACCGCTCAGCGGCAGCAGCCTGACATCCCGCCGGCATACACGGACAAGCATCCCGGAGGAGTAGATGACCATCCATAGAGACTTCGAACTGCTGAAAACTCAAAACATCCCTGAACTCAACACCGAAGCAAGACTTTACCGACATATCGAGACAGGAGCACAGGTTCTGTCCCTCATCAATGAAGAAGACAACAAGGTGTTCGGAATCACCTTCAGGACTCCTCCAAAAGACTCCACCGGTGTAGCCCATATCCTGGAACACTCCGTCCTCTGCGGCTCCAGAAAATATCCGGTCAAGGAACCTTTCGTCGAACTTCTCAAGGGCTCTCTGAAAACCTTCCTCAACGCCTTCACCTACCCGGACAAGACCTGTTATCCAGTGGCGTCCACCAATACCCAGGACTTCTACAACCTGATAGACGTCTACCTCGACGCCGTCTTTTACCCCCTGATCACCCGGCATATCTTTCAACAGGAAGCCTGGCATCTTGACATGGAAGACGCCTCCGGACCCATTACATACAAGGGGGTCGTCTACAACGAAATGAAAGGCGCCTATTCATCCCCCGACAGCCTCCTGGCCGAATACTCCCAGCGGTCCCTCTTCCCCGACAATACCTACGGGTTCGACTCGGGAGGGGAACCCTCGTCGATCCCCACTCTCACATACGAAGAATTCCTGGAATTCCACAGGCGCTATTACCATCCATCCAATGCACGCATTTATTTCTATGGCAATGACGATCCGGACAGGCGCCTGGACATCCTCTCCACATTTCTAAATGACTTCACAAGGATGGAAATCGATTCAGGGATTCCGCTTCAGGGGCCTTTTCCGAGTCCGAGGCGCGTCATGCGGGCCTTTGCCGCTTCGGATTCCGAAGGCAAACCCAAAGGCATGATGACCGTCAACTGGCTGCTCCCCGAACTGTCCAGCCCTGAACTCAACCTGAGCCTCCAGGTTGTTCAGTATGTTCTCCTCGGGATGCCCGGCTCTCCCCTCCGCAAGGCGCTCATCGACTCCGGCCTGGGAGACGACATTGCCGGGACAGGGCTCGAAAAGGAATTGAGGCAGGGATATTTCTCGACCGGACTAAAAGGCATCGCCCCTGAAAACGCAGACCGCATTGAGTCGCTCATCATCGAGACTCTCGAATCCCTGGCCCGTGAGGGTGTCGATGTCGAGACAATCGAAGCTGCATTGAACACCGTGGAGTTTCGACTGCGCGAGAACAACAGTGGAGCCTACCCACGGGGCCTGGTGCTCATGCTGCGTTCGCTCAGCACATGGCTCTACGACGGCGATCCCCTGGCTCTCCTGGCGTTCGACGCCCCGCTCTCGAGGGTCAAATCCCGGTTCTTGACAGACCGATCGTACTTCCGGCAGATGATCGAGAAGTGCTTTCTGGAAAATACCCATAGAACCTCGGTGATCCTCACGCCAGATCCGACTCTGGCCGACCGGGAGAGGGAGGAGGAAAACGAGCGGTTCGAGGCCCTGCGACGGAAACTGACCCGGGAGGATATCGAGAGGATCGTCCGGGACACGGCCGAACTGCGCCGCCGGCAGGAGACTCCCGATCCTCCCGAAGCCCTGGCCAGGATCCCTGCTCTCAAGATCCCGGATCTCGATAGACGGAACATAACGATTCCGTTAAGCGTGGCAGAGCTAAACGGAGCCAGGATTCTCTATCATGACCTTTTCACAAACGGCATACTCTACCTGGACATGGGTTTCGACCTGCACCAGCTGCCGCAGGAAATGATTCCTTATGCCCCGCTGTTCGGCAGGGCCCTGGTGGAAATGGGAACCGCGGACGAAGACTTCGTCTCTCTCACTAAACGAATCAGCCGCAAAACGGGCGGAATCAAGCCCGATCTTTTCACTTCCTCCGTCGCTCATGGGAAACAGGGAGCGGCATGGCTGATCCTGCGCGGAAAGAGCATGCTGCCTCAATTTCGGGACATGCTCCGAGTCATCACCGATGTCCTTCTCACCGTACGCCTCGACAACCGGGACCGCTTCCGGCAGATGGTCATGGAGGAAAAGGTGAGGCACGAACACAGACTCGTTCCCCACGGCCACCAGATCATCAATCTGCGGCTGCGTTCCCATTTCAACGAGGCAGACTGGGCAAGGGAACAGATGAGTGGAGTCGGCTACCTTTTCTTTCTTCGTGCGCTGGCACGTGAAGTGGATGAAAACTGGCCCACCGTGCTGTCTACTCTTGAACGCATGCGCACCATTCTGGTAAACCGTGGCTCAATGATTTTCAATGTTACACTCGATGAGACGAACTGGAAGGAATGCGCAGGCGCCTTCGAGGAATTCATCGATGCCCTCCCCTTCGAGGCGTCGTCCGGAACCGCCTGGCAAACCGATCATTCGGCGGAACACGAGGGCCTGATCGTTCCCAGCCAGGTCAACTACGTGGGCAAAGGCGCAGACCTGTACGAACTCGGCTACCGATTCCACGGATCGATCCAGGTCATCACCGGATATCTGCGCAGTTCCTGGCTCTGGGATAGAATTCGTGTTCAAGGGGGGGCCTATGGAGCCATGTGCCTGTTCGACCGACTGTCGGGCGTACTGACCTTTGTTTCCTACAGAGACCCGAACCTGATCCGGACCCTGGACAACTTCGACCTGGCGGCCGAATTTCTCCGCAACATAGAGCTTCCCGACCGGGAACTCACCAAGGCTGTCATCGGTGCCATCAGCGTAATCGATTCCTATCTTCTTCCGGACACGAAAGGCTACGTTTCCATGCTTCGCCATCTTACCGGAGACACGGAAGAAGCCAGGCAGTCCATGAGAGAGGAAGTCCTTTCCACTTCGGAGCGGGAATTCAGGGCATTTGCCGACGTACTCGAACAGGTCAGGCACAGAGGGCTGGTCAAGGTGCTCGGATCCAGGGATGCCATCGAAGCGGCCAACGCCGGGAAATCCCGGTGGCTGCAGCCCATCAGGCTCCTCTAATCGGAAACACGCCGCACAGCTGCTCTTGGACGACATTCGTGGCAGGTGGACAACCGGTAAGTCTTCTTTCGCTTACACGGTCGTCCTGCAAGAGCACGGCCGCGACGGTCGCCGTCCGCATGGTTCCGTTACATCGACAAGGCTCCCGGAGGCGGATCGAACCATGTCATGCACATCTTCTTCTCTGCCTCCTCGAGGGCTTCGGGGCCAAGCCTGTTGTATTCCTGGATGATTCTCCGGACACTGGCCTCGGTGAGTCCCGTGTGCATGGCTATCTCGGATGCGGGCCTCGGATCAATGATGGCATTGTAGATCACAAGCCATTTCTGCATGTTCATGAAGCCCGATTTCATCTGCATTTTCATCTTGACTTCATCGACGGATAGATGATCCGCTATTCTCGTGGTTCCGGTCATACCCCCTCCCCTCTGTGATTTCCTGGAGAAAAACCATCCTGTATATCGGCTTCGGGTGATCGAGGCATACGCTCGGTCTTACCCCCTCACCTGTCTCCCCCCAGACTGCTCATTTCCCGATCTCCATCACCACAAGCCAGAGACGCCATTATTGATAGAATTAGCACAAATTGCGTTAAGAGATAAATACTGTGGTTACAGTATTTGCTGAATAGAAAGAAGTATTTTTATCACTCTATAAGCAGTATCAATGTGGACCGGAGGCAGGGGAAAGCAGCAGGATATGCGGCAATACATTCCATGCAAGTGATGTTATGACTGGTGAGACATCTCTCAGTGCATCATTCCGGATCCATTTCCATGGTCGGCAGTCTTTCCAGACAGAATGGACGCCACCAGGGCCGTGATATCCGAGCTGGTCGCCATTCCTTTGGTCATGAAGTAGTTGGCCCCGGACCGAAATGCGGCTTCGCGATATTCCGGTAGATCGTGGCTCGTAAGAATCACCACGATCATATCCGAATAGTGCTGTTTGATGTTCTTTGTGAGTTGAAGCCCGTTGGTCCCCGGCAGTTTGATGTCCATGAAAACGATATCCGGAGTAAAGGCGTTGACTTTATGCAGAGCCTCATTGCCGTCGACGGCCTCTTCGATGCTCATGTAAGGGAAGCGGGTAAACAGGAGCTCCCTCAGCGATCTGCGGAATGTGGCATTATCCTCAACAATCAACGTCAGGCACATCCTGCATCCCCCCACCAGGTTCCAGGTTTACATGGGTGAATCAGCGCTCCTCAGGGAGCGTACGCTTCGACGCACAGCTCTTTCCGGGCAGGATCGAACCTCACCTTGCTTCGATACCCCCCCTTGTGGCTCATTTTGTCCGTAGACGACTACCAGGTAAATACTTTTAAGACAGTATCCGGAAGCCCCAAAGACTGTATTTTCTGGGTAAGCAGCCAGAAAGCACGTCTTCCCGGCAGTTCGAAAAAAAAATTACACAGTTTTTGGATCTTGATGTATTTTTTTTCAGGATTGTCTTTTATGATCTTGTAGAGAGTCTTTTCCGGCGACAGCGTATCCGGCAAGGCGGCACCGTGCAGCAATTGGAAAAGCCGCGTTCAGACTCCCTGCGAGAATAGTATTTTTCACACGATTCATTCTCTGGACACCGGGTTGGCGACGTGCACGGTTCTCGCACTGTCGGTGAGGCTCCCCGATGGACGGCACCATCTGTTCCTGCAGCGGAGTCGACATCCGGCAGAAGGATTCCGGCTTCGCGCGGATGATTTTGCGAAGGGCTTTTGCGTAAGCCTGTCGAACCGTCTGCGGGAAGGCACGCAAGCAGGTCGGACGGTCCTTCATGTCGAGGCGAGGGAGGCGAAATGGAAGGGAAGAAAAGGATAGTCATTGCCGAGGATCACACTATCCTGAGGGAGGGGCTGAGAATGCTTCTTTCCTCGAATCCCGCACTGGAGGTAGTCGGCGAAGCGGAAGACGGTCTGGAGGCCGTGCGATCTTCCGAAGCGCTGAAACCCGATCTTATCCTGATGGATCTTTCCATGCCCAGGATGAACGGCATGGGGGCGATCCAGGAGATCAAGAAGCAATGCCCTTCCACCAGGATCCTGGTTTTGACGGTTCACAAGTCTGAAGAATACATCCTGGCGACTCTGAAGGCGGGAGCCGATGGCTACGTACTCAAGGACGCCACTCACAACGAGCTGATGCTGGCCATCGAGTGCATCTTTTCAGGGAAGTCCTACCTGAGCCCCGGAATATCCGAGAAGGTCATCGAGGGTTACCTGGAAGGCAGAAAGACCATCAAGTCCAACACATCCTGGGATACACTCACTCAACGGGAACGCGAGATTCTCAAAATGATCGCCGAAGGGTACAAGAACAAGGATATTGCCGACTACCTGTGCATCAGTGCGAAAACAGTGGAAAAGCACCGTGCCAATCTCATGAAGAAACTGGATCTGCACAGTGCTTCCTCCCTCACTGCCTTCGCCATGGAAAAGGGGCTGATCACCAGGTAAAGGCATCCCAGCCCGTTCAAACCAGTGCTCCAACGGCGGATTCCACGCGATCGAAACCCTCCTTGAGATCCTCCATGGACAGTGCGTAGGACAGGCGGATGCACCTGTCTTCTCCAAAGGCGTTGCCGGGGACCACGGCAACATGAGCCTTCTCCATGAGATAATCGGCCAGGTCCAGGGAGTTTCGAACGACTCTGCCGCCCGTCTTCTTTCCGTAATATGTGCTGAAGTTGGGGAACACATAAAAGGCGCCGTCCGGGGCAGGGCAGCTGACCCCGGGTAGTGCCCGTATGCGTTCCAGCACATAGTCGCACCGCTTCTCAAAGACCTTGACCATTTCGTCCACGACTCCCTGGTCCTCACGCAGCGCCGTGACGCTGGCCCACTGGGAGATGGATGAAGGATTGCTTGTGGACTGCCCCTGGATCTTGGTCGCCGCACGCACGGCATCCGCATGCCCAACCAGGTAGCCGATGCGCCAGCCCGTCATGCAGTAACTCTTGCTCACCCCGTTGACAATGAAGGTCCGGTCTCTCAGCCTCTCTTCGGCCATGGCCATATTGACCCATTCCTGGTTCCTGAACAGGATCCGGTAGTAGATATCGTCGCATACGATCAGCAGGTCCTCGTGGGGAAGGAGAACCTCGGCAAGAGCGGCCAGTTCGTCCCTTCCGTAATGGACTCCCGTGGGATTGGACGGGCTGTTCATGATAAACATACGGGTCTTCTTCGTGATGGCTTCTTCGAGTTTTCCGGGCGGAAGCTTGTAGCCGTTTGCCTCCGGGCAGGGCACCGTTATGGGCACTGCACCCGCCAGGCGAACCATGTCCGGGTAGGAAACCCAGTAAGGCGAAGGGATGACGACTTCATCTCCGGGATCGAGAACGGCCTGAAACAGATTGTAGAGCGCATGCTTGCCGCCGCACGAGATCAGCACATTGTCCTGCTGGAAGGACAGGCCGTAGTCGGCCTGGATCGTCCCGCATACGGCATCCTTCAGTTCATCGATCCCGCCGACGGGAGTGTACCGGGTCCGTCCGTTCTTGATGCTTTCCACGGCCGCTTCCTGAATGTGATACGGCGTGTCGAAATCCGGCTCCCCGACTCCGAAATTGATGACCTGGACTCCACACTGCTTCAGCGCCCTGGCCTTGGCATTGATCGTCAATGTCGCCGATGGCTGGATCGCAGCCACCCTCTGTGCCAATCTCATCCTCAACCCTTTCTCATCGTCTGAATATGTTCATCCCCATCGTAGTGGACCGCAACCAGGAAAAGCCCATGAGCGGGAGCAGTCATTCCTGCCCGCTTCCGATCTCTGCCGGCGAGCACGGCTCTGAACTCCTCGGGAGTCCTCCTGCCGCTCCCCACCTCCACCAGAGTACCCACCATGTTCCTGACCATGTGCCTCAGGAAGCCGTTGGCCCTGAAAACAAACATCAGGCGATGTTCTCCGTTCTGCTCCAGGCTCGCCCGATAGACGATGCGCTCAGTGGATTTCACGGAAGATCCGGCTGCCATGAAGGCCGCAAAATCATGCAGACCCGGCAGCAATTCGAGACATTCCATGATGGCGGATGGACACAGAGGCCGGCTGATATGCCAGGAATAGTTTCGTTCCAGAGCCGAGGGCACGGGCCGGTTCAAGATATGGTATTCATATGTCTTGCTCGTCGCCGAAAATCGGGCGTGAAACGATTCGGGTGTTTCTTCAGCGTCTTTGACCACGATGTCAGGAGGCAGCAGGCTGTTGAGTCCCCGTTGAATTTCCTCCGCTCTCAGCCTCGTCCGGGCATAAAAATTGGCTACCTGCCCCCGGGCGTGGACTCCCGCATCGGTCCGGCCCGAGGCTCGAACCCCCACGGGGTTTCCCAGCATGACTTCAAGGCGGGATTCGATGACTTCCTGTATGGAAAGAACCCCGTTTTGCCGCTGCCACCCATGGTACCGGCTTCCATCGTACTCCAGAACGAGCTTAAAATTCCTTCTTATCTGAATATCGTACCGGTTCATGTCTCTCCGGCTGCCGATCTAGCTGCCCGCAGGAACCCGGCATTTATGGGGCCGGCACAATCAAGAGGGTCTTCCTCGAATCGAGTGCCGGAGAACACCGTCCACGGGAATTGGTTCCAGGCCGTGGATCAGGGCTGCCAGGGAGGGTCTTTGAGCCCTGCGTCCTCGGGCAGGCCGCTCATAAGATTCATATTACAGACAGCCTGACCGGACGCCCCTCTCGTCAGGTTGTCGATCACCGCAACGACGACCAGCCTCCCCGTGCGCCTGTCGACACGCCATCCGATATCACAATAGTTGCTGCCTCTCACCTGCAGGGTGGACGGCAGATCGCCGGTGCCGCAGAGCCTTATGAAGGGGGAATCCCGGTAGAAGCTTTCAAAGGCTCGATCCACGTCGGCAGGAGACACACCGTCCAGCAGGTTCAGGTAGACAGTGCTGAGAATCCCTCGACTCATGGGAACAAGATGGGGCGTGAATGAAACGGCGATCGCCTCCCCTGCCAGCAGGCTCAGCTCCTGCTCAATTTCAGGAGTATGCCGATGCTCGCCCACCTTGTAGGCCTTGAACCCGTCATTGACTTCACAGAAATGCACGGTCAAGGAAGTGCCCCTGCCCGCCCCGCTCACACCGGACTTGGAATCGGCAATGATCGAGTTCCGGTCCACCAGCCTGTTTGCAACCACGGGAGCCGCGGCCAGGATCACGCTTGTCGGGTAACAGCCGGGGTTCCCCACCAGGCGGGCATTCCTTATCCGTTCCCTGTAGAGTTCAGGCAGCCCGTAAACGGCCTGCGAAAGCAGACCGGGTGTCTGGTGAAGCTGGTACCACTTTTCATACACCCCGGCATCCCGGAAACGGTAATCGGCACTCAGATCGACCACCTTGAGGCTTCGTTCGAGAAGCGCAGGGACTATGTCCATGGCCGCCTGGTGGGGCAGAGCGGTAAAGACGAGTTCCGCCTCGGCGGCAATGGCATCCGGGTCGGCTTCCTGAAAGGTCAACTGGCAGTGCCCTCTCAGAGCAGGGTAGAACTCGTCCATCCTCCTGCCCTTCTGTATCCTCGACGTAATCAGCGTGAGCTCCGCAGCCGGATGCCGGCACAGAATGCGGACGAGTTCGAAGCCCGTATATCCTGAAGCACCAACAATGGCCACACGCATCGTATCTTCCCTCTCACTCAAAAAAACAAAGGGGTACCCGCCCTCGGCGCAGCACCCCTGTTATTCTCGACTCCCGATCATTCCGGCTTCGTCCCCTGCGGGAAACCTCATCCTGCCGGTTCCGCCAATGCAGTCAGCCCAAAGCCGTCATGTCCACATCCGGATAAATCCCAGGCCCATGTAATTCTCGGCTAACGTTTCGAATACTGGAAGCGGGCGCGAGCACTGCGGCGTCCGTATTTCTTCCTTTCCTTCACCCTGGAATCGCGGGTGAGAAAACCCGCCTTCTTGAGGACATCCCGGAATTCCGGGTTCAATTCCAAGAGTGCCCTGGAAATGCCGTGGCGGATTGCACCCGCCTGCCCTGATCCACCTCCGCCCTGGACATTCACGGAAATATCGAGTTTTCCGAAAGTGCCCGTCAGAACCAGCGGCTGGAATATCACCATCTTATTGGATTCACGATCAAGGTATTCTTCCGCGGGCCTTTTATTGATGACTACGGCCCCGGTTCCCGGCTGAAGCCACACTCGTGCCACAGCGGTCTTTCGCTTACCTGTCGCATAAAAACGCTGCTCCGCCATCACCTGCTTCTCCTCGCTCTCCCTGCTTACCTGCTCAGACTAAAACACTGCCGGCACGGGCTGCTGAGCCTCGTGGGGATGGTTGGCCCCAGTATAGATTTTCAGCTTTTTCAAAAGCTTGCGTCCAAGACGATTTTTGGGCAACATTCCCCACACGGCAAGGCGGATCATCCTTTCGGGATTCTCGATGTTCATCTTGCGCGCCGTGGTGGCCTTGACTCCCCCCATATAACCGCTGTGTCGGTAATAGACCTTCTGATCCCACTTGTTGCCCGTCAACTTGACTTTTTCGGCGTTGACGACCACTACAAAACTGCCCATGTCCACGTGAGGTGTGAAGTGAGGCAGATGCTTCCCTCGCAGCTGTACGGCAATCCGGCCGGCCAGTCGGCCAAGAACCTGGTTTTCGGCGTCCACCAGAATCCAGTTGCGCTGGTTCGCTTCAAATTTTGCGCTGCTCGTTTTCATTGATCGCTCTCCAAAGCTGAGAAATATCGAACCTGAAGCGTGGATTTATAAAGTATCGTCCTGCTCTTGTCAAGCAACTTCTTCGGGCATTTCTTCCAGCGGTCCACCTGGAGATGCCTCGTTCCGGCTCCTCGACCCCATCCGCCGAGAATCGCTCCCCGGCCGGACGCCGGAACGTCTACGGCAGGCCCCGCGCTCCGCTCCCGCTTCCCGTGCCGAAGCTGCCGACGACGTTGCCGAGCCCCAGGAGGTTGAGGGAGACGATCACCCTGTTGTCGCCGGATTCCCTCTCGTAAGCCACGCCGATCGACCAGCAGCCATGAAGGTACCTGAACCCGTATCCCTGTTTATACATTTCACCCTGGTCAAAGGAATAGTCATGATAGGTGCTCAGATACAGGTTGGGAAGAGTCTTCATGATCAACTGCGTGGTGAGCTCGTTGACGGGCTGACCTTTACGGTACTGGTAATCGAGTATAAGGGCGTGCCCTCTGCCGCTGTCCAGAGTAAGCAGGAAGTCCTGGCGATGGTCGTTGGGCGAATCGGAATAGAGATTGGAATCGTAGGATAGAGTGATATAGCGTTTAGGCATGATGTCCAGCCTCATCCCCACGGACGTGAATCCCTGTTCCTCCCCGAATTCAAACAGGCTGTCGCGCTTTGGAGGATCTTCGAGGTTGAACAGCTGGAAGATCTGAAGCCTTGCCAGTTCCCTGTAATACGTGGCCAGGTTTCCCTCCCTGTCCCTGCGGTTCTCCTTTGCAGTGAGGAAGGTTGAAAAGCCGTAACGCAGTTGATGCCGGGCCTGGTTCTCGTCCAGCCTGTCAAAAAGGGGCAGTTCCCCCTGGATGGGCTCCGGTACGTACACATATCGGACTTCCGGGCGGATGGCGTGCTCCACAGCCACATAGTCCCCGAAATCCACGGGATACACCCGGTTCAACCGGGTGCTCAAATCCAGCCGCACGTCCGAAAACAACCTGCTTTGCATCTGGTCATGCGAATCGGACTGCCAGTCCACGTAATAGGAAGTGGACCTCAGGCCGAGTGAAGGTTCGAAGTCGAGGTAGTTCTGCCAGTGCATCGGGTAATAGACACGCGGGTAGAGATCCAGGCGGCCTCCTCGGTCCCCTTCCTTTCTCCAGTAGTTGACAACCGAACTCTGCCACGAATAATAAAGCGGCGTGTTTTCGATATGGTTGGGGAGACTGACGAAGGAAAGAGCGGGAAGCCTCTGCAGCGTGAATTCGTCGATGGATGTATCGAGCTGCTGCCAGTAGCGGGTATCCAGGCTGAGGAGAGTCGATTCCCAGCGTTTTTCGAGGTAAATGCTCGATTCGCGTGTGAGCGATGTGTAGTCGTCCAGAATGCCCCGTCCGAACACATCCCGGAATACCGCGTTCGAACTGTCGAAGGACACCGACCCGCTGGTAAACTCACGCAGAAAATTTCGGTCGCTCACAAAATCCAGGTTGATCTTGCCTTCAATCTCGTAAGGCAGCTCGATCGAGTGCCTGGCTCGAAGCCAGTACCTGTCTTCGGTCTGAAACGGGTACCCTTTTCTCTCCAGGAAGGACTTGTCTGCGTTGTCATGAAGGTAATTGAACTGCCAGACTCCCTCCCCCCATGTCCTGTTGGAAATCCGGTACTCGATGCCGCTCATGAATCCCCGTTTTTCCAGGTACCGTCCATAGAACGTGGCATCCATGTCTTCACGCATGGCCCAATAGAAGGGAACCTCCACATCGAATCCACTCAGGTCGGAATACCCCCCCCAGGGAATCAGGAATCCAGTCCTTCTTTTCTGTTCGACGGGCAGTACCGCGAGGGGAGAATACAAGACAGGCACATTGCGAACCCAGAACGAGGAATGGGATGCCCAGGCGACACCTTCCAGGTCCACCTTCATTTCATCGAAGCGAACCTTCCAGTCCGGCTGTTCCGGGTCGCAACCCGTAAGGTAACCCTCTTTCAAGGTGTACTGAGCAGGCCCCACCTTGGCGAGATAACGACTTTGAGCATAGAGCTGATTTTCGGCGAAATAGACTGTGCCGCCATCCACCCATCCCGTTTCCTTGTCAAGGTTCCAGATGACATGGTCGCCTTTGAGCCAGTTCTTCCCGAACTGAATCACCACGCCGCCCCTCAGCTCAGCCTGCCTCTTCTCCATATCCACGCGCGCCCAGTCCGCCCGGATCAGACGATCCATCGAGGACACCCTCACATTGCCTTCGGCCTCGTAAGTATCGTTTGCCTGATCATAAGAGATGCTGGCAGCCTCGATTTTCCATGTGCCCTGCAAGGCCCCCATGAGGGTATCTCTTTCGAGACCGAAGGTCGAGACGCTTTGAGCATTCGCCTTTGCGGCCTGCGCCAGGGCGCAAAGGACAAGCAGGGCGCAAACCCGGAAAACCAACTTCGAACCTCGGCACATTCTCGGAAGACGCTTACGGGCCATCGTGTTCCAGACTCTGTCACCGATTGGATGCATCAGAAAAAGGGTCATCAGGCAACGGGTTCCCCAAAGATCTCTTTCACCTCACCCGCAAAGTACAGGGAACCCGTAATGCAGATGAGATCGTCCGGGCCGGCAAAATGCCTGGCCTGATGAATCGCCGAGGCTGGGTCCGGTATGACGTAATGCTTCTGAATGTAGGGTCTGGCCATCCTGCGAAGGAAATCGGGATTCGCCGCACGGGCATAGCGGGGTTGAGTAAAAATGGCCGTTTCCGCCATGGGGAGCAGGCGCCTGAACATACCGCGAATGTCCTTGTCTGCCATTACCCCGATTACGAGGTGAAGCCTGTCATAGGAGAAACACTGCCGCAGCGCTTCGCGCAGGGATTCCGCGCCCTGGGGGTTGTGAGCTCCATCGAGTACCACCAGTGGGTTTTTTTCGAGAACCTCGAGGCGCGCCGGCCATTTTACTTTTTCGAGCCCTTTCCTCACAGCGTCGTGGCGAATAGACAGCTCCCCCTGGATTTCCAGCACCTCGAGACAGGCCAGCGCCACTGAAGCGTTGCTGTACTGGTGAAGACCAGCGAGGTTGAGACGGAGCGAAGACCAGTGGTTCCTCAGTCCCCGGTATTGAAACCTTCCTCCACGTTCACGCCTGCAATGGAAATCCGCTCCCAGGCGCAGGAGGGAAGACTCCCGCATCAGGCACGTGGTTTTTAGGATCCCCTGCACCAGGGGCTGACGGGCCGCCGTTACAACCGGAATCCCGCGCTTGATGATCCCCGCCTTTTCACGGGCGATGGACGCAAGCGTCGCACCGAGGAATTCCTGGTGATCGAAGGAAACGTTGGTGATCGCCGACACCCGAGGGGTAATGACGTTTGTCGCATCCAGCCGGCCTCCCATACCGGTTTCGACGATCGCCCAGTCGACGTTTTCCTCCGCAAAGTAGAGGAATGCCATCGCGGTGACCATTTCAAAGAACGTGGGAGGCTCCCGGTCATTCAAACACTCGCGGATCTGCTCGAACACCGCCAGAATGCGCTCCGCGGAAACCTCCTCATCGTTTAACCTGAATCTCTCGGTGAAACGCACCAGGTGCGGTGAAGTGTAAAGCCCGACACGCAAACCGTGCCGAGAGAGTATACTGCAGAGTGTGGCCGCAGTGGAACCCTTGCCGTTGGTACCGGCTATGTGTATGCATCGCAGCTTCTTATGAGGATTTCCCAGGCGGGCCAGGATGTTTTCCGTGCTGTTCAGTCCGAACTTAATGCCGTACTTTTGCAGTCCGTAAAGGTAGTCGACTGAACTTTGGTAACCTGCCGGAAGGGTATCCTGCATATTCGGGCATCCTCTGGCCCGTACGGGCCGCCAAACGGAGAACATCATCCTTTTATCACAGCACTCTTATTACCACAGTTCCAAAACATTCTAAATGGTGATTATGCCCCTGCCACCCCGACGGTTTGCAGGCTGCTGAAGCCCCGGTTCTCCGATGCTCCGTTTCAAAATAATTTGAAATACTCTCAAGCCTTTGTTAGTGATAAACTAATTGCCTTCCTTTGCAGGGCCGGGAGGCTGGGCGTGTTCAATCCTGGACACTCCACGAATGTGGTGGGCAGGAAATCGCTGACTTGCCGGTATGCAGGTCGAGACGCTCACTCATCGATTCTGAAGAATGCGGTCTGGAAGCGGTCCCCGATGAAATCGCGTCGTGCACCGTATTCCCGGAAACGGGGGAAAATCCACTCTGAAGGAATGTGAAAGAAAGTTCAATGACCATAAGCAATACCTGCATTTCCATTAAGGCGGCTCAACCCAAGCAGGGGGACCCCGGCAAGGACCTGTCACTGATTTATGAACTGAGTAATTTTCTTTCTGCATCGCTCAGCCTCAAGGAGATGCTTGACGGAGCCATCTGGAAGGTGCTCAAGCATTTTGACCTGGATGCGGGCCGGATCTATCTCATGCACGAAAGCGGCAGTTTTTTCACTCTTGCCGCCGCTATCGGCACGGATCCTCAGGGCCTGGAAAAAATCAGGGCAAACGAAGGCTTCACGGGGAAGGCGGTCCGAACCCGGGCATTCATTGCCCAGCATGTTTCGGAACTGGAAGACCAGGACAGGATGTGCTTTCTTTCGCGGAAAGGATTCAATATCGTCATATGCATTCCCCTGATCGTGATGGATAAGATCATCGGAGTGATGAATCTGGCTGTAAACAGGGAAATCGACCTCGATCAGCAGGAGATCGACCTTTTCATTGCCATCGCCAACCAGGTGGCTCTGGCAGCCAGCCATGCCATTCTTCAGGGGGAAGTGGAAAAGAAAGAGAAGACCATCGAGTTCTTCCGAAACCAATTTCAGAAGACCTTGAGGGCTTAGCAGTCGGTGACGGCACGTGTTCTGCGGTTTTCTCCAGCAACGTTCAGGTGCTGAAGCGCAGATCTATGACTCCGTTTGCCGGTCCGAAATCCTTGAAAGACCCTTCCTCCTTCAGCCGGATCACCACGGGAACCCCGAGTTCCTGAGACAGGTCCGCCGCAAGGCTGCGGGAAAGCCTCTCCATCTCCTTGATTTCATCGGAATAGAACCTTTCCTCCACCTTCAGCCACACCTCCAGGCAGTCCCTCAGGTCATGCCGGACGATGAGAAAGCGGCAGGTGGACGGGACAAAACCCAGAGCGCGTTCGAGAAGCAGGAGCACCTGGCCGTGGTGTATCTTCACACCCCGGATCACCAGGATATCGTCAATGCGCCGGGGAAACCATTCCATGCGCCTGAGTGTGCGTCCGCAGGAGCATCGGCCGGGGAGTATTCTCACCCGGTCTCCGGTGCGGAAACGGACGAGGGGAAACGCTCTTGTCGTCAAGGTCGTCAGTACGAGCTCCCCGGATTCCCCCTCTTCCACCTGTCTGCCCGATGCGGGATCGACCACCTCGGGCAGAAAATGATCCTCGCTGATATGCAGCCCCTGTCGCGCTTCACACTCGAAAGCCAGGGCGGGACCGGGAACCTCGCTCAAACCATAGTGCACCCAGGTTCTGGAATGGAGCTGTTCTTCGAGGCGGATCCTCGTTTCCGGATCCGCGTGTTCTCCCACGAGTACAAGCGTCTTCAGGGCCAGTATGTTCGGGTTGATGTCCGCTCGGAACAGGTTCTGGGCAAGCTGCTCGGCGGCCGAGGCGCTGGTGACCAGAACCGAGGTCTTGTAGTCCTTGAGGATCATGAGCTGTTTTTCAGGGGGCAGCAGAGTCAGCGGGATCACGCCGGCCCCGACCAGTTCGGCTCCATCCTTGTAATCTCGACCCCAGTTGGTGAGTCCGGGGTCGAGTTCGATCTGGAGGATGTCCGCCGGGGATACTCCCGCCGCCGTCAACGCCCTCGCCACCATCTCGTGCCAGACCAGCAGGTCCTGTTTTGTATATCCACTCACCGTCGGCAGCAGACCGCTGCCGGGCGCCGAATGGATGCGCACCACGTCGCGCAGCGGGACGGCAAAAAGCCCGTACGGGTAATGTTCGCTGAAGTGCTGCAGTTCGGTGAAGGGAACCCTCGAAAGATCGCCGAAGCTGCCTACCTGAGAGGGCTCGACTTCATGCCGTTCAAAATTGTTCCTGTAAAAGGGAACATTCTTGTAAGCCCGGTTGAGCGTGCTCTGAAGGCGTTCGATCTGCTGCTGCTGGCGCTCGTCCAGATCGAGGCATTCTTCCCGTTCGTTCCAAATGGGCATATCTCAGGCCCTCCCGTCATAGAATTCGCGATAGTCCTTCCCCAGGTAGGCTCGTTTGACATCCTGATCGGCAAGCAGTTCGTCGGCCGGCCCATCCAGGACAATGTGTCCGTTTTCCAGCACATAGCCCCTATCCGCAACCTGAAGGGCGGCTCTTGCATTCTGTTCCACCAGCAGGATCGTCATTCCGTCGTCTTTGAGCTGAACCAGGATATCCAGGATGAGTTTCACAAGAAAGGGGGCGAGTCCCATGGAAGGTTCGTCCAGGAGCAGAAGGCGGGGCCTGGCCATGAGTGCCCGGCCAATGGCAAGCATCTGCTGCTCCCCTCCGGACAGAGTCCCGGCGGGCTGCCTGGCTCTCTCCCTGAGCACCGGGAAGAGATCCAGCACGTGTTCGAGGTCCCCGTTTATGGCGGCCTGTTCGCGCCTGCGATACCTCAGGTAGGCTCCAAGCTTGAGGTTGTCAAGCACACTCATGGGCGGAAACAGCAGGCGTCCCTCAGGAACCAGGCTAATCCCCCGCCGAACGATTTCAGGAGGTCTCAAACCACTGAGTGGTTCCTTTTCGTACCGCATGTCCCCCTCCCAGCCCGGGAGCAGACCGCAGATGGTTTGCAGAAGGGTGCTCTTTCCCGCCCCGTTGGCTCCGATGAGCGCAACCATCTCTCGAGGCTTCACCGACAGGCTGACCCCGTTGATGGCTCGTATGCGGCCGTAATAGCATTTTAGATTTCTTATGCGCAGCATAGTCCGCAAAGCCCGTGGTTATTCTTTGCCCAGGTAGGCGGAGATCACCGCCTCGTTTGCCTGGATTTCCCGTGGAGTCCCCTCGGCCAGTTTCTTTCCCTGATGAAGCACCAGAATTCGGTCGGAAATCCCCATCGTGAGGCTCATGTCATGTTCCACGAGAACCAGGGTAACCCCCCTCTTTCTGATTTCTTCCAACAGCTCCCCGAGCCGATGAGTCTCGACGGCGTTGAGACCTGAGGCAGGTTCGTCGAGCAGAAGCAGGTGAGGTCGGGTGGCCAGGGCACGAGCTATTTCCAGGAACCGCTGCCACCCGAACGGGAGGTCCGAACTGCGGTGATCCGCCACCCCATCCAGGCCCACGAACTCGAGCAATTCCATCGAATACTCCCGCATTTGCCGCTCTTCCCTCCGAACCCATGGCCCCCTGACGATCGCTCCGAGAAACCCGCACCGGGTGCGAACGTGCTGTCCCACCAGCACGTTTTCCAGAACGCTCATGTTTCCAAATAGTTCGACGTTCTGAAACGTGCGCGCTATACCGAGGGAGACGAGTTCATGAACCTTCCTGCCTCGAACTTCCTGCTGGGCGTAGACGACTCCCCCCTCATCCGGAGGATAGGCGCCCGTGATGATATTGAAAAGAGTCGTCTTTCCGGCTCCGTTCGGGCCGATCACCGCATGAATGGTCCCGGGGGCGACTTCGAACGAGACTTCATGAAGTGCCTGAATACCCCCGAACGCTTTCGAAACGGATTCAACCCTTAGCAGTGGTGGAAGGGACCCCAGCTCTGCGTTTCGATCGCTCATAAATGTCCAGAAGACCCCGTGTCAAACCCTGAGGCAAAAAGATCATGATGACCATTAAGACCAATCCGTAGACCACCATCTCATAGTCGGAAAAGATGTGAAGCCATTCGGGCAGAAGAGTGATGAGGGTTGCCCCGAGCAGGGACCCCCAGATACTCGCCATGCCGCCGATCACCACCATGGTCACGATCCGGATCGATGTGAGAAAATCAAAGGTATTCGGACTGATGAAACTCACCAGGTGCGCGTACAGGAAACCGGCCAGCGCAGCCAGAAAAGCACTGAGCATGAACACGGATATCTTGAGCTGCGCCGTGTTGATGCCCATGGCGCATGCAGCCTGCTCACTGTCGTGAATAGCTCGAAGCGCTCTTCCGACCCTGGAGTTCACCAGGCGCTCACACACAATGAATCCGAGCACCACTGTCCCCCACACCACATAGAAGCAGGCTCTGCCCGAGGAAAGGGAAACGGGCCCGATCTCGAGAGGCGGAATCCCGACCAAGCCCGAATCTCCACCGGTGAACCCGCTCCACTCCCGAATCAGAACGTAGGTGATCATTCCAAACCCCAGCGTCCCCATGCCCAGGTAATAGCCTGAAAGTTTCAGCATCGGCAGGGCGACCAGAAAGGCGATGAGGACCGCCAGGAAGAGCGCGGCAGGAAGAGCGAGCCAGGGAGACCAGTTGAAGTGCGCGGTCAGGATCGCCGTCGTATAGGCTCCGATTCCATAAAAGGCGGCATGACCCAGCGAAATCTGGCCGGCATATCCCATCAGCATGTTGAGACCCAAGGCAAGGAGGGTATGTATGCCGATGAAAGTCAACAGCTGAAAGTGGTAGGGACTGGAAATCCCTAAACCGGCCAGCAGGATCGCAACGGCAAAAAGGATATTTCGCATTGGCTCACACTCCTGGCTCCAACGGCATTCAAGGCAGACGGATGCCCCGCCATCGACCGGCGGCCGCCATCGGCCTGCGCCGACTGCAGAGTCTCCACGGAAGATCCGTGCCGCGGATCTCGCGGCGCCGGAAGAACGGCTCGACACGGATTCCCGGTCAGAACCTGTGCACTGCCCTGGCCCCCAGGATGCCTGCAGGCCTCACATAAAGAATGAGCAGGAGAAGCAGGAAGGCGATGCCATCCTTGAGGCTCGACGAAAAGAAGCCGACACCGAGGGCTTCAAGTATTCCCAACAGGAGGCCTCCCAGCACCGCCCCCCACGAACTTCCCAGGCCGCCGAGCATGGCGGCGCAGAAGCCCTTGAGGCCGAGCGTCATTCCCATATCGTAGCTGCTCATGGAAATGGGCGCGATAAGTATGCCCCCTACGGCTCCCATCCCCGCACTCATTGCAAAGGCCAGCAGAACCATCGTTTCGCTGGGAATCCCCAGAAGCCAGGCCGCCCTTTTGTTGATGGCGCAGGCCTGCATGGCCTTGCCCGTGAGGGTTCCCCTGGTGAAGAAGTGCAGAGCGGTGACGATGACGAGCACAATCCCGAGGATCCACAGGCTTTGAGGCAGCAGGGTGGCTCCGGCAACCTCGAAGGGTTCATTGCGGGAAAAGGCGGGAGAGCTGTGGGCATCCTTCCCCCATCCCAGCATTGCCACACCCCGGAGCAGAATCGACGCTCCAATGGTGATGATAATCAGGACGATGGGATGCGGCTTTCGAACACTTCGAATCGCGAGGCGCTCGAGGATAATCCCCACGACGGAAACCCCTGCAATGGTCAGCAGGAACGCCAGGGGCAGGGAAAGTTCAAATCCGCTCCACAACGTGATCATGCTCAGGGCGCCGAGCATGACGAATTCACCCTGTGCGAAATTGATCAGGCCCGTGGACTTGTAGAGCATCGTGAATCCCAGGGCGATTACGGCATAAATCGCCCCGTTGGTAACCCCGGAAAACAGATACTGGAGGAATTCCTGCATAGACCCCTGCTTTCCCAAAGTTCAGAACAGCATTCCAAGATGCATGGAGACCACAGTTACACAAAAAAGAATTCCCACCCCTCTCAGGGAGTGAGCATTTTCCACTTGCCGCCTTGAATCTCCACCATCACGAACGCATCAGCCCCCAGGCCGTTGTGATCTTCCGGCGAAAAATTGAACGTGCCTGTTACTCCCGGATGTCCCTTGATCTTCTCGAGAGCATCGCGGATCTTCTCCCTGTCTCCGTTCGACCCTCTCATCGCTTCAGCCAGAAGATACATGGCGTCATACGCATACCCGCCAAAGCCGGAAACCGGCATCTGAAAGCGCTTTTCGAACTGTTCGATGTAACCCTTCAACACGGACTTGCGAGGATCCGTCTCAGGCAACTGCTCGGCTACGAGAATCTTCCCCGTGGGAAGGAGTATCCCTTCGGCGGCATCACCGGCAAGTTCGATGAACTTGGGCGAGGCCACGCCGTGACTCTGATAAAGGGGAACCTTCAGATTCATCTGTTTGACATTCTTTGCCACCACTGCCGGACCGGGGTTCGTACCCCAACAGACGATGGCCTCGGGTTGAGCGGACCTGATCTTGGTGAGCTGGGCCGTCATGTCGGTATCCTTGGCTCCGAAGCCTTCGGCCTGCACCACTTCGATACCGTACTTGGATGCCTGTGCAAGAAGCTGTTCCTTCCCGCTTTCCCCGAAGGCGTTGTCCACGGTAAGGATGCCGATCTTCTTGATTCCCTTCTTCTGGATATGTTCGTAAATGGTCGCCACTGCCAGCATGTCATTCTGTGCCGTCTTGAAAACCCAGGGCTTGACCGGCTCGGTTATCTTGATACCGGCGGCACAGCTGATCAGAGGGATCTTCTCCTTTTCGGCCAGTGGAATAATGGCAAGTGTCGTGGGAGTGAGGCTCGGCCCGATAATGGCCAGGACTCCATCCTTGCTGATCAGCTTGTTGGCCGCAAGAACCGTCTTGGTAGGATCACCTTCCGTGTCGTAGATCACCGCTTCCAGGCGGCGGCCGTCGATGCCTCCCCTGGAGTTGATTTCATCGATGGCCAGTTCGAGACTCTTCTTTTCGGGATCGCCCAGGAATGAACTGGGCCCCGTGACAGCAAACACTCCCCCGATCCTGTAAACTTCACCGGCCCGTCCGAGATTCGGTGAAACGCTGAGCAGCATGCCTACAGCCAGCGCCAGGACACAAACCAGAACAGATCTACCCTTGACACTCATGGTCTTCTCCTTTGTCGGGCCGATGCGCCTGCAACCCGCCGTCCTTTCCCGTCTGAACCGGAAAGGACAGCCTTCTCCCGTATCGGCCCATCGAGACTACATGGCATAAAGCTTCTCTCCCTCGATCACCTTCACTCCGTTTTCCTTGAGGACCTTCACGGCTTCGTCTAGGTTGTCGAAACGAAAGATGATCACCGCATTGCTGCCGCTTTGCTGCACAAAGGCATACATGTACTCGACATTGACGTTTGCCTTGTGCAGCACGCTCAGGATCCTGTGGAGTCCCCCCGGCTGGTCTTCAACCTCAACGGCGACCACATCGGTCTTGCCCACGGTAAAACCATGCCTTTTCAGCGCTTCCTTGGCCCTGTCGTTGTCGTTGACAATCAGTCGAAGAATGCCGAAATCCGACGTGTCCGCCAGGGAAAGCGCCCGGATGTTTACACCCTCCTCCGCCAGAATACGAGTCACCTCCGACAGCCGACCGGCCTTGTTCTCCAAAAAGACGGAAATCTGTTCCACTCTCATTCTGAAGCCTCCTTGTTGTCGTCTTAGTACTTTCGGTTGTCTATGACCCGGATGGCCTTACCCTCACTTCTGGCGATACTCTTAGGTTCCACAAGCTTCACCTTCGCCGACACGCCGAGGTACTCCTTGATGTTCTTGGCGATCTTCTTCTCCAGATCCTGCAGTCTTCTCACTTCATCGGAAAAAGCCTGTTCTCCTATCTCCACCATCACCGTCAGAATGTCGAGGTTGTCCTCCCGGTCGACGACGAGCTGGTAATGAGGTTCAACACCTTCCGTTTCCATCAGGACACTCTCTATCTGAGACGGGAAAACATTGACTCCTCGTATGATGAGCATATCGTCGGTGCGACCGCTGATGCGATGCATGCGAACATGAGTTCTCCCACAGACGCACGGTTCCGGATTGAGGGAACTGATATCGCGAGTGCGATAACGAAGAATGGGGAAGGCCTCCTTGGTGATGGAAGTGAATACCAGTTCCCCGCTGACCCCGTAAGGCAGCACCTCCTCCGTCTTCGGATCGATCACTTCGGGTATGAAATGATCCTCGAACACGTGCAGACCTTTCTTGGCTTCCAGGCATTCGATGGAAACCCCTGGACCGATGACTTCGCTCAGCCCGTAGATATCGATGGCAGTGAGGTTGAGTTTGCGCTCGATCTCGGCCCGCATCTGTTCAGACCAGGGTTCCGCTCCGAAGATCCCTGACCTGAAACGAAAATCCTTGAAATCCAGCCCCATGTCCACGGCAACTTCAGCAAGGTGTAGAGCGTAGGAGGGAGTGCAGGTGAGAATGGTTGGACCGAAGTCCTTCATGATCATGATCTGCCTCTTGGTGTTTCCACCGGAGATGGGAATAACGGAAGCACCCAGGCGTTCAGCCCCGTAGTGCACTCCAAGCCCTCCCGTGAAAAGTCCATACCCGTAGGCATTGTGGATAATGTCCCCCCTCGATGCCCCCCCCGCGGAAAGTGCCCTGGCCATGAGTTCAGACCACATGCCGATGTCCCTGGCCGTGTAACCCACAACGGTCGGCTTTCCCGTCGTTCCGGAAGACGCATGGATGCGCACGACATTGTCCATGGGAACCGCAAACATGCCGAATGGATAATTGTCCCGCAGGTCCTGCTTCGTGGTAAAGGGCAGTCGCCTGAGATCTTCGAGTGACCTGATGTCCGCCGGAGCAATCCCGGCTTCCTGCAGTTTCCTCCTGTAGAACGGTACAGTTGCGTACACGCGTTCCACCGTCGATTGAAGACGCCGCAACTGTATGGCTTCGAGAGCCTCGCGAGGCATGGTTTCATATTCGATGTTGTAAATCATCCTCTGTGTTCCTCCTCGATCGTGGTTTCCTCCACAAAAAAGGCCGCGGACTCTTCGGAACCCACAGCCTCAAAAACAAAAAAACCATGGGTTCGCTGTTTTGTGCGCCTGCCCATGGTTAAGGTCTATTTCAGGTCCGGTTCAGCCTACTTCACCCCCCACAGGCAGGCCTCGGGAAATAAAAGCCTCCCACAAAGAAAAAGAAGCCGCAAAAGAAGCAGAACCGACCAGACATCCACCCCTCACCCTACTTTTGATTTAATATTCGACTCCTAGTCAACTTTGCTCCTGGTGTCAAGAAATAAATATCGAACCGAAACAGGACGAAAAAGAGTCGAAAAACCGCGCCCATTATGGATTCGCAGCAGCGGCACCCGGCTGGTCGGATCCAGCGGCTGCACCTGTCTTCCGTTTGATCGCCGAAACCTCGTTTTCGAGCAGTGCATCGGACGGATACTCCCCGGGCGCCTTCAGTGCCGATTCATAGTGCTCGAGCGCCCCGGCATAATCCATCTTCTTCGAAGCGATTCTTGCCTTGTTCCAGCTCACAAGCCTCTCGAGCCCCGGGAAACCCTCCCCGCTCAGCACATTCCACTGGTTAAGGGCATCCTCATACCTTTCCATAGCCTGGTAGGTCAAAGCGACCTGGTAATGGGCCAGGGGGCGCAGGTCATTGCCCCGTGGAGTCTTTCTGAGCACTTCCGTACCCCACTTGAGTGAGTCTTCGTAGCGACCGGCATTGAAGCAGGCCACGGCGAGATCCATGCGCGCATTCAGGCCCGGCCTGGTTCCGCCGTGTTCTCCCACGAACCTTTCGAGAGCGGGGATGAGCTTCTCCCATTCGCCGGCGTTGGATGAGACCGCAGGCCATTGGGCAAAAAGCGTCGCGTATTCCTCCTGAGCCCGCCTTTCTGCTCGGTCCTTATAGCTCCGGAACCCTACCAGTATGACCACCACCACAAGACAAACCACGGCAGCGCCCAGGATGTATGAGTAATTCTCTTCGATCCGGATCTTTACCCGCTCCGACAGACTGACCAGACCCCTGGAATCATCTATCGTCTTTTTCGAAATCCTCTTGCCGATCGTTGCCAAGCCTCCATCTCCCCATCACAACACAAAGGCCCTTCCCACCGAAGGGCCGCGTTTTCACGATCCTGAATTTCCCACTGGCGCGCCTTCTGTCGACGCCTCACCGACAAAGGTCTCGGCCGACTCGATAAGCCTCATCCGAATCGACTGAGAATCCTTTCAATAAGCACAGAAGTCGATATACCCGGAGTCAGGGGGATTCTTTCCACCCTCCCGCCTGCCCCCACCACGGTTTCCGCTCCAATGATCCTGTCGGGAGCCCAATCGGCCCCTTTCACCAGGATGTCTGGCTTCAAAGTCTCGATCAGCGGCAGCGGATCGGGTGTATCGAACAGGGTAACATAATCCACCGCTTGAAGAGCTGCAACCGTTTCAGCTCTTTCCGCCTCTCCGATGATCGGCCTCAAATCCCCCTTGATCTGCTTCACGGATCTGTCACTGTTGACCGCGACAATGAGCAGGTCACCCAAGGCGCGTGCATCCTCGATGTACCGCACGTGCCCTATATGCAGAATGTCGAAGCATCCGTTGGTAAAGACGATGCGGCCGCCCTTCCGGCGAACCGACTCGCAGATCCGCTTCAGGTCCGCGGTCAACTTGATCTTGTCTGCAGCCCTCATTGCCCGCCGGGTTCTTTCTCCCTGCCGGTCAGCCTTCGCAGCTCCACCTCTATCATATCCAGATCGGATTCGCTCAACCCGGAATGAAGTACGCAGTGCTCACATTCCAGAGCATCCACCAGGCCTTCCCGAAACATCTTCAACCAGAACAGAAGGCTCTCTTCCGTAGCGTTTTCAACCCTGATGGTGCCGGGATCTTCCACAAAAAGTTCGCCGTTGAATATCTTCCTGAGAAACCGAAGTGCCGCCTTTCCCTCACCAGCTCTCTTCCTGCCGGTGACCTCGAGATAGTAAAGCGTAATTTCCTTGTTTCCCTCTTCCGTGATACACAGGCTGAGTTCGCCATGATAGCATCCGGGCTTCTCAAAACGAAGGACCTCCATCGGCCCGAAACCCTTCAGAATGGTAAGCAGTTCCGGAACAGAAAGATCACCGTGTGCAGCCTTCCATTTGATGCCTTTCCAGTCGATCTCCGCCAATTCTCCGATCTCCGGTTTTCTGCTCATTCATGAAGCCCGAAGGCATTCTTTTCGACGCACCGTAGGCCATCTTCCGCTTGGCTTCCAGCAGTGCCCGCTTCAGGTCTCGCTCCCAGGGAGGCAAATCAGGCAAGGCGCTTCCGCAATCGCCGTTACGACGAATGAGGAAGGAACTGAGCGGAGGGTTTTTCTTCAAGCAGTCCCTGCCATCGAACAGGACCACTCAGTAACGGTTGGTTTTTTCCAGTATGATCGGCAAAATGCCGAGCTGCTCCATTTCAGGACAAAGCTCATAGAGCTTCAGCCTGACCCCTTCTCTCCCAGAACTCATCATGTGTCCCCCGATCCGGTTCAGGGCGGGCGCTACTCGAACACAGCTTCAACAGGATCCTCAACCGTCCGACCCCCCTCAGGGGTCGGACTAAAATGAACAGAAAGACTTTTCAGCATGATATGTCAACTGCCGCAAAGCTTCAAACAATGCGACCCCAACACATGTGGCCAGGTTCAGGCTTCGAACCCGTGCCCGATTTATTGGAATTCTTACCACACAGTCCGTTTCCAGTTCAAGCAATTCCTTCGGCAGACCTCGCGTTTCCGAACCAAACACCAGGCAGTCCCCCGGCTCGAACTGGAACTTGTAACATGAACGGCGCGCATGGGCGGAGAAACGCACGAACCGACTTGCCGGGAGTTCGCGCCTTAAATCCTCCAGGCAGGAATGAACCCGCATGCGAACGTGCGGCCAATAATCCAGTCCGGCCCTCTTCAGATACCTGTCCGATATGCGGAAACCCAGAGGCTCGACGAGGTGCAGCGGGGTTTGAGTGGCCGCGCAGGTCCTGGCGATATTCCCTGTATTCTGGGGTATCTCCGGTTGGTAGAGAATCACCTGAAGCAGCGATTTGACTCCAGCCATTTCCCATCATCCCTGTCCAAAAAGCCTCCCTTTGTTCGACGGCACCATCCTCGGATCCCGAAAACCCGCCCTTTACGCAACAGCCGCAGGGCCACGACAACCATCGAGCCGCCTCTACGAAAGACTCCCCGTCAGGCCGGACCTCTCACAGCCCGCACAAAATAATTGGCGTAGTTCCCTTCCACCAGGTACACATCCCCGTAATAAAAGTCGACGTAGCACGCCTGGTGATGAGGTCCCTCGGTGGATGTCCAGCAATTTCTCTGGGTTCCGAAGAGTGGATCGATATAAAGGCCTGTAAGACGATCCTCTTCGGCGGATATCAGCGTAGCCATTTCTTCACGGGTGGGGTAACGCCAGTCGTCGAATCCCGCAAACCGCGTTGCGTTCAAATGCTCGACGTAGCCGAATCCCTCCTTCCACACCATTCGTTCACCGGATGCGTTGCGCTGCCACAGGAGGCCGGTTTCACTATCCCTGACCACCAGGTCACCCTCCAGGACAAAACGCTCACTCGTCACCGTTCCGTACGATCTTTCGACAACCGCTTCCGCATTCATGCCGACACAAACCCCTTTCCTGATCAATTCGCAGCCCCCGTCTTTCTCGGCGGGAGGCCTTTTTCAATACAAGATAATCCCATCGAAGTATATCAAAATTTAGCACACAATCCTCGGCAAAGGCAAAAGGCAACGAACCGCATTCTTCCCCTGCACAGGTCCACTCGAAAGGCTCTCGCCTCCTGCCCCTCCCACCTGTCGAAAACCATGTGAACAAAGTGGCTTGACCTCCCATCACCCTTCTCTTACCATTCTCCAGGATCGAGTTCAGGCAACAAGGAGGAACCAGCTAAAATGCCCATCTACACTCCGACAGATGCCGTGCGCACCCTGTCACCCCCCCGTTCCTGGAAGCGCGTCCTGCTCAGCCTTTTCCTGCTGACCGCAGGAGGAATCCTCTTCGCCATGGGCTTGAACGGCATCATCATTCCTCAGCAGTTCCTGAACGGCGGCGTGATAGGAGTCGCTCTCATCATCCATTACCTCATGCCGACACTCAACACGGGATTCGTATACTTCCTCCTGAACATCCCCCTCCTGCTGCTCGGCTGGTTCACCGTCAGCCGCCGGTTCATCCTGTATACCTCTTATGGAATGGCGGTCCTTTCCCTGGCCACGTGGCTTGTCAAACCGGGAACTCTGCATATCGAAAACCCGATCCTGGCTGCGATACTCGGAGGCATCGTATGCGGAACGGGTGTCGGAATCACTCTGAGGTCACGCGGATCCGCCGGGGGTCTCGACATCCTGGCCGTATATCTCAATAGAAAACTCGGGTTCAGAGTCGGCATCACGTTCTTTCTGGCCAACGCAGTCGTTCTGGCCTTCGGTGCATGCCTGCTCGACCTCGAAAAAGCGCTCTATTCTCTTGTGTACGTCTATGTTTCGGGGAAAGTGGTGGATGCCGTTCTCACCGGGTTCAACCAGCGCAAGTCTGTCCTCATTGTCTCCGCCCAATCCCAGGCCATCGCCGACCAGATCCTGAACCGCCTGCATCGGGGAGTGACCTTTCTCGAGGGGATCGGAGGCTATTCTGGCGAACCCAAGCGGGTTATCCTCAGCATCATCACGCTCACGGAGCTTTCCAGGCTCAAGGAGATGGTCTTCGACATCGATCCCGACGCCTTCGTTGTCGTGAACGACACCCTGGAAGTCCTCGGACGCAGGCACGGGTCGCTGAGAGTCTACTGACTTCCACCTTCAGGAGCAGGATATGCCGATCTATACCTCACCCCGTACCAGGCTCTACTACGAAACCACCGGCCAGGGCAGACCTCTGCTTCTCATCAGCGGGCTGGGGGGAGGCAGCTGGTCCTGGTACGGCCAGGTTCCTTTCTTCAAGCTTCACTACCGGGTCATTACCTTTGACAACCGGGGAGCAGGACGCTCGGGCATGCCTCCCGGTCCCTACCGCATGCAGGAGATGGCTGAGGACGCCCTTCAACTGCTCGACCACCTCCAGATACCCAGGGCCTGTGTTCTCTCCCTGTCCATGGGGGGAATGATCGCCCTGGAACTGGCTTACCTCGCACCGGACCGTATCTGTGCTCTCCTGCTCGGATGCACTCACTTCGGCGGGCCGGGTCACATTCCGTGCGCCCGGGAGACCGTCGAGAAACTGATCGACAATTCAGGTTTGAGTTACGAAGACATCATCCGCAAGAACATCCCCCTCTTTTTCAGCAGATCCTGCATACAGGAACAGCCTGAAGTGATCGAAGCCTACCGCGCAGCCCTGCTTGGAGCTCCCCACCAGCCGGAGTATGCATTTCATGCTCAGCTGGCTGCCATTCAGAGCTTTGACTTCGGCGATCGCCTACCCTCGATCAAGGTCCCCACCCTGGTCGTGACGGGAAGCGAGGATGTCCTGATACCACCGGGTAACTCAGAAATCATGGCCCAGCGAATACCGAACGCCGAACACGTGGTCATCGCCGGAGCCGGGCATGCCCTTCACGCCGAATGCCGGCACACCCTCAATCATTTGGCTCACGATTTCTTCCGTCGCCATCCTTGTTAAACCGCCCGTCGAGAAACCGAAAGATCTTGTCCGTCAGGCCTTTTTCCCGTCCGAGATAAAAGTGGTCGCAAAGCGGAAAGAATTCCAGGCTCAGGTTCCTTTCACTCACAGTCTGCCTGCTCAGCCACCTCTTCAGAGCCTGGACGCTGCAGAACAGGTCGTCGTTTCCCGCCGTGACCAGGCAGGGTCTGTCCGGAATATTCAGCGATTCAAAGGGAAGGAAATCCAGGGGCGGCGATACCAGCACAAAGGATTCCGCGTCGAGCCCCCGTTGCACGGCCTTCAGAAGAACCCACGCTCCATAGGAATAGCCCCCCCAATGAAAAATAGAATACCCAAGGCTTTTCAGATAGTTAACCACACTTCGCACATCCTCGACCTCGCCCTCGCCCTGCCCGTGCCTGCCGCCGCTTCTTCCTACACCCCTGAAGTTGAAACGCAGGGTACTCCATCCCAGTCTCGAACAGGCGAGCTGCATTGCCGAAACGACATTGTTGTGCATGGTTCCGCCATAGAGAGGGTGCGGATGGCACAGCACTGCAACCGCATCTTTGCTTCCCGTCTGCATGAGGGCCTCCAGGGTGAAATCTTCTACAGGAATACTCACGAACATCTCCGGCATGCTTTTCCTTCCGTTCCTTCGTCGGGTTGAACCGAATTGCCAATGTCCTGCATGTGTTGTATAAAAAGATCGTCCTGTCGGCGGCTCACCCCTGTAACACCCGGTAGCGGTTCTTTGTCGGGAGGGACTGGCATATGCGGGGAAGTCCATTCAAGACCGCTCTCGTCCTGAGCGGAGGCGCCGCTCGAGCGCTGGCCCATCTGGGTGTGATTCAGGAGCTGGAAAGACACGATCTGCGGGTCGACATGGTGATCGGAACCAGCATGGGAGCCATCGTCGGGGGTCTCTACGCCCGAGCCGGCAGGATCGAGCCGGTGCTCTTGAGAATCCGCGGCTTCCTCGAAAGCGATCTCTTCCTCAAATCCGTCCCCATGATCCTGGACGAATCGCAGGATTTCGGGCCGGAGAGCCTTCTGAACCGAATGCTGTGGCTGTTCAGGAAAGGAGCCTTCTATACCCAGTCCCTGATACGCCCGACCCTGGTATCTGAAGAGGACTACACTCAAATCATCAACGGCCTTATTCCGGAGTGCAACATCGAGGACATGAAAATCCCTTTCGCCGCCGTCGCAACGGATCTACTCACGGGAGATGAGGTGGTTTTCAACAAGGGATCACTCCGAGCAGCCGTTTCAGCAAGCGCCGCCATCCCCGGGATCCTTCCCGCCGTTCGCAAACCCGGACGCCTGCTTGCGGACGGCGGTTGGGTGGACAACATTCCCGTTGTCCCCGCCGTTGCCATGGGCGCCCATTTCGTCCTCGCGGTGGATGCCGGTCTCAGCCTCGAAGGCCTCGGCCCGCCACCCGTTTCCGCCATCGAAACCCTGTTCCGCTGCAATGAGATCACCCGCATCACTCTGAACAGCCATCGAAAGTCCGCCGCCGATGTCCTGCTCCGCCCCCGGGTACACCACATACGACCGGGGGATTTCCCGGCCATGGACCAATGCATCGAATCCGGCCGTCAAGCTTTCATGAATGCCGTCAGGCTCATCAGGCGGAAAAGATTCAAGAGGCGATGCCTGAGCCTTTGCGGCCTGATTCATCCGGCGCGCCGATGCTTCCAAATGCATCCTTTCGTCTTCTACTGACAGGAACTCACGACGACAATTCAGGCCGGTGGAAAGGAGCATCGGGCGGGCAAACAGCACCCCGGTGGAACCTTTCAGCCCTGCCTTTCCAATTTTATCCCGGAAAGCCGATACAGTTCATGAAAATGATGAACCGGTCCATGTCCCCTGCCAAGAGGCAGCCCCTCCCTGATCGCTCCCGTGACGTAGGACTTGGCCCGAGCGACAGCATCCTCGACGGAAAGGTTTCGAGCGAGCCCGGCGGCAATGGCTGATGCAAAGGTACAGCCAGTCCCATGGGTATGAGGCGTCTCGTGCCTTACGTTGGTGAATTCCCGAAACCGCTTTCCGTCGTACAGAAGGTCCATGGGGGTTCCCTGCAGGTGCCCCCCTTTGATCACCACCCATCGCGGGCCGAGTTTCCTGATCAGGAGTGCAGCTTCCCTCATATCCTCGACGCTTCTCACCTCCCCCCGTACCAGCGCCGCGGCTTCCTGCAGATTCGGAGTCACCACCAGCGCAAGTGGGAAAAGTGCGCCGGTCAGTGTTTCGACGGCGTCGGGCAAAAGCAGCGGGTCTCCGCTCTTGGCAACCATGACCGGGTCCACCACGAGCCGGTCCAGCCCGAGGTCGTGAGCGTCCCTCGCAACTCTCGAGATGATGTCCGCACTGAAGAGCATCCCCGTTTTCACCGCATCCACGCCTATATCGGTCACAACGGCATGGATCTGCGCGGATACAAAATCCGGATCCACTTCGAAGACGCTCCGCACGGTCACCGTGTTTTGGGCGGTCAAAGCCGTGACAGCGCTCATTCCGTAAACACCCAGGGCCGAGAATGTCTTTAAATCCGCCTGGATACCGGCGCCACCGCCCGAGTCGGAGCCGGCTATGGTCAATGCTCGTGGAATTCCTGTCATAACCGATCACCATCCCTGCTGAGGTCTGAGGTTCAAGAATCTTTCTTCATGCCCGCAAAGTGGTCCCACCCTGTGGGCCCCTCGGGAAAAGCCCTTTCTGTTCCGTCACCGAACATCACTCGCACGCCCTGCTGATCGAGTATCTTCCCGATCACATGGCAGCCCGTTCCCGTTGCATCCTTCACGATCTTTTGCACCTCGTGAGCGGATTCGGCAGCCACCGTGAAAAGCAGTTCGTAGTCTTCTCCTCCAGTCAGGACCCAGTCGAACACGTTCACGCCGGCTGCAGTCGAAACCTCCCTGCACTCCTGCGTCACCGGCAGTTCATCGGCCCACAGTTCAGCCCCTGCTCCGCTTGCCCGGCAAATGTGACGCATATCCTGGACCAGGCCGTCACTCACATCGGCCATGGCATGAACCAGGCCTGACCGGGCCAGCACCCGACCTTCCTGCAAGCGGGCCTGGGGAGTGAGATGCCTGGCACGAACATGGTCCCTGGACTGTTCACTCACAGCCAACCGGGGGTGAAGAAGGATTTCGAGCCCGGCCCTCGAATCGCCGACCGTACCGGTGATGCAGATCAGATCGCCTGCACGGGCGCCGCTTCGCAAAAGGATCTCTCCCGGACTTACTTTCCCGAGAAGGCTGAAATCGACCACCAGGTCCGTGCGGGTCCTGCTGAGGTTGCCTCCGACAATGGCAGCGCCCGCCTTCTCCATCTCCAGGCGCATTCCGCCGTAGAGTCCGTCGACAAACGCCGTTTCGATGTCCGGAGGCAGTACGAGGGAGACAAGAGCCCAGAGAGGCGTGCCGCCGGTGGCAGCTATATCACTCACATTGATGGCTACAATCTTCCGGCCCAGCTGAAAGGGAGTAACGGCGCTGCGGATGAAATGAACGTTTTCCACCTGGACATCGCATGTGGCCAGCAGATACTCGTTCCCGGAAGTCCGCAAAACCGCCACGTCGTCCCCGATCCCGACGATCACTTCAGGAGGCGGAGGAGGCAGAGATTCGGCTATGCGGCGTATCAGGCCGAACTCTCCCAGTTCGCTCAGACTCGTCATCACTGCTCCCTTCCGTCCATCGAAGCGCTCAACCCGATTCCCGCAGAACGTCAGACGGCGGTTCAAGAATCCGTGATACACGGCACGGTGATCGACTCCCTCACCCGCACCTGTCACTTACAGAGCAGGCCAAGGATCGGGAACGCCCGGCCAATGCCTGGTCCAGGATGCCTCTGCAACCCGCGCCCGACCGGGCGGCCCTGGAGCTCCCATACACCGGTTCGGATCAATCCGCCGCCGTATGCGATCCTCTTATAAGCATCGGCGGATCGACCTGTCAAAGTGTTTCTCGTTTTGTTGCGCATGGCTCCCAGGTGCGGTTTTCCGGTTATTCCGGCAAAAGGACTTGTAACCTCCGACCTGTAAATCGATCCGGCATACTCGATGTGGAAACGGAAAGGCTCCTCGGCATGCAGGAGCGTGCAACCGGAGAGAAACCGTGGAGTGTCGTGTTCTGAGGGAGTACCAGGAGTACTGGAATCAGTCGATGCTGCGGGAGTATTGCCTGTCGATCTTGAGCCCTTCGATGTCGGAGGTCTTTTCGCCACGCCCGGAGCGGATCTGATCGATGCCCCGTTTGACCACAGCTTTCCTGGACGCATAGGCGAGGGCCGTATCCTCGGAAATCATCCCGTTCTCGTACAATCCCACGATGCAGTCATCGAATGTGCACCACCCGAATGGTTTTGCCTGCTGCATCATTTCATAGAAGGTCTTCCCCTCGCTCTCACCCTGGACGATGGCTTCCTTCACCCTCAGGTTGGATCCCATGATCTCGACAGCCGCCACACGCCCACCGGCCGTCGCGGGAAGCAAACGCTGAGATATGGCCCAGCGCAGGGTATCCGCAAGCCGGATTCGCACAAACCGCTCTTCATCGAGTTCAAACATGCCCACGATGCGATTGATGGTCTGACCCGCGTCAATGGTATGAAGAGTGGTCAGAACCAGGTGCCCGGTTTCGGCCGCGTTCAGGCCGATTTCGACGGTTTCCCGGTCCCTCATCTCACCCACCAGGATCACCTTGGGAGACTGCCGCAACGCGGCTCTCAGACCATTGGCGAAAGTGTCGAAATCGAGGCCGAGTTCCCGCTGGTTGAAGGTGGCTTTGAGTTGAGGGTGTACGAATTCGACGGGATCTTCCAGCGTGATCACGTGCGCGGATTTCTTATGGTTGATCTCGTTCAGAATCGCGGCAAGCGTAGTCGACTTGCCACTTCCCGTGGCCCCCGTTACAAACACGATTCCGAACTTCTCCTCGGCCACCTGTTTCAGTACCGAAGGCAGCTCCAGTTCGTCCAGGGTGGGCACCTTTGTGGGAAGCTGTCTCATCACAATGGAATAGGTGCCGCGCTGAGAAAACACGTTCACGCGGAATCGGGCTCGCCCGGGAAGGTGATAGGAGAGGTCGCAGGATCCCTGGTGAACAAGATTCCGCACATTGCGCCGGTCTCCACCCGCCATTCGGAGCATCAGCGTTTCCGTTTGAAAGGGGGTCAGCTTGTGGAGGGGCAGATCCCGGCAGGCCGGTAGAAGCACTCCGTCCACTTCGGCCTGGGGAGGTTTTCCCACGGTGAAATGGATGTCCGAAGCCCGTGGATACTGATCGAGAATATGTCCAAGCAACTGGTCAAAATCCGTTTGCTTCAAGGCTCCTCCCTCCCCTTTTCACGGCACCCCGGTTCTCGACATTCCGGCCCCGCCCCCCTCTGCGCTTGCGTTTTCCCGATGGTATCCTCCACAAGGAATCTTTCGACAACTCACTAGACCTCGGTAAAATCCTCCGGAACCTCGGTAAGGTACGGGCGGAATTTTTCCTTGTCCACGCATTTCATATACGCCTCCCCCGCGCCGATTCGGCCGGCACGAAGGTGAGCCGCAATCCCGTCGTCGAGGGTCTGCATACCGTACTTCTTGCCTGTTTGCATGGACGACGGGATCTGATGTGTCTTGGATTCACGGATCATCGCCCGAACTGCGTGAGTGGCAATGAGGATTTCCAGGACGGGAATACGCGCCCGGGTATCGATGCGTTTGAACAGAGCCTGGGAGATGACCGCGCGGATTCCATCGGCCAGGGTCGACCTGATCTGAGGCTGTTCACCCGTGGGGAAGACCTCGATGATCCGGTCAACGGTCTTCGCGGCACTCGTTGTGTGCAGAGTCGAGAAGACCAGGTGCCCGGTTGCCGCGGCTTCGACGGCAAGGCGGATGGTTTCGAGGTCGCGCATTTCACCGACCAGGATGATGTCGGGGTCTTCACGAAGTGCGGCTCTGAGGGCAGTCGAAAAGGAACGTGTGTGTCTGCTCACCTCGCGATGATTGACAATGCAGTTCTTGCTCGTATGAACGAACTCGATGGGATCCTCGATGGTGATGATATGGTCCTTGCGCTTCCTGTTGGCTTCATCGATGATGGCCGCAAGCGTTGTCGACTTTCCACAGCCGGTGGGTCCGGTCACCAGGACGAGGCCTCTCGGGAGCAGCGCCAGCCTGCTCACAACGGGAGGCAACCCCAGCTGCTCGACAGACATGACCTCGCTGGGAATCTCCCGGAAGACGGCCGAAATGCCGTTCTTCTGCATGAAATAGTTTGCACGGTATCTTGCCAGGCCCGGTATCTCGTAGGCGAAATCGAGGTCTCCCGTTTCTTCGAAGACCTTTATCCTGTCTTCATGCGTGATTTCATAAAGCATGGACCGCAGTTCGTCGTCATCGAGCACTTTGTACTTGATGCGTTCGAGATCCCCTCGGATTCGAAGAACGGGCTGCTGCCCCGATACGAGATGAAGGTCTGAAGCCTTCTGCTCGTTCATGAGCTTGAAAAATGCGTCGATTCTGGCCATGGATCCCTCTTCGACTGAAAAGGCATGTTCCGGGGCAAAATCATCAAACCTGTACCGCACGGGATACCCGTCCAATCCTCCCCGCCGGGGGAACAGCCTTTACGCCCCGAAACATCCGTCCAGTATGTAATCGGCCAAAATCAGATTTTTATAAATATAGAGTGCTTGTACCTTTCGTCGATGCGCTTCAGTCCCACATTCTCGGCAATCTCCAGGGCTTCCCTGAACTCGGATCGCTTTATTCTCCTTCCGATACGAGGCTTTCCGACCGCTTCGCCACACGGATGGTACTGGTCCATGATATTCACATAGGTATTGGGAGAGATCTCCTCAGCGATGAACCTCAAAATGCCGGGCGTCCCCGCGAGCCCCTCGGGCAGCACCAGGTGGCGCACCAGGAGTCCCCTTCGAGCTATACCGGACTCATCGATCCACAGGTCTCCCACCTGCCTGTGCATCTCCTTCAAGGCACGCCTGGCCTGTTCCGGGTAGTCGTATGCGTCGGCCAGTTCCTTCGCAACCTGTGGATCCCAGAACTTGAAGTCGGGCATGTAGATGTCCACAATGCCGTCGAGCAGTTTGAGGGCGGATACCCGTTCATAGCCGCCGCAGTTGTAGACAATGGGAATTTGGAGCCCCTTTTCGATCGCTGCGGGCAGAGCCTCCAGGATCTGGCAGACGACGTGGGTGGGGGTCACGAGGTTGATGTTGTGGCACCCCGCTTCCTGAAGGCTCAACATGATTTCCGCCAGGTCCTCCGCTCCGATGGGTGTCCCCTCGCCGCCGTGGCTGATGTCGTAGTTCTGGCAGAAGACACAAAAGAGGTTGCAGTAGGAAAAGAAGATCGTGCCCGAACCTCGACGCCCCACCAGCGGACTCTCCTCTCCGAAGTGAGGACCGTAGCTGGCCACCACCGCCTTTCTTCCCGTTCGGCAGTATCCCTTCTCGCCGGCCAGCCGATCCACTTTGCACATGCGGGGGCATAAAGTGCACCGGCCCATCCAGCGAAGGCCCCTGCGAATGCCTTCCTCCAGTTTGCCGTTCCGATAAGCCTCGAGGTATGCTGCGGGCATATCGTTCTCCTTCCCGTACAAACGCCGACTCGGTCAACCCGCACGGACTCTATTCCACCTTCCTCGCAAGGATCACAACCTCCATCTCCTGTTCCAGGGCCTCCCTGAAACGTTGCGCATCCGCTTCGTCCCCGACGATTTCACCGTAGTGCATCGGAATCACCAGCTTCGGCTTCAGAACCCGCGCAGCCTGCACCGCTTCCTCCGCCGTCATGACATACGTGCCGGAAACGGGCAGAAAAGCCACATCCGCCTTCAGTTCACTCATCTCAGGGATCAAATCCGTGTCTCCCGCGTGGTAATACCTCACTCCGTCCAGGGTAACCACGAAGGAAAGCATACCTGCGCGCTTCGGGTGAAATTCCTTGTCGGTGTTGTAGGCCGGCCAGACTTCCACATCCACTCCCTTCACCTGAATACGGTCCCCCGGCGCCACGATCCTGACTTCCCCCTTGAATTTTCGCGCCGACGAGGCATCCGTCACGATGACCGTATCCTTCCCGCGGATCTTCGCAACATCTTCAGGAGAACAATGATCGAAGTGGTCATGGCTGATGAGGATCAGATCAGCCGGTTTACTGGTCTTGATCCGGAACGGATCGAAATAGACGACGATGCTTCCCTCGATGCGAATCGAGTCATGCCCGAGCCAATGAATTCTCTTGACAATCTCATCATGATGCATGTCTGTTTCCCCCTTCTTTTCTTGTTCTCCCCTTTTCCCTGCGTACGATCCATCCCCGTTCTGCAGACACTCGCCCGCAAACCTTCGTGACCCCGTGTGAACCGCAACGACCCGTCATGCTCCTGAATAAGATATTAATCATTCTTTCCTGGCCTATCGATTGACTCCCCTACCATGCCATCGTACCCTTTGTCACTTGGTGATGCACCCAAACCCAACGGGTGAAAAGATCTTTACGGCGCGGTCTGCGCTTGGACTGGATTCCCGTTTTCCCGGCAATGACGTTATGGAAGAAATGATGTTATGGAAGGAGCAACGTTGCCGTGCCATCGATCCCGTGCGTGAAAGGCACCCGAGGTACTCGTCTGTAAAGAATCATTGGATGGAAGCGGTTTCGGGGAGGATCGACTAGATATACTGATCCCCCAGCTCGGTTATGATCCGTTCCACGTCACTGCCGGTCCGGACCGCCAGGTCACTCAGGGCAGATTCGAGTCTTCGCCGCATGGACGGGTTGTAGAGGTCATCGAGGGACCTCAGGGCGCCTCCCCGGCGCCCCAGGCGGAACAGGAGTTTCTCTTCGGGAGGCATTGCCAGGTAGCGGTCGATCACATCGATCATTGCCTGCCTGTCCTCGGGGAAAGAGCCCTGCACTTCTTCCAGGAGGTTCATGATGTGATCGGAAGTGAGGGTGCTGTGGATCCCTTCCAGGGATTGGATGAACAGCCTGATTTCCCGCACAGTGTCGTCGTCCGACAGGGGCACGAACCGGCGGGAGAGCTTTTCGACGTAAAGGGGCGCATGAGGGGGGACGCGGAGGCTGCGCAGCCTGATGTAATGAGGGTCGATGGCATTGAGGACCCTTGCGGTCTCGACGGCGTGTTCCCTGGACAGATCCTGTCCTCCCAGGCCCGGCATGATGTATTCCGAAAGGGTCATACCGGCCTCGATCACCTTCCTGCCGGCGTCGATGTGATCCTTTGCCGTGGTTCCCTTCTTTACCCGTTTCAAGACCCGGTCCGAACCGCTTTCGAGTCCGATGTGGATGCGGTCCAGGCCTGCATGGAATATCTCCTTCAGTTCTTCCAGGCTCCTGCGGGCCAGGGTACTGCTGCGCGCATACGAAGTAACCCTCGATATTCCCGGGATCTTCTCCTTGAGATACCGTAACGCCTGGACCAGGAACGAAGTGGGCAGAATCAGGCTGTTGGCGTCCTGGATGAAGACGGTTCCCTTTCCCGAGAAATACCATACAGCCACCTGCCTTGTGCAATGATCATAAGAAGAGCCTGTGAGAACCGTATTCAACACCTCACGGTCCAGGCGGCCTCCGTAACCCATGGACCACGACAGGCTCTGCAGGCTGTCCAGGATGCTGCGAACCGCGTCGATATCCTGGCGAATCTCCTCCAGGGACCGCCTGCTGAATTCCCGTTTCTTGTAAACCGGGCAGAAGGTGCACTTGTTCCACGGGCAGTTGCGGGTAAATCGCAGCAGAAGGCTGCCTGCTTCGCTGGGAGGCCTGATGGGGCCCTGTTCAAAGGATGGTGTCATCATCTCACCCGCCCTGCTGATCGTTCTCATCCGGCATAGCCTCAACGCAGATTTTCAGGCTCCGATTCACGGAAATCAGGCTGCGCGAGGAAGAGGTTTCCACGAGCTCGTGGGACCGTCGTAACAGCAGTGATTATGTTCTCTTATTATAATCATCCATTATAATCATCCGCCTGTCAAAATCGAAACATCGATTGCCGGCAGGGTTGAATTCCGGGTGCTGCCTGGAAACACCGGCGAGCTTGTTGTCATTTCAGTACAGCTTCGGTATAAAGGATTCTTCCGGCAAACGCGTACCCGGACCATTTGTGGCACAAAGGTGGAATACACCCGCGCACTCATTCCCGCAAAGGCGGGAATCCAGGAAGGTTAACTGTATTTGCTGATGTTTCCATGGTGGTGCGCCTGTGCGGGACCGCCGGTGGGAACTCGAAGGCCGGACCGGAAGGCGATATGCTTATCTGAAAGCGGGATGGAGATGAAGGGCGAGAAGATTACGGCAGTCTATGTAATGGTTCGAGAGGACGAAATAGGACCTGAAGACCACGGAAGTTATGACGGGCCTGTGCAGAGGCAGAAGGATCTTCTGCTCGGGTTTCTCGAACGGCAGGGAGAATGGCACGCTGCAGGGGAGGTTGAGGTATACAGCCGGCGTCGGCATTTGCTGCAGGATCTTGAACGCAACCGCATCGGGCGGATCCTGGTACTGGACCTGGACAGGCTGGGTAGCAGCAGGGAGGAGGTCGACGCCCTGCTGTTTGAACTTGACATACTGGGAGTCCAGGTGATGACCGTCAACCCTCGGGATTCCGCCTGATCCGGGCGCCCGGCTTCGCGGCAGGACATGACCTGTGTGCAAGCCGTGGGCTCGGCGCACTCGATGCCTGGATGCTGATGCCACCGTGGTTCCTGCCTCCAACAACGAGTATGCAGGCTCTGGAACCGGCCTTCCGATGGAATGGAACGAAAGCGAATGACGGCACCTGGAAATCTGCTGCGGGATTTTCGACAAAGATCGAGGGCTCTCGATCCCTCCGGGAGCTTTCATCTGGAAGCGCCGGCCGGTTCGGGAAAGACATTCCTGCTCACTGCGCGGTTCATGCGCTTGTTGAATGTTGTGGACCATCCGCAGCAGATTCTGGCGTTGACGTTTACCAACAAGGCTGCGGGGGAGATGCGTGAGAGGGTGGGGAGGTTCCTGGCTCGAGCCGCCCAGGGGGCGGAGCCTGCCGATGCCTGGGATGCCGATCTGCTCCATTCCGCAAGAAATGCTCTTGAACGTCATCGAAGACTTCGGGATCTGCTCCTGAGCGGAGAATCCCTGCATATCCAAACCTTCCATTCTCTTTGCTATGCCCTGGTTTCCCAGTCCCCCATCGAGGCGGGCATCGTGCCTGGTTCGAAGCTGATGGACGAGAAGGAGCAGTCCTTTTTTCTCCGGGAGGCCATTGAATCCGTGCTGAGGGATATCGCCGGCCGAAGCGTCGTCGATCCTGTTCGCAGAGCTCTTGAGAATCGGCTGCTCTTTCTGAACAATTCCTGGCGGCTGCTTGCCGGGGAACTCGAAGATCTCATGCGGCGCCGGGAGGCGCTGGCGGACCTGGTTCACGTTGTGAACCGGCAGCGGGTATCGGGTTACGTCATGGAAGGTGCCCGGCAGATGGCGGAAGTCGAGCTTTCCGCTCTGATGGAGGTATTCTCGGCTACGGCCCTCGGCGCTTCGTGGCCTTCCTTTGTGAAGAACATCCGGGCCAACGGAGGCTCACTTGGCGATGTCCTTCTCGATGACATTCCAGGATCTCGATGGGAAGACCTTCCTTCATGGAAGACCATCTCGGAAGCCTTGCTTACGAAAAGCGGCGATGTGAGGAGGAAATTCGGTCCTGCAAGCGGCTATTATGCCGGGTTTTCCAGGACGGACTGGTGCGGACTTGTCCAGGGGCTCGATCCGCCTGCCGTGGAAAGGCTTCTCGCCGTGCGGGAACTGCCCTCCATTGAGGATGCGGCACCGGACCTGGATACACTGTGGGATCTCATTCTCCTGCTCCACGAACTGATCAACGCCTACGACGAACGCTGCAGGAACCTTCGCCTGCTCGACTTTTCAGCCCTCGAGACGGCCGCTCTCCGGCTCTTCGATTCTGTTCAGCCTTCGGATCCACAGCTGTTTCTCGATCACCAGGTCCGGCACGTGCTCATAGACGAGTTCCAGGATACCAGCCGGCAGCAGTGGAGCCTGTTGAGGCATATATGCACGGGATGGGCGGATGAACAGGGGAGGACACTCTTCGTCGTCGGGGATCCCAAACAGTCCATTTACGGATTCCGCAAGGCGGAGGTGAGCCTGTTCATGAAGGCGCGCGACGGACTTCCACTGGATTCCTTCCGCGTTCTTTCTCTTGAATCCCTGGTGCTCGATACCAATTTCAGATCTCAGCCGCACCTCATCCAATGGTGCAATGACCTGTTCGGCGGGACCGTCATGGCCGATCCGAGGGCGGATCTCGATGAAGTCCCCTTCAGCGGGTCTGTCGCCTCGCCGACGACGAAGGTCGATGAGTCTCCCGCGGTGCCTGAACTGGCCCTGTTTGCCGGGTGGCCCGACGCGGAATCGGCGCGCCTGCGCGAGGCGCGGTGGCTTGCAGGCCGCTTGGCGGAAGAATGGAAGAGCGGCTCGTTGAATTCAAGTACGGGCATCCTTCTTTTTGCCAGGACGCATCTCGGGGTTTACCTGGAAGCCCTCCAGGAACGGGGGGTCCCCGTCCAGGTGGCCGAGGGGCTCAAGCTTTCGGAAAGACCGGAAGTGCGCTACCTGTGGCAGCTCTGCCGGGCCCTTGTCCTGCCCCAGGATCATTTGGCCTGGGCATGCCAGTTGCGGAGTCCCTGGTTGTCCTTGGATTTCGGAGAGATCCTGGCCGTATCCAGGGAGGAGCCCGCGGAATGGGTCGAAAAGATCATTTCCTATTCCAAGAGGGACCGTCGAGTCGAACAGTTCATGGAAGGAATCCTGGCTGCCAGGAGGCATCTCGGGCACGAACCACTGGCGGCGGTCATGGAATCGGCCTGGCTCGACCTGGGAGGCGCCCGCATCACGGGGGAGCGCTGGGGAACTCGCGGCCTGGCCTGCTGCAGGCAGTTTTTCGAACTGCTCAGGGAGGCGGAGATGCACGAGCCCGTGCAGACACTCACCCGGTTCGAACAGCTCATGGACGATGCCTACGAACCCGTCGACCCGGATACGGCTCTTTCCCCCGTTTCCCTTATGACCGTACACCGGGCCAAGGGGCTCGAATTCGATACGGTGTACCTTCCCTTTCTGGATTGGAACCCAGTCCAAAGGCAGCAGGGAAGCCTGCAGCCCTATCTCTTGGAAAGAGCCGCCGGGCGGGATGAAAGATACCTGCTTGCGACCCGCCCCGACCGGGTGAGAGGGAACCGCGACCCCATGTATACCTGGCTTGGGCGGCTTCAAACGGGAAGGCGCCTGGGGGAGGCGAAGCGGATTTTGTACGTTGCGGTGACTCGTGCTGCAAAAAGAGTGTTGATGAGCGGTGTTGTCGCCGTCAGGAATAGCGACGCAGGGCTGTCGATCCCGAAACAGACGCCTCTGTCCTGGATAGACGATCATTTCCGTTTTTCGGAGAAGCCGGGTTTCAGAGAATTCTCGCTGCCCGATGATGGGGAGAAGCATGACGAGACGGTCATGGAGACTGTGACCCTGCTCGACGGGACGCAGAAGTTCCTGGTAACGCTGGAACCGGGTATCCGGGCGGCTCCCGTTCCACTCCAGGTCACGACCGGTGCCCCCTCACTTCAA
>JABUEY010000199.1 GCA_013314815.1 Syntrophobacteraceae bacterium
GCAGATCGGTTTCGGCACACGTAAACCCAAGAAAGTCAACCGCCCCCTTAAGGGCCATCTCGACAAGATCGGCAAGGGCTACTTCGAGGTCCTGCGCGAGGTGAGGCTGCAGGAGCCGCCCGAATACCAGGCGGGGGAGCAGTTCTCGGTGGAGATCTTCGAGATCGGCGAGCGTGTGGACGTCATCGGAACCAGCAAGGGCAAAGGTTATGCAGGAACCATCAAGCGCTGGAATTTTCAGCGTGGGCCCTCTGCGCACGGATCCAAGAATGTGAGGGAACCCGGGTCCACGGGTAATGCGACCTTCCCCGGCCGCGTGATCAAAGGCAAGAAGATGCCCGGTCAGAAGGGGAACAAGCGTATCACAACCATGAACCTGAAAGTCGTGGATGTACGCCCTGAAGATAACCTGCTGATTATCAAGGGAGCGATACCCGGTTCCAGAAATGGGATCGTCTACATCCGGAAAACCAACCGGGGCAGCCGATAAGACTTTGCATGGTCCGGGGAGGATTTGAGGATCATCATGCCGACAGTGGATATTTTCAATATCGATCGCGATGTTGTGGGACAGCTGGAGCTTTCCGAGGCCGTGTTTGCAGTGCCTGTGAAGACTCACGTGCTGCATGAAGTGGTGCTCTTCCAGATGGCCAGGCGTCGAGCGGGCACGGTCATGACCAAGGGCCGCAGTGACGTTGCTGGCGGCGGCAAGAAGCCGTGGAGGCAGAAGGGCACCGGGCGTGCCCGGGCCGGGACAAGCAGGTCGCCGTTGTGGCGGGGAGGAGGCATCATTCATGGGCCTCAGCCGAGGTGCTACGAGATGCGCGTTCCCAAGAAGGTCAGGCGCCTTGCCCTGAAGATGGCTCTGACTCAGAAGCTGCATGACCGGGAATTGACCGTTCTCGACCAGTTGCGGCTCGACAGGATCAGGACCAAGGACTTTGCAGCCCTACTCAACCGGTTTGAGCTTCGAAAGACGCTGGTGGTCATTCCCGACCGGGATGAAGTCATAGAGAAGTCCGCGCGCAACATACCCAATGTCAAGGTGTTGCGGTCCGACGGCCTGAACGTCTATGACCTGCTCAATTACCACTCAGTGATTATGACTCAGGATACGGTCGGAAAGATACAGGAGTCTCTGGGATCATGAAAGAATTGGCGTATCGTATTCTCAAGCGTCCCCTGGTGACCGAGAAGAGCACGACGCAGAAGGAAGAGCACAACAAGCTCTACTTTGAAGTCGATCGCAGGGCGAACAAGATTCAAATCAAGCAGGCCGTGGAACTGATCTTCAAGGTCAATGTTCTCGATGTGGCTACCATGAACGTCAAAGGCAAGAAAAAGCGTGTGGGACGGCATTTCACCAAGCGCCCCGACTGGAAGAAGGCGACGGTGACCGTCAAGCCCGGCCAGCGCGTAGAATTCTTTGAAGGTGTGTAAGCAGGAGAGGGTCATTCATGGGTATCAGAAAGGTCAATCCGACATCCCCCGGCCGGCGGTTCCAGACGTATACCACTTTTGATGAAATCACCAGGACGGAACCCGAGAAGAGCCTGGTGGAGCCGCTCAAGAAATCGGGCGGAAGAAACAACAGCGGTCGGGTGACGGCATGGCACAGAGGTGGCGGGAACAAGCGCCTTTACCGCAGGATCGATTTCAAGCGGGACAAGGAAAACATCCCGGCCAAGGTGGCCAGTATCGAGTACGATCCGAATCGGTCGTCGCATATCGCTCTGCTCCACTACAGGGACGGCGAGAAGCGGTATATCATCGCGCCCGTCGGGCTTTCCGTGGGGGACATGGTGCTTACGGGGCCTGAAGCCGATATCAAGCCCGGCAACTGCCTGCGCCTGGCCAACATTCCCCTGGGAACGGTCGTGCACAACGTTGAAATGAAGCCTGGCAAAGGCGGTCAACTGGCAAGATCGGCTGGATCGAGCATTCAGCTCATCGCCAAGGAAGGAAAGAACGCTATTCTTCGCCTGCCTTCGACGGAAATGAGAATGGTACCTCTTGAATGCAAGGCCACCATCGGCCAGGTCGGAAATATCGACCACGAAAATGCATCACTTGGGAAGGCAGGCCGCAAGAGATGGCTGGGCAAGCGCCCGCATGTCCGCGGGGTTGCGATGAACCCTGTCGATCATCCCATGGGCGGAGGCGAAGGCAGGAGTTCGGGCGGGCGTCATCCGTGCACACCGTGGGGTGTTCCGACAAAAGGTTATCGCACGCGCAAGTCCAAGCCGAGCGACAAGAACATTATTCATCGCCGCAAGTAACCGCCGGCCGTATAACGGCTCCTGCCTCCTCCGGCCGATTGCGGACAGGGAGGCGTTCCGATGCTGCCCGCCGTCTGTTCATTGCGGAAGTCTTGTACGGGGAGCCCCTGCGGCGCGGCTGCGGGTGAGCCGGGAATGACGAGCTGAAAGGAGAAGAAGGTGCCTCGCTCTCTCAAGAAAGGACCATTTGTCGACGGCCATCTGGCCGACAAGATCTATAAGGCCAAAGAGACCGGCGACCGCAAGGTCATCAAGACCTGGTCGAGAAGATCCACCATCGTGCCTGACTTTGTGGGCGTTACACTCGCAGTGCACAACGGAAAGAAGTTCATCCCCGTCTTCATCACCGAGAACATGGTTGGGCACAAGCTGGGGGAATTCTCCCCTACCAGGACCTTTTACGGCCATGCGGGTGATAAGAAGTCTAAAGTGAAAGGGAAGAAATAATGGAAGTTAGAGCCGTCAGCAAATTCATTCGCGTTTCCCCGCACAAGGCACGCCTGGTGGCGGATCTGGTTCGAGGCAAGAAGGTGGAAGAGGCTCTGACCATCCTGAAGTTCTCGACCAAAAAGAGCGGGCGCCTGATCAACAAGACCTTGCGGTCCGCTGTTGCCAATGCCGAAGATCAACGGGTGATCGACGTGAACAGCCTTTTCGTCAAGAAGATCATGATCGACGAAGGCCCACGATTGAAGCGCTGGCGCCCTCGGGCCATGGGCCGGGCAACCAAGATCCTCAAGGGGTCGAGCCATATCACCGTCGTACTGGCGGAGAAGTAGAATTCGATGCAGGGCACTCCACTTTCTGGAGTGCCGTGTTTTTCAGGCACAGCTGAACAGACAACCGGACCGGCGGAAATCTTCCGACCGTAACCCGGCAGCAACTTGCGGAGGTGAAGTTTGGGACAGAAGGTACATCCAACCGGGTTTCGTCTTGGCGTCATCAAGTCATGGGATTCCAAATGGTTTGCAACCAGGGACTACTCGAAGCTCGTTTTCGAGGATCGGTTGATCCGCGACTACATCAAGCAGCGCCTGTTTCACGCCGGCATTGCAAAGGTGGAAATCGAGCGTGCTGCGAACAAGGTGAAGATCCGTATTTTCACTGCGCGCCCGGGTATTGTGATCGGGAAGAAAGGCGCTGAAATCGAGACGCTGCGCCGGGATCTCGAGCGCAGGTTCAAAAGAGAAATCCTCATTGACATTCAGGAAGTACGCCGCCCGGAACTGGATGCTACTCTCGTCGGCGAGAACATCGCTTTGCAGCTCGTGCGTCGCGTGGCATTTCGAAGGGCCATGAAGCGGGCGGTGAGTTCCGCGCTCAAGTTTGGAGCCAAGGGGGTGCGAGTGGCATCCGCGGGCAGGCTGGGAGGCGCGGAGATGGCGAGAAGGGAATGGTACCGTGAAGGCCGGGTACCCCTTCACACTTTGCGGGCGGATATCGATTATGGAACGGCCCTTGCCCGAACCACCTATGGAATCATCGGGGTGAAGGTATGGATTTTTAAGGGCGAGGTACTCCCCTGATTTTTTTCAGATAGCAGGATCCGTTTTGATGCAGTGCAGGATCCACGGAGCACGGCGCTCACGCCCTCCGGCCGGGCACGCCCTTGTGCGGCATCGAAATGACGAGGAACAGGAGATTTTTCCATGTTAGCACCCAAACGAGTCAAATTTCGCAAACAACAGAAGGGCCGTATGAGAGGTGCCGCCTATCGGGGCAGCAAGTTGAGCTTCGGCGATTTCGGGCTGAAGGCTCTCGGCTGCGGCTACGTCACCTCGAGGCAGATCGAGGCGGCCCGTGTTGCCATAACCCGCCATGTAAAGCGCGGCGGGAAGGTGTGGATACGCTTCTTCCCCGACAAGCCCTTTACCAAAAAGCCGGCTGAAACTCGTATGGGTAAAGGCAAAGGATCTCCTGAAGGCTGGCATGCCGTCGTCAAGCCGGGACGCATGCTCTATGAGATCAAGGGTGTTTCGGAGGCGGTCGCCCGCGAAGCTCTGAACCTTGCGGCTCATAAGCTTCCGATTCCGACGCGATTCGTATCAAGGCAGGATGTGCTATGAAAGCAAGTTCGTTCAGAGACATGACCCAGGATGAGCTCCTCATTAAGCTGAAAGAGCTTCAAGAGGCACTGTTCAATCTCAAGTTTCAACATGTGACCGGGCAGCTGGAAAACACCGCCCAGTTGACAAAGAACAGGAAAGATATAGCTAGAATTTTGACCATTCTCCACGAAAAGCAACAGAAAACCGGCTGATGAGGATATGTCCGATGGATGAACAGAAATCAGGAAGGAAAACACGCGTCGGTACGGTGACGAGTGACAAGATGGATAAGACGGTGGTGGTCATGGTCGAGAGGCTCATCCACCACCCCAAGTACCGGAAATTTGTCCGCCGTCGCAACAAGTTCAAGGCCCA
>JABUEY010000200.1 GCA_013314815.1 Syntrophobacteraceae bacterium
GGAGCGTGCACGGGAATGGAGGCAGAGGAGGATGGAAGCCGCTCCCCGGCCTGAAATCGACCGGACTGAACGTCGAGCCGTGAGGCCCCAGGATCGCCGAGACCAGAGACCTCGTGCCGTCGAACAGCAAAGGGTCCCCCGGCGTGATACTCAGGAACAGCAACAGCGAATCCAGCGGCAGCGTGAGCAGCAGCAGAGGCTGCAGCGCCAGCGGCAGGACCAGCAGCGAATCCAGCGGCAGCGGGAACAGCAGCAACAGCAACAAAGAATCCAGCGGCAGCGGGAGCAGCAGCAACAGCAACAGCAGAGGCTGCAGCGCCAGCGGCAGGATCAGCAGCGAATCCAGCGCCAACAGATGGATCAGCGGTCAAGGCAGCAGATCCAGCGGCAGGAAAGACAGAGGCCGCAGCAGCGAACCGGCCGGACAGCGGACGGGGAGGACGGGTTCCCACGGTTTGGCAGGTAGAAAGGGGCTGCTGTCCTGATGCCTGCGAGAGTCCTTTTCCGACGGATTCTTCTGCCGGTAGAAGTGGAAAGATGCCGTGGCCGGCCGTGTGCCGCGGCATCTTCTTTTTTTACAGAATGCTGTAGAGCATCCGGGTCCCGATGACCAGAAGGAGTATGGCGAATACGCGCTTGAGTTGAGCCACGGGAAGAGCGTGGGCCAGGCGGACGCCGAAGGGTGCCGTCAGCACACTGGCGCACACTATGCCGGCCAGCGCGGGAAGATAAAGATACCCCAGCGAGAATTCGGGAAGATTCGAGGTACGGAGGCCGTTGAGGATGAAGCCGGCCGTTCCGGCGACGGCGATGGGGAACCCGATGGCCGCCGAGGTCCCGATGGCGTTGTGGACCGGGACGTTACACCAGATCATGAAGGGCACGGAAAGACTTCCTCCCCCTATCCCCACCAGGCTCGACACCACTCCGATGACGTTTCCGACACCGAACATCGCGGCCTTGCCCGGCAGTTCCCTGGTCGGCTTGGGTTTATGGTTCGTGAGCATGGTGACGGCCACATAGTAAAGAAAGACCACGAAAAAGGCCTTCAGATATCGCGTGGTCAGGCTGCTGGCACAAATGGTGCCCAGAAAGGTGCCGATGAGAATCCCCGGGACGATGCGGCGCACGATCAGCCAGTACACGGCTCCCCGCTTGTGGTGGGCATAGAAACTCGACACGGACGTGAAAATGATGCTGGCCATGGAGGTGCCCAGCGCGAGATGCATGATGTGTTCCTGCGGAACCTTCTGCCAGGTCAGGCAGAAGACCAGCATGGGAACGATCACCAGTCCGCCTCCAATGCCCAGCAGACCCGCAAGGACCCCCGCGACAGCTCCAAAGCCCAGATAAGTCAACAACACAGGCGTCATGGCAGGCAGAGCGGCAGGCAGCACATGGGACAGTGAGAAAGAGAACATGACACACTCCTTGATCGCGATCCCCTCATGTCGAGGGGTGAACTGAGAGGGATTTCAATGAAAACCTGTCGTGCGTTTTTCCTGGTGCGGTACGGAGCCGGCACATTCAAACCGTTTCCTGCTGCGGTACATCTTCACCCTGGTTTCCGAGCACAATCCGCTCCACGGAAAGAAGATGGTCCTTCATGGCCTGGCAGGCCATTCGAGGGTCTCCTTTTTCCATCGCGTCGATGATCCTGATATGGCCGATGACCGAGGCCCTCCTTCTTTCCTCGCTCTGCAACGGCTCTGAACGACTTTCGTTGATGATTTCATTCATCATGCCGACAACCCTCTGCACGATCCGGTTGCGGGAAGCCTTTGCGAGCAGCAGGTGGAATTCGGCGTCCAGGCTGGCATCGTCGTCGCCTGCCAGGTTCCTGCGATCCTGGTCGCACACGATGATCTTCAGGCGGTCGAGCTCCTCGGAGGTGATACGTGTTGCCGCAAGAGCCGCAATCTGAGGCTCCAGCATGATCCGGAACTGGATGATGTCCCGGACCAGGTCCTTCCGAATCTCGACAGGAGGAGCCAAGGAATCGATCGGTACGGTCCGGTCGGGTGCGCACACATAAGTGCCGGCTCCCCGGCGGCTTTCGAGGATCCCCTTTTCGGATAGAGCCTGGATCGCCTGCCGGATGCAGTTGCGCGAGACTCCAAACCTTCGGGCAAGGATTCTTTCCGGCGGGATCCTGCCGCCGACCAGGAACTCCCCGCCGCGGATCATCTCCTGGATGTACTCGACAATCTCGTTGTACAGATACCTGCGTCGGCCAGAATGAGTCGTGCCCCCCATGGCCCGTCTCCCTGAAACAGAGCATCCCCGTTAGAATTGGTAAGTCCAATATCCTGTATAAGAAAATAGGATATACCAATACCATGGAAAGAGGGGGCTGTCAACCTTTTGGGTATACAATTTCCCCCTCCATCCAATGATTCCATTATCCTTAATCTATGCGATCTGCCGTTGTTTGAACTTTGTGGCGAAGAGGGGAGACGAAATAATTGGATGAACCAATTTTGTAGGAGCCGGAGAATCGTTCGGCATGGGTCGGGCGAAGCGAGGCTGGGGTGACAAATGGAACCGTTGGTTCCGGGATGCGGAAGGCTTCCATTGAGCATCCCATCCCGGCACCTGCTTTGTGTTCAGCAAAGCAGCGAAATCAAGCTCCGGGCAGGTGCTGTTCTTCTTCCTCCATTTCTACGCCGAGCCGCTCCCATTGAGCCCGCGCCTCTTCTTCGGCCCTTTCGATTTCCCTGCTGCTCCAGGGGGTGATCACCAGCGTTTCGGCAACCAGCTGCCAGATATACTTCACTTCGTAATCGCAGTCCGGGTAGAATTTGGGAATCCGTTTCATGATCTGGTCGCGGCAGTTGGAGCAGCCGACCACGACGACGTGAGCCTGGCTGTTCTTGATCTGCCTGTACTTGTGACGCGCATGATAGGCGGATTCCTTTTCGTAGGGCATGGGCCAGTTCCCGCCGCCCGCTCCGCAGCAGTAGTTGTTGGCCCGGGTGGGCTCGAGTTCCACGAACCGGTCCACGCACTGCTGGATAATCCAGCGAGGTTCTTCGAAGTAGCCATGGCCGAAGTTGCGTTCCAGTTCCCGGCCGTGTTTGCACGAGTCGTGCCATGTAAAGACTTTTCCCTCATTGACGCTCTTATCCAGGGTTACTCTGCCCTGTTCGATGATCTCCTTGAGATAATCGTAAAGGTAAATGTGTTCGATCCGGTTGTTGGGATCCTCCATGACGCAGGCTTTCATTCCTTTCCGGCATCCGTAGGAGCCGCCTCCGCAATCAGGCATGATCATGCGGTGGATATGGAGCTTTTTCATCAAATCGATCTTCCGGGCCGCCAGGATTCGGGTCGCTTCCTCGTTGCCCGTAAACAGCCCCCAGTCGACGGCTTCCCAGTTTTCCGACGGGATGGTCCAGTTTTCTCTTGCGGCGTAGAAGATCTTCCACCACCAGATCATATCGTCGTTATCGGAGAAGACTTCCTTGGAATTGGGAAAGAAAAGGATTTCCGCATTGTCCCTGTCTATGGGCACATAGAAACCAGGGCATTCTTCCTCGGCAAGCTCCCTGCCCATATCACTCATCAGGAAAAAATAGTCCTCCCTGGGGATTGCCATATTGTTGCCCGTGTTGAGGACGTTTTCCACACCCTTGTGCAGGATGCCCGGTACCTGGTCACGGGGCCGCAGGCTTTTCATACGGCCCATGATGGCAACGATATCGATATTCATCGGGCATCCATGAACACAGCGGCCGCAGCCCGTGCAAAGCCAGGGGAACCTGGACTGCACCACGTCCTCCAGCATACCCAGCGCCAGCATCCGCAGCACCTTGCGGGTATCCCACCCCTCCATCCCGGGCATTCCCGTGATTGGACAGCCGTTGGTGCAGGTTCCGCAGGTGAGGCAGATATGGAGGTCGAATCCGGCCAGGTATTCTCTGATCCCATCCGGCAGTCTTTGCGGTTCGATAACCTCTTGCATCTTGTTCCTCCTTTTAAAGATCTCTTGGCCGGACCCCTTGCCTGCCCTGCACGAGCAGATGGATGTGTGAATGTTCAGGTGAACCCGGAAAAAATCTGCACACCGGCCCCCCTCAAGACGAATCGAGACAATCGACACATTGAATATGCGACAATTACCTATTTGTCTAATAGATATTTTCAATTAATAGTGTTTTTTATATCGACATTCGACTCTGCCGGGTCTCTCTCGCATCTCACTCAACCTGGAAGGCAACGGTGCCTCCCTTCCCGGTTGGTTCTTCTCGTAAAACGCGTACCCGGACAGTTGCCGCACAAAGGCGGAATACACCCGCAACAACGTTATTCAAACACCAGCGATATTCTAACAACGACGTCATTGCCTCCACATCGTCATTCCCACGAAGGCGGGAATCCAGAAAGGGTAACCGTGGGAGCGATGATAGGAATGAGCCTTGAACATAGGATGGATAGAGCAAAAAAATCCCGGGTGCAGAGATCATTATGGCGCCATGTGCGCTTGGACTGGATTCCCGCCTTCGAGACTGTGTCGTAATTGTAGGGCCTGGGAGTGGATTTTTATGGTTTAATAGGAATAAAAAATAGGCAAATCGGAAGGTTATGTGGTATAGTGTAGCCCTGAGAGCAGGAGGAAAAGGGCTATGGCT
>JABUEY010000201.1 GCA_013314815.1 Syntrophobacteraceae bacterium
TCCTCTTCGTCTTTCACCCTGGCCAGAACCTTTTCGGCAACCCGTTCCGAACGTTCCTTCACGCCATCCGTCTTCATTTCACCGCGAAGGAGGACTCTTTCCACCTTCACGAACAGTTCCCTGAGAAGGGAAGCCTTCCAGGTGTTCCAGGCTCCTGGCCCCGTGGCCCTCGAATCGGCGATGGTCAGCAGATAAAGCATCTGCAGCCGCTCGTGATCCTTTATTTCCATGGCGCACTGTGTGATCGGCTTCTCGTCCATGAGATCCCGTTTGAGTGCGGTTTCGGCCAGCAGCAGGTGATGCTCGATGAGGAAGCACAGGAGATCCTTCTCCTGTGCGTTGAGTCTCATCCGCCCGGCTATCTCCACCGCCATTGCCGCGCCGCGGGATGCATGGTTCTTGCCGGCGCCCTTGCCGATGTCATGGAGAAGAGCGGCGAGATAGAGAATTTTCCTGTTTTCGAGTTGGACAAAAATGTCCCCAAGATTCAGTTCTCCTGGAACCTCGTCCCGTTTCTGTTCCATCTCGTGCAGCAGCCGCACTGTGCGCAGCAGGTGCTGATCCACCGTGTACAGATGATAGACGTCATTTTGCACTCGATATCGAACAGCTGAAAATTCCGGTAGGAAGACTTCGAGGAAGCCGGTCTCGAGCATGACCCGGAGCACGGTGAAGGCGTGATGAGGATCGAGAAGTATGTCGAAGAAACGGGAGACCGTTTCAGAATCTGTTCTGGCTTCTTCCCCGAACGTGCCGAGGTTTTCCCGGATCACCTGCCCGGCCTGATGGTGGAAATGCGCGCCCGACTGCACCGCCTGCCAGAAAAACTGCATGAGAAGCCGCGGCTGCTTTCTTACCAGCTCAGGTTCCATAAAATGGAGGTGCCTGCCTTCGAGCAGGAACGGACCCGGCAGAATCCGCCTCCTCACGCGTAGAGCCGACCGCCTTCTTTGCGACTCCTCGATTCTCTCCAGAAAGAAGGACGTCGTTCTCCGGATTCTTGACGTATGTCGGTAATAGTGTCTCATGAAGGACTCGACCGCCGACCCCTGCGATCCCGGCATGAATCCCAGCCGGTCCGCAATCTGTTCCTGTTCCGGGAACAGCAGTTGATCCTGTCTTCTCCCGGTGAGTTGATGCAGTTGAAGCCGTACCCGCCAGAGGAAATCGTAGGCCTGTTCGATCCATAGTTTCTCCTGCCGGGTCATCCATTCCTTCTTCTCCATGGCGTCAAAAGAACCGTCCAGCAGATAGCCGATGGCCGCCCATCTCATGATGTGCACATCCCGCAGCCCGCCTACTCCCTCCTTCACGTGAGGCTCGAGCAGGTAGGAGCTCTCTCCGTACTGCTGCAGCCTTCCTTCCCGGTATGCCGTTAAGTTCCGGAGAAACCTCCTTCGGCTTTGAGTCCCGAATCCCTTGAGAAACGACTTTCTCCATTCGTCATACAGACTTGGATCTCCCGCGATGAACCTGGTTTCGAGATAATTCGTCAGTACAGTGAAATCGTCCCCTGTCAACCGCTTGACAGCAGACAGGGAAGCCGTAACGTGCCCGACCTCGAAACCGCTGTCCCAGAGGCCGTAGTTCAACTCTCTCACTATGTCCTGAAGAACCCTGGGCATCCTCTTCCGGTGCAGGAAAAGAAGATCCAGGTCGGAAGCAAAACTCAACTCCCCTCTCCCGAATCCGCCCACGGCGACCAGGGTCCATCCGTCCGAGGAAAGAATATCCTGAGAAAAGGCCTTCTGGAGAACGCCGTGAAACTGGTCGGCGTATGTGCGGGCAGCCAGAAATCCGGGCACGTCGTTCCTGCACATGCGCAGGAAGGTCTCCCGGATCTCTTTGAGTCGCCTTGGAAGCTGAAATCGCTGCGGTACCATGATCACTCGATGTCAAGTCTAGAGTCCCGGCGGGATCCGTTTCGCACCTAGAGTGCCTCCTCACCGGTTTCACCCGTGCGGATGCGGATGCATTCCTCGAGCGGGACGACAAAGATCTTGCCGTCCCCGATCTTTCCAGTGTTGGCAGCGGCTCTGACCGCATCCACAATCTCCGCCACCTGGTCGTCGGAAACCGCAACCTCGATCTTGATTTTTGGCAGAAAGTCAACCACGTACTCGGCGCCACGGTAGATTTCCGTGTGTCCCTTCTGCCGTCCGAAACCGCGAACTTCCGTCACGGTCATGCCTTTTACTCCGAGGGCGGTAAGTTTCTCCTTCACGTCATCCAGCTTGAACGGTTTGATGATAGCCTCGATCTTTTTCATCTGTCTATTCCTCGAGAAAAAATTCTTTTCAGGACAAAGGCCGGCGGCTCCTCCCCAATATCTTCAGCGCCTCTCCCGCCCGGTGTCATCCATGAAGCTGCACCGAGTCCTCTCCATCCTCGTATCCGTGGGCGATGGGATTGCGCCGGCCCATCCCGAAGGCCTTGGTGGTGACACGCAGAATGGGCGGAGCCTGCCATCGTTTGTATTCGTTACGATCGACCCGCCTCAAGATCCATCTGACCAGTTCCCGGTCCCATCCCTGGGAGACGATCTCCTTAGCCGACAGGCGCTGCTCCACGTAGGCGGCAAGAACGGCATCGAGGACTTCATAGGGAGGGAGCGTGTCCTGGTCCGTCTGATTGGGCCGAAGTTCGGCCGAAGGGGCTCGAACCAGCGTCCGTTCGGGGATCCAGTCGTACTGCTCATTGATTTTTCGAGCCAGGGGATAGACCAGCGTCTTGGGCACATCGCCGAGCACCGCCAGTCCTCCGTTCATATCGCCGTAGAGGGTGCAGTAGCCCACGGATATCTCGGACTTGTTGCCCGTGCTGAGAAGCAATCGATTGAACTTGTTGGAGATGGCCATGAGGATCATGCCCCTGATCCGGGCCTGAAGGTTCTCCTCCGTCGCGTCCGAGGGGAGGTTGGCGAAGACAGGAGAAAGGGTGCTGCAGGCGCTGCGAAACATCTCGCCTATCGGAACAATATGAAAAGGAATATCCAGCCTCGAGGCCAGTTCTTGAGCGTCGGCCAGGCTTTCCGGTGCACTGTAGGGCCCGGGCATAGCCACTCCAAGCACGTTGGAGGCTCCCAGGGCAAGCACGGCGATGCAGGCCGTGAGGGCCGAATCGACCCCTCCGCTCAACCCCACAACCGCCTTCCCGAACCGGCTCTTGTGAGCATAATCCTTCAAGCCCAGGACGAGCGCTTCCAGTATTTCACTTTCCTGATCGAGGTTTGAGCAGTGCAAGTCACCCAGCCGTGTCTTGGTATCGTAGACGACCAGGTCCTCCCTGAAGTCCTGCCCACAGGCCACCAGGTTGCCCGCATCATCCCACGCCATGCTGTGCCCGTGAAAAACAAGCTCGTCGTTTCCTCCCACCTGGTTCACATAGAGCACCTGCATGCCCGTACTCGAAGCATGGGTCTGCAACAGTCTGCTCACCCACGCCGCCTTTCCCAGGTGATAGGGCGAGGCCGAGATATTGATGAGGATGTCCACGGACGCCTTTTCCAGTTCACGGACGGGATCGCAGCGATAGAGGCGGCGGGGAAGATAATCCGCTACATTCCATATGTCCTCACATATGGTGATACCCAGCCGCTCCCCTCGAAAATCCACCCACACGGCTTCCTGCCCGGCTTCGAAATACCGTTCCTCGTCGAAAACATCGTAGGAGGGCAGAAGCCTCTTGTGCGCACAGGCCACGAGCCGTTCATTCTCGAAAAACAGAGCAGAGTTGTGATACGGCTTTCCGAAGCCCGTTTCATTGTCCGCAACCGCCCCGCAGATCACTCCCATCCCTGCACTGGCCCGCCGTATGTCCTCCCAGAATCCCTGACTTCTGCGAACGAAACTGGGCTTGTCCAGAAGGTCCCTGGGCGGATAACCGATGAGGGCGAGTTCCGGGAAGACGGCCAGATCGCAGCCGAGCTTTCGCGCTTTCCCTATGTAGTCGCAGATCTTCCTGGTGTTGCCCTTGAAGTCCCCGATGAAGGGGTCGATTTGAACCAGTGCCACGCGCATCTTTCATTCCAATCCATGTAATGGGTATCCCATTGTGAATTCATGCAAATCCGAATCGAACATCGATGCATCCATGCAGCAAGATCTATTCCATATAGTCCAATCGCCTTCACACAACCTTCACGAAACCCGGGCAGGCCCATACTTCCACGGACAGCCCCCGCCAGAGTCCGCCGCGCAGCCGGTCAGTTACGGGAATTCACCTTGGTGCGAAAACGTCTCGGGTCTATGCCGTATTTGTCCACCTTATACTGGATAATCCTTTTCGTGGTGCCCAGAAGACGGGCCGCCTGAGACTGGTTTCCACGAACGTCCTTCAAGGCGTCGGTAATGAGATCCCGCTCGAACGCACTCACCAGCGCCTCCATCTTCCCCCGGCTCACACTCTGCATCCCCGCAGGCTTCATCTGCAGAGTAGGCGGCAAGTGCCACGAGTCGATGGAATTTCCCGATGCGAGCAGGACCGCTCTCTCGATGCAGTTCTCCAACTCGCGCACGTTGCCCGGCCAGTGGTAGGACATGAGCATGTCGATGGAGCTGGTGGTGATCCTCTTGACTTCCTTCCCGAACTCCTGACCG
>JABUEY010000016.1 GCA_013314815.1 Syntrophobacteraceae bacterium
ATCCCTTCCTCGATGGTCGATACCGGCCAGATGTGGAATTTGCCATCCTGTACCGCATCGAGGACTTCCTGGTCGAGCATCAGGTTGCGCATGTTCTTGGTGGGAATGATGACCCCCTGGCTCCCGGTGAGTCCCTTGTATTTGCAGATATCGAAGAATCCCTTCACCTTGTGGTTCACTCCCCCGATGGGCTGGATTTCGCCCTTCTGGCTGACGGAACCGGTCACCGCGATTCCCTGGTGGATGGGCACATCGGCGATGGCGCTGAGCAGGGCGTAGAGTTCGGTGCTCGATGCGCTGTCGCCGTCCACCATGCCGTAGCTTTGTTCGAAGCAGAGGGTGGCGGTGAGGGAGATGGGCTTGTTGTGGGCAAAGCGCTCCTTGAGGATACTCGACAGAATCATGAGTCCCTTGGTGTGCGTGTTGCCGCTCATCTTCGATTCCCTGTCGATGGAGATCGTGCCCTCGCGTCCGACGGATACGGTGGCGGTTATCCTGTTGGGTTTTCCGAACAGGTGGTCCCCCGTCATGAGCACGGAAAGCCCGTTTACCTGGCCGACCTTGTCTCCTTCCGTCTCCACCCAGAAGATGTCCTTTTGCATCATCTCCTTGATGCGTTCCTCGATGAGGTTGGATCGGTAGATGCGCTTTCGGATGGCTTCTTCCACATGTTTCTGCTGTATGGTTTCCGATGCATCCAGGCCGGCGAAATAATCAGCTTCCTTCAGCAGGTCGCCGATAGTGCCGAATTCCAGGGTCAGTTTATCCCGGTCTTCAGTGATTTCTATGCTGTGCTCGAGGATCCTGGCTGCGCCGGTGCGGTCCAGGTGGCGCAGTTTGTTGTCCCTGCAATAGCGGCTCATCATCCCTGCACATTCGATGATCTTGTCGTCTTTCCTGTCCATCTGGTTGTCGAGGTGGGCCTTCACCTTGAACAGCTTCTGGAAGCGATCGTCGTAGGTGTAGAGAAGCTGGTAGATGTACGGGTCGCCCGTGAGCACGATCTTGACGTTGAGAGGGATCGGTTCGGGCCGGATGGTCCTCGTGCTGAAAAGGCCGTAGAGTTCACCGAGGTCTTCGATCCTGATTTCCTGGTCTCTCAAGGCTCTCTTCAGTGCTTCGTACGAAACGTACCATTTGAGAAGGTCCAGGGCCTTCATGACCAGGTATCCGCCGTTGGCCTTATGGAGGGCTCCCGCCTTGATCATGGTGTGGTCCGTGAACAGAGCCCCGAACCATGCCTGTCTTTCGATGGAGCCGAAGATGTTCGGGTAGGCCGGGTTGGATTCGATCACCACGGGGGCGCCCTGGGTTTCCGAGTTGTCGATGAGCACGTTGACGTCGTACTTTCGGAAGGCCGTTTCGCGAGCGATGGCCGGAAAAGGGGTCCCGGGCTGGCCGGGCTGCTGCTGGGCGGCTTCAGGCTTCTTCTTGAAGTCCTCGATGTTCTCGAGGATGTCCTCCTGGACCATCTTCAGGTGGTCGAGCACCTGTTCATCGTCTTTGTACTTTTCCTCGTAATTATCCATCAGCTGTCCGACAACGAACAGGGCGATCTCATTATCGAGCTTCGTGTGCTTTTCCTTGAACTCGGCCTCGGCCTCGCGGATCTTCTTGATGGTATCCTTCATCTTCTCGTGGAGTTCGTCGCTTTTTGCACGCAGTTCGAGCCGCTCCTCTTCGGAAAGGTGGCGCAGATCTTCCTGCGTCATCGGTTCCCCTTCCTTGTTGGCCGGAATGATCACCATGCCGACCTGGGAAAACTGGAGGATAAACCCCTGCTCCTTTGCCTGCTGAGACAGCTCGTCGATGTATTCCCGCCTCTGCTTCTCGAACGCCTGGTGAACTTCCCCTTCCTTCGCCCGGTAATCGTCGCTGTCGAACACTTCAGGGATTTTGGCCTGGAGCGTCTCGATGAATTCATTCATGTCTTTTTTCAGCTGCCTGCCGCGGCCGGGCGACACCTTGAGGCACCTGGGCTTGTCCTGCTCCTTGAAGTTGTAGACGTAGCACCAGTCCGGCGGCGTGGGTTCTTTCCTGGCCTGTTCCTCGATAAAGGCCTTGGCAATGTAGGTCATGCCTGCCTTGGCGGGACCGGCGATGAAGATGTTGTAACCGGTGGCTTTCATCCCCATGCCGAACTTTATGGCATCGATGGCACGTTCCTGCCCCACCACCCTCTGTTCCTGTTCCTCCAAAGAAGCGGTAGTCTCGAAGGGTAGTGTTTCCGGGTCGATGTGTGCTCGCAGCTCTCTGGCGGACAGCTCCGGAAATTGTTTTGACATAAGCTTGATTCCTCCTTCTTTCCTTTAGAAGATCTCCGTATCGTTAAAATCCGCCCTACCGCCTCCAATGGAAACCTTAAAACGGCGTTCTCGAATCTCGAAACGCGGATTCAGGGTCGCGTGCCCTTCCTGCCGGAATTCAACAGGCTGTTTCTCTCGGGATCGCGGGATCCCCATGCTTCCTGTATTCAAGACTCGCACCTCACCGGGAACCCTGTGCACTGCGTCAGTTGGTGACTTCCAGCTTGGCCTTCTTCCTCTGGCTGGATGCAGCAGTCTGCACAACCGTGCGGATGGCATTGATCGTGTTTCCGTTCTTACCTATGATTTTGCCCAAATCATCTGTGGCTATTTTCAGTTCCAGTATCACCGTATCGTCTTCTTCACTTTCCTTCAGCACCACTTCCTCCGGATGATCGGCAAGCGATTTCACCAGGTATTCCACAAGTTCTTTCATTCCCACGATTTTCCTCCACGTCGGACAAGCCTCGATCTGCTATTCCGACAACTTGTCCAGGACGGACCTGATCTTCTGATGGGGAGTCCCCACTCGGTCTCTGCGGTCGTCTATTCGGATCTGAGTCAAGACTCGATCCGCTCCCCGCTGGAAGCAACTTTCATGCATTTCCCTCAGCACCTTCCACACCTCGTCAAGCTCCCCCGTGATGATGGTGCCCATGGCGGTCAGTTCGTACTGGAGGCTGCTCTTCCTGAGAACCTCCAGGGCGCCGGCTACATAACTACTGAGGCTCGTGCCCTGAACTCCGATGGGAACTATGCTGACCTCGACTATCGCCATGCTGTGCCCTTTTCCTGTTATGTCATTGCAGGTGTAGGGTTCTGTTCGACCGGAAAGTCTTGCTCCGTCAGAACGCCACGGACCCTGCCCCAGCGGGATGATCTGTCAGGTAGTTTCCTGCTGCCTTCTCCAGCCCCGCCAGGCTCTCGGCGAGGTGTTCTTCCCTGTGGGGTTCGAGAGTGAGAAGCGGCCTGATCTTGTTTTTGCCGAGGTACTCGAAGAGGCTTTCGAAATCGATGTTGCCCCGCCCCACCGGAAGGTGAGAGTCTCCTCTTCCGTCGTTGTCGTGGAGATGGATCTCCCTGAGATATCCCGAAAGGCTTTCCAGCCACGACGACAAAGGACTGCTCGAAAAACTGTGCTGATGGCCCACGTCCAGGCAGAACCCGAAGAATGGAGAACTGATCTTGTCCAATAACGTTCTGTGCAGGTCGGGCCCGTGCTCCCATACATTCTCCAGGAGCAGAGGTATCCTCATCTTTTCGGCACGTTCCACAAGCGGTTCCCAGCTTGCAAGGGAATTGGCCAGCCAGGCTTCACGATGTCCGGAGTGATGCCGGGGATCGAAGCCGGTGTGCACCACCACCTGCAGAGGTTCGAAAACTCCCGCCGCGTCGAACAGTTGCTGGAATCTGCAACGGGAAACCTGGCGGATAAGCGGATCGATGCTGCCGGGGTTGAGGTCCCAGAAAGGCCCGTGTATGGTCGTCCTGCATCCGGCCGCATCGAGTCGACCCGCAACGGTGCGAAGCTCGGATCTTGTCACCCGGTCCAGGCTCGCGGCGTCGAATCCTATCTCCACGTTCATGCGGCGGCTCACGATCATCTCGAAATGCCGGGGCATGTGTTGCCATGGCATGTTGACATGAAAGAACTCCAGCATCCTCAACAGTCGCTCGCTCATCCGCATCTTCATTGTTCTTGTGAATTAAACCAGGCTCTTACCGGTATATACTCACCATTATGGAGGGGCATGTCAATAAGCCGCAATGGTTTTTGACCGGGCATCCCTGACTGAGAAGCCTGTTTCGCTGCATTGGGAGCAGACTCGGCGTCGTTCATCACCTGAGAATCACAAAGTTTTGGATACCCCTTTTTCCGGGGCTTTGCAAATGCAAATACTCCGCAACCAACCTGCACCAAGCGAATCACCTCACGGTTCTTCTATGGGATAAAAAACGGCCTGCCGACATGGAATAAACCCCTTGCAGTTTCGTGCAACTGTGTTGCATGATGCTGGAACGATGGTCGCGCAATATTCGCCCTTCGTGTGTACCGGCTCCTTTTGAATGGAAAACCTGTGCGGGAAAGGGGGGAAAGATGAAGCACATTGCCGCCGCGCTATCATTGGTCGGGATCTTCATGCTGGGGGTTCCAGGGCCTGTGCGCGCTGCTTCGGAACCACTGGAGGTCACGGTCAGCATACTGCCCCAGAAGTACTTCGTGGAGAAGATTGGGGGGGACAGGGTCCACGTGACGGTCATGGTGGAGCCGGGAGCCGACCCTCATGTCTACGACCCAAGGCCGCGGCAGATGGTGAGCTTGACTCGGTCGAAGATCTATTTCTCGGTGGGGACTCCTTTCGAGAACGTCTGGCTGAAAAGATTCGAAGCCGCAAACCCGGGGATGCTCATTGTCCGGACCGATGGGGGAATCGAGAAAATTCCCATGACTGCCCACGAACATCATCACCACGGCCGTCATCACCAGGCAGGCACCCAGGTCGGGTCCCCCGGCGGGGAAGAAGATGACCATGGTCCGGGAGACCCCCACGTGTGGCTTTCTCCTCCCCTCGTGATGCTCCAGGCCCGGCACATCCTCGACGGGCTCCTGACCGTCGATCCCGCCAACAGGGAGATCTACGAAGCAAACTACCGGGATTTCATCATGGAAGCGGTAAAGCTGGATCAGCATCTTCTGAACGTCTTTCATGGCAGGAAGGGAAAGAAGGAGTTCATGGTTTTTCATCCTGCGTGGGGGTACTTTGCGCAGGCGTACGGCCTGAGGCAGATGGCCGTCGAGGTGGAAGGCAGGGAACCCAGGGCGGCGGATCTCAAGCGCCTGATCGAATATGCCGCAAGAGAAAAGATCAGGGCGATCTTTGTACAGCCCCAGTTTTCCGCCACCGCCGCGAAACTGATCGCGGATGCCATCGGCGCCGAGGTGATTGCCGCCGACCCGCTGGCGGAAGACTGGGCGGGAAACCTCAGGGAAGTGGGCGACAAGTTCAGTGCCGCCTTGAATTGACACCATTGCAGCGTTCCGCTCTCCTTCAGGGTGGAACGGATGTTCGAAGGGACGTGAGGTGCAGCATGTGTTCCCGATGTGATTATCCCGGTCTGCTGGTGCTTTCGAACCTGGCTGTCACGCCGGGGCGAATGATCGTACTTCGAATCATCGGCAGCAGCGCATCTCCCCTGACTCACCAGGAGATCTGCCGGATGGCCAACCGGACGCATCCCATGAACCGGGTGACCGTTTATCGCATCCTGGATGTGCTGGTGGAAAGGGGACTCGTGGAACGCCTCAGTTCCGGAGAACGATCCTTCCGCTACGGGCTGGCGCCCAATGCGAATCATCCACGACATGCCCATTTCTACTGCCGCAGCTGCGGAGACATGGAATGCCTGGATCCCGGCATCGTGAAACTGGATCTGCAGTCTGTCGAAAAGGTCCTGCCGGTTGTCGTCCAAAAGGTGGAAATCCGCCTGGACGGCATCTGCAGAAATTGTCTGAAAAAGCGGGAATAGTAAAGGTCCATCCGGCAAACGAATACCTCCGATGCTTTTCACGCAAAAGACCGATGGCATCACAACGTCCATCATCATCACAACGACATTGGCCATCACAACGTCATTCCCGCAATAATCACAACGTCATTCCCGCAAAAAAGGCGGGAATCCAGTCCAAGAGGCGATCGCACCGTAAAGATCTCTCGTTTCGACTCCCTGTTTCCTGCCGAATCCTTCAACCCCGCCCTGTTTGTGATGCCCTGCCCGCTGCACCGGATTGGACGAATATGCATTTCACTTTTATGCGACAACTGCCCGGATACGCGTTTTCCGGAAGAACCCAATAGAAGGCCGGTCTTGCAGCTGAAAAGGCGGTTCGGTTCCAGTTGAAGCTTGCATCGTTATGACTCTTGTGGCATAATGCATTTTGAAGGGCCGGATGCGGCCGGTCCTGACCGCCCTTCGTTCGGATGTGTGTATCGTGCGGGCTTGACAAGACTCCAATCGAATATCTATTGCCTCGAGGAGACCGCTCATGATCAAGAGAATTTTTATCGCATCCCTTGTTTTCTTCTGTGGGTTCTTTTTCACCGGACTGCTCCAGGTTCAGAAAGCCGCAGCCGCGGAACCCAAGGTCAAGGACATCATCCTGGCTACAACGACCTCCACCGTGGATTCCGGGCTGCTCGACGTGTTGATCCCCAAGTTCGAGAAGGAAACGGGCTACCGCGTGAAGACCATTTCGGCGGGCACGGGACAGGCTCTTGCCATGGGTGAGAAGGGAGAGGCGGATGTCCTGCTGTGCCATGCTCCCTCCGCCGAAAAGAAGCTGGTGGATGAAGGAGCGGTTGTCAACTATCAGCTTGTTATGCACAATGATTTCGTGATCGTGGGGCCGACGGGCGATCCTGCCGGAATCAAGGGGAAAACAAGTTCCGAGGCGTTCAGGACCATTGCGGATAAAGGGGTGATCTTCATTTCGAGGGGTGATGATTCAGGGACCCACAAGAAGGAGAAGGCCGTCTGGAAGAGCATCGAGGTCAACCCTCAGGGGCAGAAGTGGTACCATGAATCCGGTCAGGGCATGGGAGCGACTCTGCTCATGGCGTCTGAAAAGCAGGGATACACCCTGACTGACCGGGGCACGTATTTGGCTCAGAAAGCCAATGTCAAGCTCGACATTCTCTCGGAAGGGGACAAGGCGCTCCTCAACATCTATCACGTCATGCAGGTGAATCCCGAGAAGTTCGGCAAGGTGAACTCCGAGGGAGGCAAGGCCTTCGTCGAGTTCATGATCGCACTCGAGACCCAGAAGATCATCGGAGAATTCGGCAAGGATAAATTCGGATCTCCTCTCTTCTTTCCCGATGCGGGCAAGCAGATGTAGTCATCAGATGGCCATGCGCAGGGAGGACATTGTTTGAGCGTAATTGGGGAAGGTCTCGCCGAAGCCGTTCGACTCCTGGTGACCCTGGATCCCGAGGTGATGGACATCACGCTGAGGACCCTCCAGGTGTCCTGCACCGCGACCTTTATCAGCGTCCTGATCGGGATTCCCATCGGGACCGTTCTTGCGTTGAAGCGTTTTATCGGGCGAGGTTTTACAGTGAGCATGGTGAACTTCGGGATGGGTCTTCCTCCCGTGGTGGTGGGGCTCGGCACGTGGCTGTGTCTCACCCGCTATGGACCCTTTGGAGCCCTGGGGCTTCTTTATACACCGTCGGCCATGATCATTGCCCAGGCGGTCATCGCGTCCCCCATCGTGGCGGGTTTTACCATCGCGGCCATCCAGTCCATTCATCCGAAACTGCGGCTTCAGATCCTTGCCCTCGGGGCGACCCGTATCCAGTACCTGCTTCTGCTTCTCTGGGAAGCCAGGCTGGGGATTCTTGCGGCGGTGATCGCGGGTTTTGGAGGGGTGATCAGTGAAGTGGGCGCGTCCATGATGGTGGGAGGAAACGTGCGCGGCTACACTCGAGTGCTCACCACGGCCACCGTGCTCGAGGTGTCCAAGGGCAGATTCGAACTGGCCACGGCTCTCAGCACGATCCTCCTTGCGCTGGCATTCTGCATAACGGCCGCTCTCAGTTACCTTCAGCAGCGGGGCAGGTGAGCGTGGATTGTTTCATACGGGTGGAAAACCTTCGGCTTGTACGGTCGGGGAAGTTGATTTTCAGCATAGACGAGTTCTCCCTGGCCAGGGGGGAAGTGAGAGCGCTGGTCGGGCCGAACGGGGCAGGCAAGTCGAGCCTGCTGCTCACCCTGGCCCTGCTCGAAGCTGCCGACGAGGGGAGCATTTTCCTCGATGGAGAAAAGGCCGGCCGCAGCAACGTGCTTTCCCTTCGCCGCCGAATGGCACTGGTGTTTCAGGAAGCCCTGCTTCTGGACACGAGTGTGCGCAGAAACCTGCTCATCGCCCTGCGCCTGCGGGGCGTCACCGGTCGAAAGGCTCTTGCCAGGGCTGAAAAGTGGCTCGATCGATTCGGGATCGCTCACCTGGCCGGACGGTCAGCCCGGCATCTGTCCGGCGGGGAGGCTCAGCGGACCAGCCTTGCGCGGGCCTTTGCCCTCGAGCCCGAGGTGCTTTTCCTGGACGAGCCCTTCGGATCCCTCGATTATCCCACACGCAAAAGCCTGCTCAACGAATTGGGACAGATCCTCAACGATATGAACATGACCACTCTTTTCGTGACTCATGACTATTCAGAGATCCCCTATATCGCTCCGAATGTCACCGTGCTTCACGAAGGGCGGATCGTCAGGTCCGGCACCGTGACGGAGATTTTCGGGGAAGAGTTCCCGGGGCGCAGATCCTGGGCGCCCTGGGAAGATCCAGCACCGTAAGCGGCCCGGACGCCGTGCTTCTCGTTCTTGTCCCTTCCCTTTTGTTCTTCCTGCTCGTTTCCGGTGGCGGGATTCGAGTCGTTTGTCAGGGGCCTGTCTTTCGATTATACTTGCCATGGACATCTGCGGGCAGGCGCTTTTCAAAGTTTCCCCTTCAAGTACCCGATGTGCCGGAGTCTGCTCGACATAAGCCCGAACAAGCATTCCCGACCTGGAGCGGCGAGCGTTTGCGTGGAATTTGATGGAAGGAAGGACCGGCAAAACATGAAGCAGTATGTGATCGATCAACTGAGGGGACCGGATCATGACCTGGTCCTGGATTTTCTGGGCCGGAACGCCACTGGTACCGTATTTGGGGAGATCTTCTGGGTGGACCTGCCGAAAAACCTCTACTCGGAAATCCAGCAGGAACACCTTCAATGCCAGCCGTATTATTTTGCTGTGAACCTGGCTCCGGCACAGGTGGATTTCGAACTGCTCATCAGGAGCCGCCAGGTTCTGCGATGCAATTGCATTGCCTATGCGAATGCGATGCAGCGCGAATACATCATTCGTTTTGCCGACGATATGCTGGATCAGCTCAATATCAGGCTCTAAGGTTCGATACGTCAGACAGAGCGTACCGCTGCGCCCGGGTTCCGGGGAAATCCTGGAGGGAAGGGATGCAGCATGAAGTCAGCCAGGACCAGCAGGACCATCGCCTCGCAAACGGGCACGATGCGCGGGATAGCCGAGATGTCGTGGCGGCCCTTGATCCGGATGGTGGCTGGTTCGCCGTGGCGGTTTACCGTCTGTTGGGCGATGGCGATGGAAGGGATGGGCTTGACTGCTGCCCGCACGACGATTTCCATTCCTGTGGACAGACCTCCCAGAATGCCCCCCGCATTGTTTCCCGCGTAGCCCGATGCGGTTACTGGATCGTTGTGTTCGCTTCCCGTCATGTCTGCCGAAGCGAAGCCTTTGCCGATTTCCACTCCCTTTACGGCGCCGATGGACATGAGTGCCCCTGCGAGGCGGGCATCCAGCTTGTCGAAAACGGGTTCCCCCAGCCCGGGAGGACATCCGCAGGCGCACACCTCGACAATGCCTCCCGCCGAATCCCCCGCTTCCCGCAGCTCCGTCATTCGCCGCTCCATCGCCCGGGCCGCCTCCGGGTCGGGGCAGAAGAAAGGGTTGCGGTCGATCTCGTCCAGGTTCTTCTCCTTGCAGTGAACACCGCCAAGGGCCACGGTATAGCCCCGAACGGAGATTCCCCGGGAATGAAGGAACTTCCTGGCGACGGCTCCCGCGGCCACTCGAGCTGCCGTCTCCCGCGCGGAACTTCTCCCTCCCCCTCTCCAGTCCCGTATGCCGTATTTCTGTTCATACGTCCGGTCGGCGTGGCCCGGGCGGTACACCAGCGATATTTCATCGTAGTCCCGGCTGCGGACGTCCTTGTTGTAGATGATGAGGCTGATGGGTGTTCCGGTGGTGACGCCCTGGAAAAGACCGGAGAGGATCTCGACCCTGTCCGGTTCCCCCCGGGGGGAGGTGAACTGCCTCCCCGGTCTTCTGCGGTCGAGGTCGAGCTGAATGTCTTCGGGTGCAAGAGGGATTCGCGGCGGACATCCGTCTATGACGACTCCCAGTGCGGTCCCGTGGGATTCTCCCCACGTGGTGATCCGAAAAATTCTTCCGAAGCTGTTGCCGGCCATCCTGACTCCTCCAGGGATGAAAAGACTCTTGAGTTATGCCCCGCTTGACTCTTCAGAGGAAAAAGTTATTGTTTATTATTGAAGAAAGGTCAAGAAGCAGTTCGCAGGTCAGTATCGGGAGTCTGGAATAAAGGGGAGGAAAAGGGATGAGTGACCGTCATCCGGACTATCGGGAGGAGCTGGAGAGCGATGTGGAGGAGGAGCTCGAAGAACCCCCGATGTACAAGGTTCTGCTTCATAATGACGATTATACCACAATGGAATTTGTCGTAGAAATCCTTCAAAGGGTCTTTCATAAATCTCCCACGGAGGCCACGCGGATCATGCTGCACGTTCACAAGAGCGGTGCGGGTGTCTGCGGCGTCTTCACCGCGGAGGTGGCTGAAACCAAGGTCGAGATGGTGCATCACCTGGCCAGAAAGAACGGATTTCCTTTACAATGCAGCATGGAAGAAGCGTAGATGATCAACAGGGAACTTGAACTTACACTCGCAGCCGCTATCAAGGAGGCCAAAGTAAGAAGGCATGAATTCTTCACTTTGGAGCATATCCTTTATGCCATGCTTCACGATGTGACGGGCAGGCGGATACTTTACCACTGCGGAGCGGACCTCGAGAACCTCAAGATGCGCCTGGACAAGTATTTCGAAGACCGTGCCGAGAAGCTTCCCGAGGGGCACGACCAGGATCCGATTCAGACGGTGGGAGTGCAGCGGGTCCTGCAGAGGGCCGTGATGCACGTACACGGGGCGGAAAAAAAGGAAGTGGATGCCGGGGATATCCTGGCAGCCATGTTTTATGAAGAGAATTCCTACGCCGTTTATTACTTGAAATCCCAGGGAATCAACAGGCTGGACGTGTTGAGCTACATTTCGCACGGGATTTCCAAGGTGGGGGGGCCCGATTCCGACGAGATGACCGGGACAAGGCGTATCGACGCCCCTGTGCCCGGTGAACAGCAGCCGACCAGGCGTCCGGGTGCGCTCGAAAGCTTTACCGTGAACCTCATCGAAAAAGCGGCCGCCGGCCTGATCGATCCTCTCATCGGTCGGGAGGACGAGATCCTGAGGACACTGCAGATCCTGGGGCGTCGAACGAAAAACAACCCCATATTCGTGGGGGACCCAGGTGTGGGAAAAACCGCCATTGCCGAGGGGCTGGCTCTCAGGATCCATCTCGGGGATGTCCCGGAAGTCTTCAAGGATGTCGAGATCTTTGCACTCGATATGGGAGCCCTGCTTGCCGGAACCAAGTTCAGGGGCGACTTCGAAGCGCGGCTCAAGGGAGTCATCCAGGAACTGAAAAAGAAGGCGGGAGCGATTCTTTTCATCGATGAAATCCATACGGTGGTTGGAGCCGGGGCGACCAGCGGCGGATCCATGGATGCATCCAACATTCTCAAGCCGGTCCTGGTGTCGGGTGGACTCCGTTGTATCGGTTCGACCACCTACGAAGAGTACAAGAATCACTTTGAAAAAGACAGGGCGTTGAGCAGGCGGTTCCAGAAGATCGAGATCCAGGAACCGACCGTGGACGACACCTACCGTATCCTGCAGGGGCTCAAGACCTACTACGAACACCATCATGGAATTCGGTATACGGATGCTGCATTGAGAGCGGCGGCCGAACTGGCCGGCAGGCACATCAACGACCGGTATCTGCCGGACAAGGCCATCGACGTGATCGATGAAACGGGAGCCGGCATGCGGCTGAAGAAGGACAGGCGAATCCGGAAGATCGTTGGGGTAAAGGATGTCGAACGAGTGGTGGCCCGCATTGCCAAGATCCCTCCCCGCAGCGTTTCGGCGTCCGACCAGTTCCGGCTGCAGCAGCTCGAAATGGAACTCAAGGGGCAGGTTTTCGGCCAGAACACGGCTATCGGCATCCTGGTGAAAGCCATCAAGCGATCGCGAGCGGGGCTGCGCATTCCGGAAAAACCCATCGGCTCGTTTCTGCTCATCGGCCCCACCGGTGTCGGAAAGACGGAGGTGGCCAGGCAGTTGGCGAAGATCCTGGGTGTGAACTTCCTGCGCTTCGACATGAGCGAGTACATGGAAAAGCATACGGTGGCCCGCCTGATCGGCGCGCCTCCGGGGTATATCGGCTTCGACCAGGGGGGACTCCTCACGGACGCTATCCGCAAGCAGCCCTACACCGTGCTGCTTCTGGACGAGATCGAAAAGGCACACCCCGATCTGTTCAGCATTCTTCTCCAGGTCATGGACCACGCCACCCTGACGGACAACAATGGCAAGAAGGCGGATTTCAGAAACGTGATTCTGCTCATGACCTCCAACGCGGGAGCTCGGGAGATGAACAGCCCGACTATCGGGTTCGGATCTTCCGACACGGACGACCGCCTCGGAAAGGGGATGAAGGCGGTGGAAAACCTCTTCAGCCCTGAATTCCGCAACCGTCTCGATGGGATCGTCCCCTTCGGTGGTTTGACCACGGATATCATGGAAAGAATCGTCGACAAGTTTATCGGCGAGATGGAGACGCAGCTGGTCGAAAAGAGGATACGGCTCGAACTGAGCCCGTCCGCCCGACTCTGGCTGGCCGAGGCTGGCTACGACAGTGCGTTCGGAGCACGGCCTCTTGCCCGGTTGATTCAAACGGAGATCAAGGACGTGCTGGCCGACGAGATCCTCTTCGGGAGGCTCAGCCGCGGCGGCCGGGTGCTGATCTCCCGCCTCGATGAAGCCGCTCCGGAGGACGGCGGGAACGGCGGGGAGCTTCGAACGGAAAACCTGGTCTTCCGCTTTCCCGAATCTGCCGCCGCGTGAGCGGGTATTTCGAAGGGGCCGGATACCTGAAATAAGAACATGCCTGTATTTCAACTCACCGATGCCCTGAATTTTCCTCCCATCAGTCTTGCGGAGCCCGACGGACTCCTGGCCGTCGGGGGTGATCTTTCTCCCGAGCGGATTCTGCTTGCCTATCGCCTGGGTATTTTCCCCTGGTATTCCGAACAGACGCCCATACTCTGGTGGTCTCCCGACCCTCGCCTCGTTCTTTTCCCCGGCGAGTTGAAGGTTTCGAAGAGCCTGCTGCGGGTGATAGGCAAGAGAGTCTTCACTGTTACCTTCGACAGGGCTTTTGCAGAGGTCGTGAAGCGGTGTGCCGAAGTGAGGAGAAAGCGGGGGGAGGGAACATGGATCGTGCCTGAAATGATCGACGCCTACCTTCGCCTGCATGGCCTGGGCTATGCCCATTCCGTGGAAAGCTGGCACCAGGGGGAACTTGTCGGCGGACTTTATGGAGTGATCCTGGGGAAGATCTTCTTCGGGGAGTCCATGTTCACTCAAAAGACGGACGCGTCGAAAGTCGCCTTCGTTCACCTCGTGGAAAGACTCCGGCGCCTTGACTTCCATCTCATCGACTGCCAGGTTGCCACCGGGCACCTCATTCGCTTCGGCGCACGCGAAATCCCCCGACACGAGTTCCTGCGGATTCTGGCAGGAGCCCTCGAAGGAATCCGTGCGTCCGGCAAACCCGTGTAAAGCGCTGTCTCACGGTTGAATCCGGTCGGTTTTTCGTCGAAGCTGATCCCGGTTCAGACTCCTGAGAAAATCAACAGAACACTGAAGGGGGATGCGGATGGTTGAAAAGGTCATCATTGTTGGGGCCGCGGGCCGGGATTTTCACAACTTCAACGTCTATTTCAAAGACAATCCCCGATACCATGTCGTTGCCTTCACGGCTGCACAGATCCCGAACATTGAAGGACGGCTTTATCCTGCCGGACTTGCGGGAGGCCTTTATCCCCGGGGTATTCCCATCTACGCCGAGGAGGACATGGCCAAGCTGATCCGGGAGCATCGCATCGACCTGGTTGCCTTCTCCTACAGTGATGTGTCTCACGTCGAGGTGATGCACAAGGCTTCCGTCGCCATGGCGGAGGGGGCCGATTTCATCCTGGTGGGGGCTACATACACCATGCTGAGGTCGGTGAAGCCGGTCATTGCCGTGTGTGCCGTCAGGACGGGGTGTGGAAAATCCCAGACGACCCGCAAATTGTGCTCGATCTTGAGGGATCTGGGCAGGAACGTGGTGGTGGTGCGCCATCCGATGCCCTACGGGGACCTGGTGAATCAGGTGGCCCAGAGGTTTTCTTCGCACGACGACTGCCTCGTCAGTCACTGTACGATTGAAGAGAGGGAAGAGTACGAGCCGCTCATCGACATGGGGATCGTGGTCTACGCGGGCATCGATTACGGCAGGATTCTGAAACAGGCCGAGGAGGAGGCGGATATCATCGTCTGGGACGGAGGGAATAACGACACTCCTTTCTTTCATCCCGATCTTCACATTGTCCTGTTCGATCCGCATCGAGCCGGGCATGAAACCCTCTACTACCCCGGGGAGACGAATATGATCATGGCCGATATAGCCGTCATCAACAAGGTGGATACGGCGAAGGCCGAGGATGTCGAAACGGTGAAGAGCAACATCGCTCGGTACGCTCCGAAGGCGAAAGTAATCCTGGCAAATTCCCCGGTGATGCTCGACGATCCGGAAATGGTCCGTGGAAGCCGAGTCCTCCTGGTCGAAGACGGGCCTACCCTCACTCATGGAGGCATGCCCTTCGGTGCGGCAACCATTGCGGCGCGCAGGTTCGAGGCCCGCGAGATTGCGGATCCGAAACCGTATGCGGCAGGGAGCATAAAGGAGGCTTTCGATCGCTACCCTCATCTCGGCCGACAGCTTCCAGCCCTCGGGTACAGCGATGAACAGGTCCGGGACCTCGAGGCGACCATCAACGCCGTCGACTGCGACCTGGTTCTTTTTGCCACACCCATCAACCTTACCCGTCTTCTCTCCATCAACAAACCGGCATTGAGGGTGCGCTACGAGTACGAAGACCACGGGCCGCCGCTGCTCGAGGACGTCGTTGTCGCGCGAATGAAGAAACTGGGAGTGTTTTGATCCTGTCGCTGTTTACATTCGCTGAGAGGCCGGGATTCTGCAATGGTTGAGCGTCGGAAGACATACAAGGAAAAGCCGGTGATGCTGGTCGCCCTGGGCGGCAACGCCCTGATTCGCAAAGGGCAGAAAGGAAGCATCGAGGAGCAGTTTCGGAACCTGCGCGTGCCGTTGAGCCAGGTTGCGCGCCTTTCTCGGGATTATCGGATCATTCTGACGCACGGCAACGGTCCGCAGGTGGGCAACCTTCTGCTCCAGCAGGAATGCTGCGATGCCCTGCCCAGGCTCCCTCTCGAGATCCTGGTCGCCCAGACCCAGGGGCAGATCGGATACATGATCGAGTCCACCCTGGACAGTGAACTGATGAAGCTCGGCAACGGGACAGTGCCGTACATCGTGACCGTACTCACTTACGTGGTGGTGGACGAAAACGACCCGGCGTTCCGCAACCCGTCGAAGCCCATCGGACCGGCTTTTTCCGAGGAAGCTGCGGCCCGGCTGCCCTACCGGACGGTCAGGACGGAGAAGGGCTACCGCCGCGTAGTGGCATCTCCCCGGCCCGTGACCATCGTCGAGAAAAGAGAAATCCGAAGGCTTGTCGAACTGGGATTCCTGGTCATCTCGTGCGGAGGAGGTGGCATACCGGTGATCCGGGAGAGCAGGACGTTTCACGGCGTGGATGCGGTGATCGACAAGGACCTGGCAAGTGCCCGGCTGGCCGGAGAAGTAGGCGTGGATGTGTTCGTCATTGCCACCGATGTGCCGGGGGTGGCCTTGAATTATGGTTATCCTGACCAGACGTTCCTGCGAAGCATCACGGTGGAGGAAGCCGTGGAACGGCTGAAAAAGCATGAATTTCCGGATGGTTCCATGGGGCCCAAGGTCGAGGCCGCGGTGCAGTTCCTGGAAGAGGGCGGCAGGAGGGCCGTGATTGCCTCCATCGAGGAGGTCGAAGAAGCGGCGGCAGGAAGGGCGGGGACCGAGTTTATCTCAGGCCGCGTTCGAGGTTGACCACGAAATCCTGGGCGTTTGTCAGTATGGATCGGGCGGTGAGCGATCCTCTGTTGGCCAGCTTGTTGGTAGCGAATTCTGACATATCCACGCTGTAAAAGTAGACGGGCCTCACTCCGTATCCCGCAACGACCCGGTAGGCGGGAATCATGTTTCCCGTCGCGATGGCGTGAAGCTGGGTGGCCATGGCGATCACCGTGGTTGCACGGCGGGCCAGGCTGCGCATGCGGTCCTGAGCTTCATACGCATCGGCGATTACTCCAGGAAGCGGGCCGTCGTCCCGTATGGATCCGGCAAGAACATACGGCACCCTTCGCGTGATCAGGGCACGCATGATGCCGTCCTGAACGATCCCGTTCTGCACGGCGTTTTCAATGCTGCCGGCATCCCTCACCGCGTTGATGGCGTCCAGGTGCCTGTAGTGTCCGAGGCGAACGTGGCGTTTCGAATAGAGTTCCTGGCCGAGGGCCGTCTCGAACAAGGCCCCCTCGATGTCGTGGACTGCCAGGGCGTTCCCGGCCAGCAGGCCATGGACATAGCCTCTTTCGATGAGGACGGTGAGGGCGCCGCGCGCATCGCGGTCGAAGGTCACCGCTGGTCCGGCGACCCAGAGAATGAAGCCGTTTTGCCGCTCGAACCGCAGCAGGGCGTAAAGTTCATCGTAGTCGATGGAGAACGAGGTTTCCCTGGAAATCAGGGTGCGAAAGGCAAATTTTTCAGAAGGAGCAAGAGTGCCTCCGAAGGCTTCCGAATGAACAAATATGCCTTCCTCGCCGTTTTCCGTGCGGCCGCAGGCGACCAGGTCTCCCGCCTCGAGGCGGCGGAATTCCTTTACGACCAGTGTGCCGCTTTCCTCCAGGACCACCACGCAGTCCATGCGCGAATCCTCGACCAGCCGCCACAGTCCCTTTTCCACCTGGAAGTATTCTGGAAAGATGGAAGTGGCATGGTAGTCTGGGGGAGCGACTCCGGCTTTTTCCACGGGCCTGAAGGATGCAGGAGGAGAAGCAGTGAACGGTTCCCTGTCGAAAGCCGGCGGATCATAAGGAGGAGGTTCGAAGGACATGTGAAACTCCCGTCAGGCCTGCTTCCGAGGTTTGCTCTGCCGGCTGGCTTCCCTGTAGAAATGCGTGAAGTAGTCAATGGCGGACCAGTAGCCCAGGACCACCGAAATCCAGAGAAAGATCATGCCCACGAGGTCGAGTATCCGGTCGATGCCGGGAAAGGACGGCAGCAAAAAGACGAGAGCGATCGTCTGGGAAATCATCTTGTTCTTTCCCATGCGGCTGGCGTTGAGGATCAGGCCTTGGGTGGCTGCGATGGAACGAAGGCCGGTGATGGTGATGTCCCGGCCGATGATGAGAAAGACGAGCCAGGCCTGAACCTTGCCAAGGGAAATCAGCATGATGAGCACGGCGGAGGTGAGTAGTTTGTCCGCCAGCGGGTCGAGAAGCTTTCCGACGGAGGTCACCAGGTTGCGGCGCCGGGCCAGGATACCGTCCAGGTAATCCGTGATGGAGGCCATAACGAACAGGAAGAACGCCGCGTTCATGGATCTTGGCGAGGCCGGCGCCGACAGAAGAACCAGGATAACGGGTATGGTAGCCATCCTGATGTAGGTCAGAATGTTCGGCAGATTGGTCAGGCTCTGTCGAGAAAAATCGTTTCTGTTCATCACGGCCGCTGACGATGGTTTTCGGGTCGTCTGCTGTTGAATCGCCCGACGGAAATGCATCATCTGGAGTAGCGGGTATAGAACTCCAGGACTCTGCGCACGTAAATCTGGGTCTCATCGTACGGGGGCACACCCCCATATTTCGCAACGCTCTCAGGGCCCGCGTTGTATGCAGCCAGGGCGAGAATGAGGTTGTTGTTGAATCGATCGAGGAGCATCTTGAGGTAGCGCGTGCCGCCGTCGATATTCTGATGGGGATCGAAGGGATCGACCACGCCCAGGTCCTTGGATGTCCCCGGCATGAGCTGCATCAGCCCCTTGGCACCCTTGGGTGACACGGCCTGCGGATCGAAGGCGGATTCCGCCCTGATGACCGCCTTGACCAGGTTGTAATCCAGGCCGTGAGCCTGACAGATCAGCCGTATGTGGGGATCGAAATGCGTCTGGTCCGAAGCCTGGCGGTACGGAAGAGCCGGAACCGGGGCGGGGAAAAACCTGTTGATGTTCTCCGGGGTTGCCGGCGGCAGGGACACCACCTTCGAACTCGCCTGTGTGGGAACGTTGGTATAGTGCAGGACCCCGTCCTTGTCGACATATTTATAGATATCGGCCCATACCGCACCTTGGGAGAGAATAAACAGGGAGATGCACACAATGACCCATGAAAGAACAGAGAACCCTGGAAGTCGGGCTGCCCGGCGTGTCATAGCCATCCCTCGTTCTTGATTTCCCGGCTGGATGTGATCAGGACTTCTGCCTCTCTACTTTTTCCCAGTCTTTCAAAAAGTTCCTGATTCCAATGTCCGTCAGGGGGTGATGAGCCAGTTGAGCGATCACCTTGAACGGGATCGTGGCGATATCTGCTCCCAGCTTGGCTGCGGTCAGAACGTGAAGCGGGTTGCGCACGCTCGCCACAATGATTTCTGTTTCAAACAGGTAGTTGGAAAAGATATCGAGAATCTCCTCCACCAGGTTCATGCCGTCGTGAGAAATGTCGTCCAGTCGACCCACGAAAGGACTGACGTATGCCGCTCCGGCCTTGGCGGCCATTAAGGCCTGCAGGGGAGAAAAGACCAGCGTGACGTTCGTCTTGATTCCCTCTTGCGAGAGCTGCTTTACCGCCTTGAGGCCGTCGGTGGTCATGGGGATCTTGACCACGACGTTGGGATCGATCCCGGCCAGGTTCCGCGCTTCCACCACCATCTGCTCATGCGTCGTACTGACCGCTTCGGCGCTCACCGGAGCCTGTATGCATTCGCAGATGGCCTTGATGTGCCTCTCGAATCCTTCCCGGTCAGTTATGCCTTCCTTGGCCACAAGAGAAGGGTTGGTGGTTACGCCGTCCAGGATCCCCAGGCTGTGAGCTTCCTTGATTTCCTCCAGGTTGGCCGTGTCGATAAAAAACTTCATGATACTCTTTCCTCCCCTCGGCGATTGTCACCGTTGCGACCGTTCTTGAGATGGGCGATGTACGCGTTGAGGCAATCCTGACCGCAAAAATAAACGGTGCGCCCCTCGATTTCAGCCTTCACTCCGCGCTGTCTCAAAAAATAGGCCCCACACTGAGGGTCCTGGATCAGCTCGGCTTCCCGCGGCCCGCCGTTACCGTCGACGTTCTGGCTGGATTCTGCGGAGCCGATGAAGTTCCTGATCAGCCTGTACCCGAGATAGATCAACAGTCCGATAATGAGAAGACGGATCATGGGGCTTCCATCGGCTCGACCTGCTGGTCGTGATCCTCGTCACGAAGAGCGTCGAGCAGTTGTTTTGCCGAAACCTTCCGTTCCGGGTGCACCCAGTCGGAAGCGATTTCCACGAGGGGCACGAGGACAAACAGTCTTTCGTGCAGTCTCGGGTGCGGAATTTTGAGCCAGGAAAGGTCTACGCTGACCTCGCCGTACGATAGAATATCCAGATCCAGAGTGCGCGGCCCCCAGGGAACCTCTCTTCTGCGCCCGAATACCCGTTCAATCCCGGAAGTCAGCGCATAAAGCTCCTCCGGGGATAGAGATGTCCCGCATCGGACCACTCCGTTCACGAACCAATCCTGCCGGACGGGCCCGACAGGCTTTGTTCGGTAAAACGAAGAAACCCTGGTCACACGCACAAGCGGATGCCGGCCGATTTCCTCCAGGGCTCCGCGGCAGATCCGCATCGAATCACCCTGGTTGCTGCCGAATCCGATAAAGACATCTACCATGCTCATTCCGCTGCCGCAAGGCGAGTTGCCCGGCCCGGGCAAAGAAAATTTCGCCTGGACGGCTAAATGGACAGTTTGCGAATGCGCCCGACCGCCTCCTCGATGCGTTCCTTCGAGACAGTCAGGGCCATCCTTACATATCCCTCGCCAGGTTCTCCGAATCCGCTCCCCGGTGTGGTCACGATACCGGCTTCCTTTAGAAGCAAAGACGTGAATTCCGTCGAACTGAGGCCCGCAGGAGTCGGGCACCAGACGTAAAACGTCGCTTTGGGCACGTCGGGATACAGGCCGACGCTGTTCAGGCCGTCCATGAGAACCTCGAGCCGCTCGCGGTATATGTTCTGCATCTCGACAACACAGTCCTGGCTGCCTTCCAGGGCCGCGATACCCGCCCACTGGACGGCGTTGAACGCGCCCGAGTCGATGTTGCTCTTGATCTGCCCGAGTCCTCCTATGATTTCGGCATTACCCACGGCGAACCCGATCCTCCATCCGGTCATATTGTACGTCTTGGACAGCGAATGGAACTCGATCCCCACATCCCGGGCTCCCGGGATTTCAAGAAAACTCATGGGCTTGTAGCCGCCGAAGGCCATTTCCGTGTACGCAGCATCGTGGCAGACTATGATGTCAAATTCTCTAGCGAAGTCGAGCACTCTTTCGTAGAATCCCCTCTCGGCCGTGGCACCGGTGGGATTGTTGGGGTAGTTGATGAACATCAGCCTGGCTTGGCGCGCCACATCGGCTGGAATGGCATTGAGGTCGGGGAGGAAATGATTCTCCCTGACCAGGGGCATGATGTGGGAATGCCCTCCCGCAAACATGGTGGCGATGTGATAAACGGGGTAGGCGGGGCTGGGCACAAGGGCGAGATCGCCGGGGTCGATAAAAGCCAGGGGAAGATGTGCCAGGCCCTCCTTGGAACCGATGAGGGTGAGCACTTCCCGCTCGGGATCGAGTTCCACTCCAAAGCGCCTCCTGTACCACCCGGCAACGCTTACCTTGAAATCATTCATGCCCGAATAGGATGGATACTGGTGATTGGCCTTGTCCTCAGCGGCTTCCTGCAGTCTTTGGATGATGTGCCGGGGAGTGGGCAGATCCGGATCGCCGACGCCCAGATTGATTACGTCGACTCCGGCCGAGATCAGTTCGGCCTTCAATCGATCGATTTCCTGAAAAAGATAGGGAGGAAGGAGTTTCAACCGTTCCGCTTTCGCAAATGCCATCTGTACCTCCAGTCAGTCGGCCCGCCTGCGAATGGAATCGCCCGTGGGCTTACGGTTCATTGCCGGGCGGCTGAACGCCGCGGGAGAGCAGAATGGACTGCTCCCTGCCGAGAGTGATCCGCGCTTCGATATGCGCGGATCCTGTACGTTATCGTATTCCCAGGACGTGTTCCATATCGTAGAGACCGGGCGGCTGCCGGCCCACCCAGAGAGCGGCTCGGATGGCTCCCCGGGCAAAATTGTCGCGGCTCTGCGCCCGGTGAGTGATTTCTATCCGTTCACCCAGGCCGGCAAAGATTACGGTATGTTCGCCCACGATGTCTCCACCCCGGATGGTCTGAATCCCGATCTCCTGGCTCGTTCTCTCCCCCGTGATTCCCTTGCGGGCATAGACTCCTACCTGGTCAAGGTCTCGCCCGAGGGCGTCCGAAACCACCCCGGCCAGCTTCAGGGCGGTTCCGCTCGGCGCGTCCTTCTTATACCGGTGATGCGCCTCGATGATTTCCACATCGAATCCTTCGCCGAGAAGCTTCGCCACGTCGCCGACCACCTTGAAAAGCACGTTCACTCCCATGCTCATGTTGGGAGCCAGCACGCACGGCACCCGGGAGGCGTACTCCCTGGCCTGTTCGACCTGGTCCCGGGAGAATCCGGTGGAGCCGATGACCATGGCCTTTCCCCTCGATGCGGCTTCTTTCAGATGGGACAGCGAAACGGATGCACTGGTGAAATCGACGACCACATCCGCATCAGGCAGCACGGCATGGATTCCCGCGGCCACCTTGAGTCCCGACGGAGGGCCCCCGATGACTTCCGAAATGTCGTGATTTACCGAAGGGTGCCCGGGGTGTTCGAACCCTCCGGCAAGTTCCAGACCCTCGGTCTCGCGAACGAGTTGAGCGATCCTCGATCCCATCCTGCCGGCTATTCCGGCTACCACTGTGCGGACCATTTCGTCCTCCTGTGCGTCGGCTCTCAGATCAGTCCGTAGGATTGCAGGTGACGGCGAAGCCGCTCCAGGTTGGCGTCCGACATGGGAGCCAGGGGCAGTCGCACCTCACCGCTTTCAATCTTGTTCATCATGGCAAGGGCCGCCTTCACGGGAGCCGGGTTGGTTTCGATAAACAAGGCGTGGCACAGGGGAAGAAGCCTGTAATAGAGTTCCTGGGCCTCCTTGAACCTGCCCGCGAAAAAAAGGTTGCACAAGTCGGCCATGTCTCGGGGAGCGACATTGGACGTGACGGATATGACTCCCTTACCCCCGACGCAAAGGAGCGGAAAGGTCAGGTAATCCTCCCCGGACAGCACGTCGAAGTCTTCTCCGCACCGCGCAATGATGTCGGTGATCTGCTTCATGCTGCCGGCCGCTTCCTTGATGCCCACAATGTTGTCGATCTTGGACAGCCTTGCGACCGTGTCCGGCTCGATGTTCACGGCGGTGCGCCCCGGTATGTTATAGACAATAATGGGGATGTCCACGGTTTTCGCTACCTTTTCGAAATGCCGGAAGAGTCCTTCCTGGGTGGGCTTATTGTAGTAGGGGCTGATCATGAGCGCACCGTCGGCTCCGGCGTTCTTCGCATGTTTCGTGAGAAGAATGGCCTCCTCCGTATTGTTCGATCCGCTTCCGGCCAGGACGGGAACGCGCCCGTTCACCTGCTCGACCGCAATCTCGACCACGCGTTCGTGTTCCTTGAAAGACAGGGTCGCGGACTCGCCCGTGGTTCCGCAGGGCACGATACCGTGAGTGCCGTTCGAGATCTGGAACTCGATGAGTTCCCGGTATGCCTTTTCATCCACCTGTCCGGCCTTGAAAGGTGTAACGATAGCCACCATCGCACCTTGAAACATGAGTCCCTCCCTACTTGACCAGTGTTTCATCCCAGAGTTCCGCCTCGTATACCATCCTGGCGTCCCCTTCGAGATAAACCTCGGAAAAGTCCGTCACATCGCTGCGTGACGGTGTCTTGAAATGAATCGTCAACATCTCACCGCTTCTTGTCTGAACTTCCACCGGCGGTTCAACGAACCGCCTGGCGGCGGCAACCAGGGCGGAAGCGATCGAACCCGTTCCACAGGCGAGAGTCTCGGCTTCCACACCCCTTTCGTAGGTGCGGATGCTCAGGTGATGAGCGTCCCGGACGAAGACGAAATTGGCATTCGCTCCTGCGGGCTGGAAGCGGGGGTGATAACGAAGGGTTCGGCCCAGGTTGAATACGTCGAGGGTCTCCAATGCCTGTTCACTCTCAGCAAAAAGAACGACATGGGGGACACCCGTATTGACGAAATGAAGAGAGAAGAGCTGCTCCTGAGCTTCAATGGGCAGATCCATCGCCAGTCCGTGCGGTGGGGTCATCCGGATCTTCACGCGGCTTCCCGTGATTTCCGCCTCGATCACTCCCGCCAGTGTGCGAAATGCCAGCTGCGGCTTCTGCACCATGCCCTTCAGATACGCAAACCTCGCCGCACAACGGGCACCGTTGCCGCACATCTCGGCTTCACTCCCGTCGGCATTGTAGAACCTCCACACGAAATCCACCTCGGGATCGTTCTCGATCAGGATCAGGCCGTCCGCACCCACGGACAACTTCCTGCGGCAGGCAAGCCGGGCCAGTTCACGGCCTTTATCGCCGTCGAGAAGCTTCGAACGGTTGTCTATGATGATGAAATCGTTGCCGCTGCCCGTCATCTTGGAAAAACGAATACGCTGTCCCGCGCGGACCGTCATGCTCGATCAACTCCAATTCTATGGAAGAATGAACAAAATTCAGGGGATGTGACGCACCTTCCACCCCGAAGCCGGAAAAACGGTTCATATTATCGACCGGGCCTGCATCTTCCTCCCGGACCCTCGCTATGAAAGAAAATCCGGGATCGATTCGCCGCGCACCAGCTCTTCCCATGTCTCGCGGGCTCGAATGACGTGAATCCTGTCGTCCCTGACAAGGACTTCAGGAGCCCGAGGCCTGGAATTGTAGTTCGAGGACATGGTGAACCCGTAGGCTCCCGCACTCATCACCGCCAGGCAGTCTCCAGGCTTCACCATGGGCAGGCTCCGATCCCTGGCGAGAAAGTCGCCCGATTCACAGATCGGCCCCACCACGTCCACGATCTGCTCTTCGCGGCTTCTTTTTTCAATGGGTTGAATCTGATGGTATGATCCGTAAAGACTCGGACGCACTAAATCGTTCATGGCCGCATCCATGATGACGAAATTCCTGCTCGGCGACCTCTTGGTATAGAGGACTTTCGAGAGCAAAATCCCTGCGTTGCCGACGATAACGCGCCCCGGTTCGAAAATCAAGGTGCAAGAGAGGCCCTGGAGCTCCCTGAGAACGGCGTCGGCGTATTCATGGGGCAGGGGAGGAGATTCCTGGTCGTATGTGATCCCCAGGCCGCCGCCGAGGTCCAGGTGACTGATGGATATGCCGGCGCCCTGGAGCCTGTCGATGAGCAGTCGCAGCCGCTTCAAGGCATCCACAAAAGGGGTGACGTCCGTGAGCTGACTTCCGATATGGCAATCCACGCCGATGATTTCGACATGGCCGAGGCTCCTGGCGTATTCATAAGCTTTGAAGGCGCTGTCCACGGCGATCCCGAACTTGTTCTTCTGCATGCCCGTCGAAATGTAAGGATGAGTGTTCGGGTCCACGTCCGGGTTCACTCGAAGCGCTATGCGTGCCCTGCGGCCCAGCCGGCCGGCCCGCTCGTTGATGGCTTCCAGTTCCTGGGTGGATTCGATGTTGAACATCAGGATGTCTTCCTCCAGCGCATAGTCGATCTCATGTGCGCTCTTACCCACCCCGGAATAAACGATGCGCTCGGAAGGGATCCCGGCTTTGCGCGCCCGGAAAAGTTCCCCGCCGGAGACAATGTCCGCGCCGCCTCCCAGCGTGCTGAACAGGCGAAGAACGGCCAGGTTTGAATTGGCCTTGGCCGAGAAACAGGTGAGGTGGGGAACGGCCTCGAACGAGCGGTCGAATACGGTGAAATGGTGGACCAGGGTGGCATGGCTGTAAACATAGCAGGGTGTTCCCACCCGGTCGGCGATTTCGCGCAGAGGAACATTCTCACAGTACAATTCGTCTTGTTTATATTGAAAATGGTGCATCCGGACATCCCTCGATTCTAAGTGCTTCGATATAAATCTTCCCGGCCGCACAGGCATCGAGCCTGCGGAGTCCTCCTATTCGAACAGGATGCTCCTGATTTCCGCCCACTTGGACAGGAGCCCCTCGCGATGATCGGGCTGAGGGCCGACGGAGGAAACGGCGTAATAGTAGACCGTGTTGGGTCTGGCCGAGTGGTCCAGGTAAGGAGGCTTCTGGATGGGGGCTGCCGTGAGGCGGGTAATTTCCTTTCCTTCGCGCCTGTAGACGTGGTATCCGCCGACCTTGCCTTCGCTTTCCGTCCACTGCACTTCCAGGCCTCCCTTGGCCGGGATGACCCATACGGTGGCGGGGGGCGGCGGTGGAAGGGCTTCGGGAGCCCTCACACGGACGATCTCCGACGGTTCTCCCAGCATGGCCGTCTCTTCGAAGGTGAGTACGGGAACGACGCGGTATTCGTAAGTCTGTTCTGCGGCCACTCCCTGGTCGAGAAAGTTGTTGGCCTTGATGGGCACGGCATTGACTCTCTCCCAGGTCTTTCCGTTGAGGGTTCGTTCGATTTCAAAATGAAGATCGCCCTTGAGGGCCTGTCCCTGGTCGTCCGTCTTCGGTGGTTTCCACTGGAGCATGATTCCCTGGGGTCCTGTGGCCGCCGCCGTACCCGTCACGAGGGCAGGAGGCGCCAGCACCCTGGCCACAACCGGGTTGGAGAAGACGGAAGGGCGCCCCTGTTTGTCGCGAATGACCACCTGGTAGCGGTAGGCGTGCTGCCTGGATACCGCCGTATCCGTCCAGATCATCTTGTTCCCGGAAATCACAGCCGGTTCAGGAAAGGTGGGATCGATCACTTGGACTTCCTGCTGCAGGGGAGGCGGACAGTCGGCGCAGTTGCGGTTCTCCCACTTCAGCTCAGATCTCAGAACGGAAAAAAGCTGCTGCGATTCCTTGGAAGTGACCTTCATCTGGGGGGGAATCGTCCAGCTCAGCTCAACGCCCTTCGATCTCACCTGGGCGTACAGGTCCGCAATCCGGGGAGGCGGTTCGTGTGAGACCGGCTGAGGAAAAGTCTTTTTTCCGCACCCGGTTGCAAGGAGACTCAAAAGAAGGATAGATGCCACCCCCAGGCAGCGGGACGGGCGAGCCATACTGTAAATCGGCGGAATATTCATGGACCCTTTCCAGGACATGGTTTTACGACTTGAGGATCATCTCCCTGGCTTCCAGTTCCGTTCGAGTCCTGCCAATGGCTTCCCGGACCCTGGAAGTGGCGGTGCCTCCCGAGGAAGTTCTCTGATCCACCACGCTCGATATTTCAAGGTACGGGTAAACATCGGCGTCAAACGCCTTGTGGAAGCTCTTCAGTTCCTCGACGCTGCAGTCACGCAGTTCGATGTTTTTCTGTATGCAGTGCTGGACGATCTGCCCCACCACGTGATGGGCTTTTCGAAAAGGCACGCCCTTGCGTACCAGGTAATCTGCAAGGTCCGTTGCGAGAGTGAACCCTCTGCCGGCCATATCGAGCATCCTTTCCCGGTTGAACCGGATTTCCGGCAGGAGTCTTGCCAGCAGACGCACCGTGCTGATCACCGTGTCCGCCGTGTCGAAAACGGGTTCCTTGTCCTCCTGCAGGTCACGGTTGTATGCGAGAGGGAGTGCCTTGGTCAGTGTGAGCAGGGTCATGAGGTTTCCATAGACCCTCGATGTCTTGCCTCTCATGAGTTCGGGCACATCGGGATTCTTCTTCTGGGGCATGATGCTCGAACCGGTGCAGAACGCATCGCTGATGTCGATGAAGGCGAACTCCGTTGTCGACCACAGGATGAGTTCCTCGGCCATGCGGCTGATATGCATCATGAGGATGGCCGACGCTGCGTTGAATTCGATCAGATAGTCGCGGTCACTGACCGCATCGATGCTGTTTGAAGTAACCTTTGGAAAATGAAGATATTTTGCCGTCCATTCCATGTCGATGGGAAACGTGGTGCCGGCCAGGGCGGCGCTGCCCAGGGGCAGAACGTTGGTTCGGCGGTAGCAGTCTTCGAACCGCTCCTCGTCCCTGCGGAACATCTCACAGTAAGCCATGAGGTGATGGGAAAGCAGAATGGGCTGGGCATGTTGAAGATGAGTGTACCCCGGCATGATGACTCCGAGGTTTTCTTCGGCAACGGAAACGAGGACTTTCTGGAGTTCGATGAGCAGGCTTCTGCACTGGGTAAGAACGTCGCGCATGTACAGGCGCATGTCCAGGCAGATCTGGTCGTTCCGGCTTCTGGCCGTGTGGAGCTTTCCTCCCAGTTCTCCGATCTTCTGAATCAGCCGCTGTTCGATGGCCATGTGGATGTCTTCGCTGGACGGGGACAGATCGAACTTTCCCCTTTCGATTTCCCGGAGAATCTCTCCGAGGTTTTCCACGATCCGGGATGCCTCGTCATGGGAAATGATCTTGCATTCTCCGAGCATCCTGCAGTGGGCGATGCTGCCTTCGATGTCATACCTGTACAGCCTGCCGTCGGTCTGGATGGATGCGGTGTAGTCTTCCACCTGCCTGTTGGTGGGTTGATCGAAACGGCCTTGCCAGAGCTTATCCGCCATTCAGTGTTTCTCCTTGGTTCCGTCTTTCTAGTGTTACGGCACACTTTTTCGTACGAGGGAATCGATGCGAAGTCTCAATCCCTGGAGCCTTATGAAACCGGTGGCGTCATCCTGCCGGTAGACGTCGTCTTCCTCGAAAGTCGCATAGCTCGGCTGATAGAGAGAACGGTCCGATCTGCGCCCGGCCACGGTGCAGGAGCCCTTGTACAGCTTGAGGCGCGCCGTGCCGTACACGTTTTCCTGGGCCAGGTCCATCATGCTCTGGAGCATGCGCATTTCAGGCGAATACCAGAACCCGTTATAGATCATCGCCGCATACCTGGGAACCAGGGAATCTCTCAGGTGCATCACCTCCCTGTCCATGGTGATGGATTCCACCGCCTGGTGTGCGATGCGCATGATCGTTCCGCCCGGCGTCTCGTAGACTCCCCGCGATTTCATCCCGACAAAGCGGTTTTCCACCAGGTCCACTCGGCCGACCCCGTGCTTTCCACCCAGTTCGTTCAGCCTGTACAGCAGATTCGCCGGACTCAACCGTTCGCCGTTCACCGTTACCGGATCTCCCCTCTCGAATCCGACCTCGATGTACTCGGGGGCATCGGGCGCCTCCTCGGGGCTCCTCGTAAGAGTGAACATGCCGGGATCCGGTTCCATCCAGGGGTCTTCAAGAATTCCCCCTTCGTAGCTGATGTGCAGAAGGTTGCGGTCGGAGCTGTAAGGTTTTTCCTGCGTAACGGGCACCGGAATGCCGCGCTTTTTGGCAAATTCCACCAGCGAGGTGCGTGATTTCAAATTCCACTCACGCCACGGGGCGATGATCTTGATGGATGGATTCAGGGCGGTGTACGTGAGTTCAAAGCGCACCTGGTCGTTTCCCTTCCCCGTGGCACCGTGGCTGACGGCGTCCGCTCCCTCCTGCTCGGCAATGCGAATCTGCTGCTTGGCGATAAGAGGCCGCGCGATGGACGTTCCCAGCAGATAATACCCTTCATAGACGGCGTTTGCCCTGAAGGCCGGAAAAACGAAATCCCGGACGAACTCTTCCCGCAGATCCTCGATGCAAGCCTTGACGGCTCCGGTACCCAGCGCCCTGGCTTCGAGCCCGGTCAGTTCATCCCCCTGGCCCAGGTCCGCCGAAAATGCTATCACTTCGCACTGGTAAGTTTCGACCAACCATTTCAGAATGATCGAGGTGTCCAGTCCCCCTGAATAGGCCAACACCACTTTCTTGACGTCCATATGTCGCAGAATCTCCTCTTGGCTTTCAAGTTCACCCGGTCGGGGCAGTATTCGGCTCCCGGAAACGGCGGGGCTTCAAAAACGTTGTCGGATCCGTGCCGCCGCAGTCCCCGAATCCCGCAGGACGGCGAGGAACCGAAGCGTGCCGCCCTTGATTTCAGTCCGGATTCCCGCGGGAAAGGAGCCGGTCGACCAGGGCCATCTGCAGGTGCATCCTGTTTTCCGCCTGATCGAAGACCACGGACTGCGGCCCCTCCATCACTTCATCGGTTATCTCCTCGCCGCGGTGCGCCGGCAGGCAGTGAAGAACCATGGCGTGAGGTGGAGCCGCGGCCAGCAGGTCGCGATTGACCTGGTAGGCGCGAAAGACTTCTCTGCGGGCCTCGGCTTCGTCTTCCCGGCCCATGCTCGCCCACACATCGGTATAAAGAACATCGGCCTCGGCAACCGCTTCCAAAGGATCTTTCACCAGCCGGATTCTGCCCCGGCCTTCGGACAGGGCCTGGTAGAGTATGTCACTGTCGGGTCCGTATCCGGGCGGGCAGGAAAGGGACAGAGTGAAGTCCAGGCGGGCTGCCGCGTTGATCCATGAATGGGCTACGTTGTTGCCGTCTCCTATCCAGGTTACATGAAGGTCGTCGAGGCTGCCCCGCTTTTCCTGGATGGTCATGAGATCTCCAAGAACCTGGCAGGGATGATAGCGGTCCGTCAGCCCGTTAATGACGGGTATGGACGCGTACCGCGCAAGTTCCTCGACATCCTCGTGAGCAAAGGTGCGTATGACGATGGCGTCCACGTAGCGTGACAGGACGCGAGCCGTATCCGAAAGGGGTTCCTGGCGCGAAATCTGGGTGTCCCGGGCACTCATGAAGATGCAGCGGCCGCCGAGGCGATGGATGGCCGCCTCGAAAGAAACACGGGTTCGTGTGGAAGGCTTGACGAAAATGAGGCCGACGGTTTTCCCCGTCAACGAGGGTTCGAGCCTTCCCATCGACCAGTCTTCCTTCATTGTCCGGGCCTTCGAGATCAGTTCGATGATCTCCTCGGCGGAAAGGTCGCGGATGGTGAGCAGATCCCTTTTCATGTCGTTTCCTCCCTCAAAACGCCGTCCAGAATCCGTATGAAATCATCGATGTCCGTTTTCTCCACAATGAGCGGCGGAACGAATCGAAGTACCGTGTCGTGAGTGCAGTTGATGATGGCTCCTTTTTCGAGGCAGCGTTCCACGAACTTCTGGCCGGGCAGGTCGAGTTCCATGCCGATCAACAGGCCGCGTCCGCGGACTTCCCTGATGAACGAATAGCGATCCTCGAGTTCCCCGAGCCTTTCCATGAAATAACCACCCACTTCCCGCACCCTCTGCAGGAAAGCGGGGTCCGATAGGGTCTTCAATACCCGGGCCGCAACCGACGTGACGAGCGGTGTGCCTCCGAACGTCGATGCATGGCTGCCGGGGACAAAAGCGGACGCGACTTCGTCGGAAGCCAGCATTGCCCCGATGGGAAGCCCGTTGCCCAGCGCCTTGGCAAGCGTCATGATGTCCGGAGCGACACCGTCCTGTTCGTACGCAAAAAGGGTTCCCGTGCGCCCCATACCCACCTGCACTTCGTCGTAGATGAGCGTCAGATCGTACCTGCGGCACAACGCCTTGAGGTCACCCAGGTAGTTCCCGTCGGGGATGTTGATTCCCCCTTCGCCTTGAATGGGCTCCACCATCACGGCACAGGTGTGTTTCGTCACGGCGGCTTCCACCGAGGAGACGGAATTGAAGTCGACGAAGGTAAAACCGTCCACCAGGGGTTCGAAACCCTTGTGGACCTTCTCCTGGCCTGTTGCCGAAAGAGTCGCCAGCGTACGCCCGTGGAAGGAGTCTTTCATCGTGATGATGTGATAACGCCCCGGACCATACCTGTCCCTACTGTGCTTGCGGGCGAGTTTGATGGCTGCTTCGTTGGCTTCGGCGCCGCTGTTCGAGAAAAACACCTTATCTGCAAAAGACAGCCGTGTCAATTCCGCCGCCAGTTCGGTCTGGGGAAGCGTATAGAACAGGTTGGACACGTGGACCAGGATATCCGCCTGTTGGCAGAGAACCCGCGTGACCTCCGGGTGGCTGTGCCCGAGGTTGCACACGGCAATGCCGGCGAGAAAATCGAGATACTCCCTGCCCTGATCATCCCACAGCCTGCAGCCCCTGCCTCGTTCGAAAACGACAGGAAGCCGCGCATAGGTCCCACAGATGTGGTCCCGGCACGATTGTATTGTATCTTCCATGGACGACTCCTTGTGAACGCACCGCCCGAAGTGCGGGTATCCCGGGCGTTATCGCCTCTTCTTGATGATCTCTGTTCCAATGCCCGCGTCAGTGAACATTTCGAGAAGGATGGCATGGGGGAGGCGGCCGTCCACGATGTGTACCTTGCCCACTCCTGCCTGGAGTGCATCGACGGCGCACTGGACCTTGGGAATCATGCCTCCCTTGAGAGTCTCGTCCTGCATCGCGTCGGCGGCTTCAGCGATGGTCATGCTGGTGATGAGCCGGTTTTCGGAGTCCAGGACCCCTTCGACATCGGTCATGAGCAGCAGTTTTTCGGCCTGCAGCGCACCGGCGATGTGCCCTGCGACCAGGTCGGCATTGATGTTATACGTCTCGCCGTTCTCCCCGACGCCCACGGGCGCGATGACAGGAATGAGATGACTCTTTTCAAGTGTCTGCAGGATGGTCACATTGATGCGGTTCACCTCGCCCACGAGCCCTATGTCGATGATCTCCGGCGGCTGATCGTCGCCCTTGTAGCGGAAAACATGGAGCTTGCGCGCTTCGATGAGCTGGCCGTCCTTGCCGCTGAGCCCAATGGCCCGGCCTCCGTGGCGGTTGATGAGCGATACGATTTCCTTGTTGATCTTTCCGGCCAGGACCATCTCGACCACATCCATCGTATCCGCGTCGGTCACCCGCATCCCGGCACAGAAATCGCTCTGCTTCCCCATGCGCTGAAGCATTTTCCCGATCTGCGGCCCGCCTCCATGCACCACGACCGGGTTGATTCCGATGTACTTCATGAGGACGATGTCCTGGGCGAAGCTCTCTTTGAGTTCTTCAGCCACCATGGCATGGCCGCCGTACTTGATGACGATCGTCTTCTGGTAGAACCGCCTGATATAGGGAAGGGCCTCGATGAGGATTCCCGCTTTTTCCACCATTTCCGTGCGTCCTGTTTGTTGAGTGAGGTTGTGCATCAGAGAATGTACCGGCTCAGATCCTCGTCCTTGACAATGTCTCTCAGGGTCTCCCAAACGTAGTCTTTCGTGATCCTGATCGATTGTCCCTTGAGGTCCGGAGCATTGAAGGAAATATCCGACAGCAGCTTCTCCATTATGGTATGGAGCCTCCTGGCACCGATGTTTTCCGTTCGCGAATTCACCTGGTAGGCGATGTCCGCAATCTCGTCGATGGCTTCATCTTCGAAAACCAGCTCCACCTCCTCCGTGGTCAAGAGCGACTTATACTGCACGATGAGGGCATTTTCCGGCTCCTTGAGAATCCGAATGAAATCCTCCCTCGTGAGAGAAGTCAATTCCACCCGGATGGGAAACCGCCCCTGGAGTTCCGGTATGAGATCCGAAGGCTTCGAGATGTGAAAGGCTCCCGACGCTATAAAAAGAATATGATCCGTACGAACCATCCCGTACTTGGTGGTAACGGTGGAACCTTCGACAATGGGAAGCAGATCCCTCTGCACGCCCTCGCGCGACACGTCCGGCCCTCTGCCCGCAGATTCACGGCCGGCGATCTTGTCGATTTCGTCAAGGAAAATAATGCCCGAGTGCTCCACCCGTTCAATGGCCGACTTGATCACCCTGTCCATGTCGATGAGCCGCTGTGATTCCTCCTGGACAAGAATCTCGCGGGCCTCGGGTATGAGAACCTTTCGCCGTTTGGTTCGCCGCGGAAGCATGCCCCCCAGCATCTCCCTCAGGTTGTAATCCATGTCTTCCATGCCTGCGCCTGCGAAGATTTCGATCATGGGGAAATTGCGGTCCGGCACATCCAGTTCGACGTAACGGTCGTCCAGGGCTCCCTTTCGAAGCAGTTTACGCAGCTTCTCCCTCGTGGAATCCGCCTGGTCGGCTTCTTCGCGTGCCGCTTTCGCGGCGTCCGGTTCGGGGAGAAGAGCACCGTCGCGCGCCTCCTGCTGCCTCTTCGGGGGAAGCAGAATGTCCAGCAGCTTCTCCTCGGCGATCTCTTCGGCCTTCTGCTTGACGGCTTCCAGTTCCTCCGTGCGAACCATGTTGATGGCCAGTTCTGTAAGGTCCCGGATCATCGATTCCACGTCGCGCCCGACATAGCCGACTTCTGTAAACTTACTCGCCTCGATCTTGAGGAAAGGCGACTGGGCAAGGCGGGCCAGCCGCCGCGCGATTTCCGTTTTCCCCACGCCTGTCGGGCCGATCATGATGATGTTCTTGGGCGCTATTTCGTCTCGGAGGTTCTCCGGCACCTGCCGCCGGCGCCACCGGTTGCGCAGCGCGATGGCAACCATCCTCTTGGCATCGCGCTGACCGATGATGTACTTGTCGAGTTCCCGGACGATTTCCGCGGGGGTCAGAGGTTGTTGCATGATGTTACAGCTCCTCCAGGGTGAACTCTCTGTTCGTGTAAATGCAGATGGATGCGGCGATGTTCATGGCTTCTTCTGCGATCTGCCGGATTGGAAGATCTGTGTGAAGAGACAGGGCGCGAGCGGCCGCCAGGGCGTAAGGCGCGCCGGAACCGACCGCTGCCAGCCCGTCGTCGGGTTCGATCACATCCCCCGTTCCACTCAGAATAAAACAGTCCTCCCGGTCTGCGGCAATGAGCAGCGCTTCGAGACGCCTGAGCGCCCGGTCCATTCGCCAGTCCTTGGACAGTTCAACGGCCGCCCGTTTGAGATTCCCACTGTACTGTTCGAGTCTTCCTTCCAGTTTCTCGAAGAGCGTCAACGCATCGGCGGTCGACCCGGCAAAGCCGGTCAGGATCCTGTTGTGGTACATCTTTCGTACCTTCTTCGCCTGGTGCTTCACGACGGTGTCTCCCATGGTCACCTGGCCGTCGCCCGCCATGACCACTTTCCCGTTCTTCTTGATCGCAAGTACGGTCGTGCCGTGCATTACGCAGCCCGCCATGTTGATTCCTGCCTCCCTTTTGGTGAAGAATGGGCAACCCGAAACGCGTGTACCGAACCTGTCTCGCCGGGATGCATTCGGCTCCCGGTTCATCGCGCCTGCGCCGTTCCGTTGCACCGGACTGCAGGTTTCTTGGATGCGAAAACAGGGCCTCGACCGGTCACGAGTCCTTTTTCCCCCTGCGGCTTCTCGGATGCGCCGCATCGTAGACCTTCATGAGTTGATCCATGTGGACGTGAGTGTACCTCTGCGTGGTGGACAGGTTCGAATGGCCGAGCATTTCCTGAATGGCCCTCAAGTCCGCGCCGGCATTGAGCAGGTGAGTCGCAAAGGTGTGTCTCAGTCCGTGAGGGCTCAAATGCTGCCACAATCCCGCGCGTTTCAACTCCGCAGCCAGAATCCTGTGAACCGATCGCGTGGTCAATCTCCCTCCCATTGCATTCCTGAAAAGAGCCCCGGACCTGGCCCTCGCCTCCGGAAACTGGTGATTCAGCCTCGACTGGTAGGCCCTCAAAGACTCCAGGGCACGGCTGCCGATGGGAACGATGCGCTCCTTCCTGCCTTTTCCCGACACTCGGACCATGCCCTTATCGCAGGCGACATCCTGCTCATCCAGGCCCACGAGTTCACTGACCCGAACGCCGGTGGAATACATGCATTCGAAAAGCGACCAGTTCCTGCATCTCCTCCACGAACTCCCGTCACGCAGGCCGCTGCGCTTCATCGTGTCCAGAAAATGGAACACATCGTCCACTCCAAGAAAAGACGGAATTCTCGTCTTGTACCTGGGGGACGCCACATTTCCGGCAGGGTTCCCGCGAAAGAGATCCCTGTCGTTCAAGTACCTGTAAAATGTGCGCAGTGCGGACAGCTTTCTCGCCCGGCTGGTCTTCTCGAGCTTGTTATGCATGGAAGCCAGAAAACCCCGGACGGTTTCCACCGTGATCCGGTCAAGACTCACATCATCACATTCCGCACGGGCGCCGGCGGCATAGTGGCGGAATTGAGCCAGATCGGCCGCATAAGCTCGAAGGGTTTCCTCACTCAACCCACGCTCGTGCTTCAAATGGCTCAGGAAAAGTTCGGCAGCCTCCTGCCATGTGATAGAACCGCCCATTGCAGTGGACTCCAGTCCTCGCCGCCGGTTCGCTCAACTCGCCGCTTTTCTGCCGTCCTTCGGCAGAGCGGCTGCAGGCGGAGATCCACTCTCGCCTCTACATTCCCCCGTCCGGTTTAACGAAGAGCCTCCGGCGCCGATGATCGACGGCAAATCGCAAGCAATTCCAAGAAAATACTTTGTGTAACATATAGAGGCAAAAAATCAAAGAAAAAGTCTCCCTTCCCTTGCGGGGCGCAGAAAGCGTCCAGGAATTTTCTTGACTTTGCCTTTATTCTTGACCTATCTTCCATATTCTGAATTTCTCCCACGATTTCGGAGTATTGACAAGGGAAATCGATAGTTGAACAACCATGGCGGGTGGAGTGTACATCGAGGGGCTCCGGGAATCCGGCTATAACCGGAGGAAGACATCCTGTCCGGACGAAGGTCCGGTTCCTCACCCTGTCATGCAAGAATCAGCCGCTTGAGATGAGAAGTCCGGCTTCGGCGTTGAAGCCGTAATGACCCAGGAAAGGAAGAGACATGAAAGAGGACGTTGCAGCAGTTCGAACTTTCGCTATCATTTCCCATGGCGGTGCAGGAAAAACATCGATTGCGGAGGCCATGCTCTTCAATGCGGGTGTAACCACCCGGCTCGGAAAGGTGGATGAAGGCACTTCCGTTATGGACTACGAACCCGAGGAGTTGAAGCGGAAGACCACGATCAGTTCCGCCTTCAACACCTTTACCTGGAAGAAACACCAGCTCACGATCATCGACACTCCGGGAGATTTCAATTTCATCGCGGACACCAAGACGTCCATGCAGGGTGCGGACAGTGTTCTGGTGCTGGCGGACGCGGTGGACGGAGTACGGGTGCAGACGGAAAAGGTCTGGGAATTCGCCGACGAATTCAAGCATCCCCGTATGATTTTTGTCAGCAAGATGGATCGGGAGCGAGCCGATTTCTTCAAAACCGTGGAAGACATCCAGAACAATTTCGGCAAATCCTGCGTGCCGCTCCAGATCCCCATCGGCAGCGCCGAAAACTTCCAGGGTGTTGTGGACATCCTGAACGAGAAGGCCTTCTTTTTTACTCACGGCGACAGCGGCCGGTTCGAGACCGGCGAGATGCCCGCGGAGCTGGCCGATCAGGCGGCCCAGTACAGGCAGGAACTTGTCGAACGTGTTGCCGAATCCAATGACCAACTCCTGGAAAAGTATCTCGAAGAGGGCGAGCTCTCTCTTGAGGAGGTCAAGAGCGCACTGCGCGGTGCGGTGGTTTCCGGCACACTGGTGCCCGTAGCGTGTGGTTCCGGCACCGGAAACATCGGAATCCAGCCGCTCATGGACCTGATCGTCGACTGTATGCCCTCGCCGCTCGACTGTGAACCCCGTAAGGGGCGTTCACCTCGGGGGGATGCCGAGATCGTCCGGCAGCCTCTCCCCGAGGCGCCTTTCAGCGCTCTGGTCATCAAGACCATAAGCGACCCGTACGCGGGTCGGCTGTCGGTGCTTCGCATTTTTTCCGGGACCCTCAGCCCCGATTCCACGGTCTACAACGCCACCAAGGAGACGAAAGAACGTTTCGGCCAGCTCTTGAGGCTGAAGGGCAAGGCCCAGGAACCCGTTCAGACCGCAGGCCCTGGAGATATCGTGGCGGTGGCCAAGCTGAAGGAAACGACCACCCAGGACACCCTGTGTTCTGAAAAGGAACCGATCATCTACCCGGCGGTGGACCTGCCTCCCGCCATCTATTCCCTCGCCGTCGAGCCCAAGAGCAAAGGGGATGAGGAGAAGATCTTCTCCTCTCTTTCCCGTCTCATGGAGGAAGATCTGACCCTGAAGCTGGACAGAAACGAGGAAACCAAGGAAATGATTCTGTCGGGTATGGGAGAGATTCACATCGAGGCGACTGTCGACAAGCTGAGAAGGAAATTCGGAGTGGAAGTCAACCTTCGGCTTCCCAGGGTGGGGTACAAGGAAACCATCAAAGGGAAGGCCCGCATCCAGGGAAAGTACAAGAAACAGTCGGGAGGCCGTGGGCAGTACGGTGACTGCTGGATAGAAATGGAACCTCTGCAGAGGGGCGAGGGCTTCCAGTTTGTGGACAAGATCGTCGGGGGCGTGATTCCCAAGCAATATATTCCCGCGGTGGAAAAGGGCATAGCGGAAGCATCCGTCGAAGGCGCCCTGGCGGGATTTCCCGTTGTGGATTTCAAGGTCGACCTCGTGGACGGATCGTTCCATCCGGTGGATTCTTCGGAAATGGCGTTCAAGATCGCCGGGTCCATGGCCTTCAAGAAGGCGGTGCTCGAAGCGAAGCCCGTGCTGCTCGAGCCCATCATGTTCATGGAAATCACCGTTCCGGACGATTGTATGGGAGACATCATCGGAGATCTCAATTCCAGGCGCGGCAGGGTGCTCGGCATGGAAAGCAAGGGGAAAAAGCAGATCGTGCGTGCCAACGTTCCTCTGGCCGAGGTCTTGAAATATGCACCCGATCTGCGTTCCATGACGGCGGGGCGCGGAATGTTCACCATGAAGTTTTCCCACTATGAGGAAGTTCCGGGGCAGTTGCAGGAAAAGATCATCGAGGCCGCCAGGGAAGAAGCGAAGTAATCCGCGGCTGAACTTCGCCTCCGTGGGGGGCGTTCCCCCGCTGAGGCGATTCCGTTATACATCCCCTTCCGAAAACGCATTCGAGACGTTTCGCCTTCAGGCAGTACTCCTCTTCGTGACGACAACGCCCGCGGGAAGGACCGGCAGGTTGCGGTCCGGATTCAGGGTTGGAAAATGAGCCTGAACACCCCAGTCGATCTCTATTTTTCGGGAACCGTGGACCGATTGTCCCTGACCGACCTCGTCCAGCTCTGCTGCCTGGCGCAGATGGATCAGCGGATTGAGATAGAATCCGTTCAGGGATCGGGAATAATCGTTGTGAAGTCCGGCCAGGTTGTTCATGCCGGGTTGGAGAGGTCTGCGGGTGAGACGGATTTTTTCGAGATGCTGAGCTGGGAAGGCGGCCGGTTTGACGCGGCTCCGCCCCAAAACGGTGAGGATTGGGTGACCCTCGCCGGAGGATGGGAGTTCCTGCTCATCGAAGCCATGAGGTATCGCAATGAACGGGCGGCGGTGAACGCCGGCCTTGGCAGCCTGGGATCCATGCGGAATTTTTCGGGGACGATCCGGAACATACGGCTGGCCGATCTCGTTCAGCTCGCTTGTATGGCTGGGGGCGATCATGTCCTGGAAGTCTTTTCCGACCGGCAGCCGGGCAGGATCTTCGTACAGTCCGGCCAGGTGGTGCATGCCGAATCGGATCCGCTGCAGGGGGAGGACGCTTTCTGTGAAATGCTGCTTGCCGACAGGGGCCGGTTCGAGGATCTTCCCTGCAAGGCTCGAGTTTCTGTCACCATAAGCAAGCCATGGGAATATCTTCTCATGGACGCCATGCGGTACCGGGATGAGAAACTGGACGTGGGGGAGGAACAACGTGAGGATAAGGCTCGGGACCTCCTTCGTCGCGTGCAGAGGATGAAGGTGGCGGAGAAGATCCGTCTTGCCATGACGGGAGACAAGGAGGCCAGGACTCTGCTCGTTCGCGATGCCGGCAGACTGATCCAGCTTGCCGTCATCGGCAATCCACGCATTACCGACGGGGAAGTCGTGTCCATCGCCAATTCGAGAAACGTGGATGAGGAGGTGCTTCGCAGGATTGCGAACAACAGGGAATGGATGAGGCACTACCAGGTGAGGCATGCCCTGGCCACGAATCCGAAATGCCCTCTGCCCATCGCCGCCAGGCTGGTGCAGACCCTCATGGCCCAGGATCTCAAGGTGATTTCCAGGAGCAAGTCCGTTCCCACAGGTGTGGCTCAGGCCGCGAGGAGGTTGATCCAGCGATGAACGTTCATTCGCCCGCAGATCGGAAGAGTGAGCCGGATAGGAAAGGTTTTTCCAGGAGAACGGCCATTGTAACCGTCAGTGACCGGGGTGCGAGAGGGGAAAGAAAGGATGCGTCCGGACCGGTTCTCGAGGAGCGGCTTTTCGAGGAGGGTTACCAGGTGTGTTTCAAGGAGGTGGTTCCAGACGAGGTCGAAGCCGTTTCGAGTATACTCAAGAGACTCTCCGACGAAGAGAAAATGGCCCTGATCCTGACAACCGGCGGTACAGGAGTGGCTCCAAGAGATGTCACGCCGGAAGCTACCCTTGCCGTCCTGGACCGGACTGTTCCCGGGATGGGCGAAGCCATGCGGGCGGCGAGTCTCACAAAGACGCCTCATGCCATGATTTCGAGGGCTGTGGCGGGAGTGAGGGGCATGACGCTGATCGTCAATCTGCCCGGCAGCCCGAAGGGAGCGGTGGAGAACCTCGAGGTGCTGCTTCCCGCGCTGCCTCATGCCCTGGATAAGATACAGGGAGACCCGTCCGAATGTGCTGCGATGATTCACGAGGACGTCCGCGGCAAAGACCGTTAGTGGAAGGTCAACAGGATTTGGCGGGGCGGATGAAAACAACAGGAACTGGCGAAGGACGAGGCATTGCCCTCGCCCCTCCACCTTCCTGGCAATGGCCGATACCTACTCGTCGAATTCCTGCTCGGAACCGGCTTCGGTTCTGCGGAGTGCATATTTGTCGATGATTTCCTGCTTTCGTGCGAGGTAGTCGGACTGGATGGCTTCAACCAGTTCGTCTTCCTGGAAAACCCTGGCTTCGGCCTCTTCCACCGCCTTCAACTGCTGCGCAACGGCGGGAAGCGAATGCCAGTCTTTTTCTCCCTGCCTGTAAAGCGCGTACACTTCGGCTCCCAGGCGGCTGCAGACCTTGTCCATGTTCTTCTGGGCCTTGCATTTCTTGTGATTCCGAAGACGAAGCTTGATGAATTTTTTCAGCCATGCCGAGGTCAGGCAGACATACTGCAAAACGAAGTACCAGAGCTTTTTCGCCAGTGCCAAGATCTTGCCGGAAATCCCGCTCATGCTTTACCTCCCCTCTCTTCATTCATCCCAATTGACCGGACCAGTGATGCTCTTCACACGCTCCATCATGCGTTTCGAGTGACTTCCCGACCAGTAAATCTTCAGGCATGCAGGGCAATGATAGAATGCGGGACTTGTTTCATAGACAAAATCGGGAACCTGGCCGAACACCTGATCCCGTGCGATGGGGACCAGAACCTGGTTGCACAGGATGCAGCGGTGCAGGGGTCGAAATTCCTCACTCGATACAGCGAGGCTGTCGAGAAGTTCCCGGATCTGCCCCGCGGGATCATCCGTGGTCGGGCAGAATACTCCTTCCCGGGAACACCATCGGCGGTTTCGAGTGACCAGGATGTAGCCCCGATTCCGCAGTGCATCGATCTGCTGCTGATTTTCCAGTCTTCGGCAGAGCGTGTCGAATCCGAGAATACGCAGCCATTTTGCCATTTTCCCCAACATGATATCAACAACAAAACGCCTTTCCAGCGATGTTTCCTCACTCATCTGATCCCGTCCAGGTCGATTTCCCTGATTCCCGCAGGTCGTGACTGCACAAACACCGTGTCCGGCAGTTCTTTCGATGGCTGAATCTCATCAACGGTGACCTCCAGCTTCCACTCACTGGACTCGAAGTCTATCTTTTTCGGTGCCTCCCGTGCAGTGAGCAGAACGGCGGGTTCATATGCGATGGTGTATGTCCATTGCCCATCCCTGACCCCTATCGTCTTCAACGCGGCGGTCCTGGGCATGAACTCCCAGCTGAATGCCCGATCCGCAAAATGCGCCTCTGAATATCCCTGCCACCCCGAACCGACCGGGTAGATCCGCAGACCGCTCAACTGCTCGGGAGGAGCCCCGGCGATCAGGCTGTAGCCGAAGGTGTCCCCCTGGATGGGTATTCCCAGGAAGTGCTCGATCAAGGTTTCCGCACTGGCAGCCCTGAAGATGACTTTCTCGGAGGGAATATAAAGGCTGGATCCTTCCCTGGTAATGAGAAGAAGCCCCGCCGTCTGGCCGACGACGTTAAAGGCTTCGAGTCGGAACTTCTCGGGAAGCTGTGCGAGAACCACGGCGTTCAGACGCATCCTGCCCCTGGGGCTCTCGGCCCTGATGCGCAGGCGTGCCTGAAAATTCCGCCAGTACTCGGTGCGGGTGCGTATCTGATCGACTCCCTCCTCGAACGTTGTCGGAGGAGGTTCAACTCTGATCTTCGCGGGGGAGCAGCCCCCGAGGACCAGGGGCAGCGCGCCGAGAATAAAAGCTATGAGCGCAGGATATTTCATCTGATTCCTCGGATTCCTTCCAATGCGGTGCATATGAAAAAAGAGGGGATTTCAGAACGCGAATGCGATCGCGCGGCCCGGGGGAGGGCGCTTCACCTGGTCTGCCTGATCTTTTCCCTGATCTTCTCGGGTTCCGAATGCTTGTATTCCAGGGCCTTTTCATAAGCTTCCGCGGCCTTGTTCTTCTTCCCCAGGCTCATGTAGATGTCTCCGAGGTGCTCGTGGATAACGGGATCATTGGGCACCAGCCTGATCGCATCCTGTATGACTTCCAGGGCTTTCCTGTAATGGCCCTGCCTGTAGTAGACCCATGCCAGGCTGTCCATGATGTAGCCGTCGTCCGGTGCAAGCTCCAGGGCGGCCTTGATCAGCCTTTTTGCTTCGGAGAGGTGGATGCCCATTTCTGCGTAGGTGTACCCGATGTAATTCAATGCGTTGGCGTTTTGAGGTTCCAGTTCAAGGACCTGCCGCATAACGTCGATTGCCTCTTCCTTTCGCTGCATCTTGTCCAGAAGAATGCCTTTGCGAAAGAGAAGATCCGTATCCTGGGGGGCTCTCTCCAGGCCGGTGTCCAGGGACCTGAGAGCCTCATCGTATTGTCTGGCTTCCTCGTATATGACTCCCAGGTAAAGATACAGGTCGGGGGTATCGGGTTGTTTCTCGATGGCGTCCCGGAGCACCTTGACGCCGCTGGGGTAGTCGTTCATCTTGGCGAAAAGAAGGGCGAGACGGGTCTGAGCCATGCCCCACAGCGGGCTGTTTCGCGAAACAAGGCGAAAGTTGCGGATTGCCTGTTCGGAATCCTGTTTCTCCTCGTACGTGGTGCCGAGGTAGTACAGAGCCTGGTCGTACTGAGGTTCCTCCTTCAGGAGGTAGGTGAAATCCTTTATGGCGTCTTCGTAATTCTTCTGCTGAAGGTGAATGATCCCGATTTTCAGACGGCTTTCCAGGTCCTTGCGGTTGAGTTTGAGAATCTGCCCGAAGTGCACGAGAGC
>JABUEY010000202.1 GCA_013314815.1 Syntrophobacteraceae bacterium
TCGTCTCAGCCTGCAATGCCCTGGAGATGGCCGTCCTTTAGTTTAATGGTGATGTTCTTGATCATTTTTTTGCTGATTTCTCTCAGGGTTTCGTATACGCCGAATCCTTTGAGTGCGCTTGCGGGGAAATACGGAAGCTGGTGGTTCTTGTTGAGATCGTTCTGCAGTTCTTCCACCGTGAGAGTCGGGATGCTCGTTTCTGCCAGGTCGATTTTATTGTATTGGAAGACGAGCGGAACCGTTCGGATGCTGAGCTTTTCTTCGCGAAGGTTTGCTTCGAGGTTGATCAGGCTGTCGATGTTCTGCTGCTGCTGTATCCTGAGTGAATCGGCAACGAACACCACGCCGTCGACTCCCCTCAGCACCAGCTTCCGCGTGTCGTTGTACAGCACCTGCCCCGGAACCGTGTAGACCTGTATCCTGATATTCAGGTTCATGATCTTCCCGATGGAAAGCGGCAGAAAATCGAAGAAAAGGGTTCTATCCCCCCTCGTGTCGATGGTCACCATCTTTCCACAAACCTGCCGGGACATGGTTTTGAAAAGGTGCAGGACATTTGTTGTCTTGCCTCCACGACCTGGACCGTAGTAGACGAGTTTGGACTGGATTTCCCTTTTCTTCATGTCGATAAAGGCCACAGTACTTCCTTTTAACCTCTGAGCAGGGATGACATCTGCTCTCGCGCTCTGCCGGATCCCAGGCGGATCATCCCAAGCGGTACATCGTTTCCGAACACAGTGACCAGAATGAAGTTTTCCTCGACGCGGCTGAAATGAATGTGGCTCTTGTTCCCCTTGTGGAAGAGGAGAGTGAAATCCTTCTCGCCGATCAGTCCGGCCATTCTCTCGGTGGCTCCGAAGTTGGCCGCCGTGAGAGCGGCCAGGGGGAGGAGATCTTCCATAAGGAGTTCACCCCCTTCCGTTATGAGGTTTCCTGAAGAGTCCACGAGGAAAGCGTGTCTCGCTCCCCTTTTCAGCAGTTCTTCTTCCATGATCTGATCGAGCCCTGCAATTTGATCTCCGGAAAGAACCAGGTCCATGGTGATACCCTCTCTTTCTGGTCACGGCATGTGCTGTACAACCCGGCTGCAGTCACCGACCCAGGCATCCAGGAGAGCAGCGCACAAACGAATCAGGTTTCCTGAAGACAGTATACTGAATTCAAAAATCCGGATGCCTAACGCCTCCATGTCGTGTTGTACCGCAGCCGCAACCCGCCAGGGTTCCCTTCCGTCGATCCTCGACCGCCGCAATGCGGAAGTGCGCCCCGGAACGGATTCGAACAGGTCATGGCCGGTCTCGTGTCCAGGCATCCAGGCGGCCGGCTATCCCTTTGCTGGTCATGAGCACATCTACGACGTCCTGTCGAAGGGCGTTTTCCACAAGGTTCGGATATACACAGCATTCGTGGTCCTGCGCCATGGTGAGGCCGCCCGCCTGTTTGATGGCTCCCAATCCTTCCGCCCCGTCGGTACCCACACCGGTGAGAAGGACTCCGCATGCGTTTTTTCCGAAGCACCGCGCAGCGCTCTCGAAAAGCCTGTCGATGGGCGTTGCGCTCGAATCGGTCACGTTAAGACGGAATTCACCCTCATGAGAGGAAGATGGAGTGATTTCGATATCCTGAAATGTCGATCCTATAAAGACTTTCCCGCCGCTCAGGGGGCGTGGATGGGTCACCGGCACGACCTCCAGCGGACTTATTTCGTTGAAATAGGAACAAAAGGGGGCAAGAATCCGAGGATGGATCTCCTGAACGGCAACGATCGCGCCCGGGAAATCCCTGGGCAGGCGCGTAACGATGTGCATCACGGTGTTGGGGCCGGCCAGCGTGGTACCCATTGCGATCACTCCAGTCGGCACTGTATCCTTTGACCCATGGCAGGGTTCCGCTTTCTTGCGCCTTCCCACACGGCGCATCCTGTGAACCTGCATGCCCGACGAAGCACGCACCCTCATTCGCACAAGTTCTTCTTCTCCGTCCCAGTCTCCTCCCGAGGTCCTCGACGGCTTGGGAAGAAAGTCCATTACGCCCAGGCGCAGTGCTTCAAATGCAAAGTAGCCGTCTTGGACCAGGGAACTGATGACCACGATGGGTATCTGGTGGCGAACCATAATGTTCTTTATGGCGGTTAATCCGTTCATTACGGGCATATCGATATCGAGTGTCACAATGTCCGGTTTCAGCTCGGGGATTCTTTCGAGGCATTCCTGACCGTGTGCTGCCGTTCCGACCACCTCGATTTCGTCGTTCCTGCTCAGGATCTCCCTGATCACCTTGCGCATCAGGGCTGCATCGTCGACGATCAGCGTTCTTACCGGTCTGCGCGCTTCATCTCTTGCCGGATTCATTGTTTCCACACCTCCATGAGACCTTCAGGCGTTGCCCACACCAGCCGATCGGCGTCGGAACGGGCATGTCTCTGAATACTGTCCACCAGTTCGGTACAAACGACTCCGTTTCTGCGTGAAAGAATCAATCGGGCTCGGCTGCGCTGCAATCGTTCCACGAGGTCCGGATCGAGGGAGTGGGCTGCGGAAAGAAAGAAGACCCCCAGCTTCGATCCGAGCCGATCTGAGAGCAGTTCCAACCAGTATCGAGTCCCCTTCCGCCAGTCGACCCTTTTCGATACTGGATGGATGGTTTTCAAATCTTCCCCGGCCTTGTGTGGTTCCACTTCGATTTTTCGAGCCGCATTTCCGAGATAGAAACGCCCCGTGTCCAGGTTTTTCGATCCGAGGAGAGGAATCGCTCCTACCCCGGTTGAATTCTGGATGAGCCGGCAGAAGCCCGGGAGAAATGCTTCGTCGATCTTTTGAAGTCCGATCACCAGGCCTGCGCAGCAAAGGCGGCGCAGAGGGAGACGGAACCAGTCCATGTGAGCCCCTTCGGCTCCAAGTATGATGAGGAGCCGGTTGCTGCCGGTGGGTGCCGTTCCCGTCCCAGCCTCGGTAAGGGCCGGCCGGATGCGAGGGCGCCTGAAGCGGGTAACGTCCGCACTCGATATCCTCCTGGCCGTATCACGCAGGCGCCTGCCGTAGAGGGACATGTCCTCCGTTGTGCCGGGTTTGGGCATGAAGTCGACAGCACCCAACTGCAGAAATTCGAAGATCTTGTCCAGGGAATCGGCTTGCACGGAACTGAGAATCAGGACGGGGACAGGATACTGGATCATGATATGCTTCAGTGCCGTGTCCCCTTTCATCACCGGCATCTGGATATCCAGTGTGACAAGGTCTATTTCGGGTCGTGTGGCAAGAATGTCGAGGCACTCTTTCCCGTTCTGCGCAACGGCCTCGACCCGGATGTCTTCATCTTCTTCGAACATGCGCCGCAGCTGGCGGGAGAAAAAGGAAGAATCATCGACGACCAGGATCCTGACAGGCCGTGCCGGCGATGGGAAAGTGCGGGAGCTCGGTTCATCGACGACCTGCCTTGCGATCTGCTCGAGTTCGTCGAACATGGTGTCTAACCGATCGTCGAGTTCCCCGGGTTCGGGATCTTCTGCGAAATCCTCGACCCCATCCGGATGATCCGGCCTGATGTGGGGTGCCTTCCCTTCGTCCCTCAGCCTCATGGCTTCGAGCAGCAGATGTTCCCATGCCTTCTTGACGGAATTGACTCCCACATCCAGAAACGGCATCAATTCGAAGTGCCCGTCCCTCCAGGCAATGATTTCAAAGAAAGCCTGCTCCCCCTGCAGGACATCGGTCTGAGCATGATGAATCTGTCCCTCGCGAACGTAGATGATGCCGCTACCTGAGCTCGATTTGACTCGTATGATGAGGTCCGATCCCGAAAGACAGAGCATCTGGATCAGGTCGGTCAACTCCATGCTGACCGTGCCCGTGAATTTTTGAGCTTCGGACCGATGCGTTTCATCGCTTCTCAGGTGTTCAGGAATATCCTCTGCCCCCATAACCCCGTACCTCGGAAAGGCTCTGACTTCAAAACGCTTCGTGTTTCTCTGCAAATCTCCCGGTCCAACCATTGGACACCGTCAGTGGACGCGGGATTCCGAAAGCTGTGGCCGGCCGAATGCATCCTTCATGATTCGGAGCAGCGCGGAAACATCCAGGATCAGCGACACCGTACCGTCACCCAGAATCGTGGCTCCCGAGAATCCCTCAAACGAATGAACGGCATCCTCGATGGGTTTGATGACAACTTCACGCTCTCCAAGCAGTCCGTCCACCACCAGGCCGACCTCCCGAAAGCTCGTCGAGACGATCACAATGGACTTCCCGGCGTTCTCCGAAGGCACAACACGTGTCTGGAGGAGCCCGCCCAGGTGCACGAGCGGAATGGTTTTCCCTCGCAGAGAAATGACCTGGAAGCCTTCAATAGTGTGAGTCGTTTCATACCTGTAGCGAATGATCTCCGAAACGGAACTCAACGGCAGCGTAAAGACATGTTCGCCCCCCCTTACCAGCAGGGCGCGGATGATGGCCACCGTAAGGGGAATACGGATGATAAAACGGGTTCCCATTGCAGGAACGGATTCGACTTCGATGGAACCGTTCATCCGTTCGACATTCTCTTTCACCA
>JABUEY010000203.1 GCA_013314815.1 Syntrophobacteraceae bacterium
GGGCAGAGGCAAGATAGCACACAGGAGAGCTCAGCAGACAGAGCGCAAACCAACAACAGAGGTCGGCCAGGGAAGCAATCCACCTTAAACAAGACCGATTTCTGTCTTGACAACGGGGTACACCTCAGATCGCGCCATGAAATTCTCTCATTTTGCTCCGTATTTCCTCGTGAATCCTTCGACCACACCCTGTCTGTGATGCCATACCCGCTGCTCAGATTCGATGTTACACCGACATACAGCGTACCGTTTGGTCTGCCTGCCATTTCATGATCCACGTGGCATGGGCATATGTATCCCGCTCGTGTACTCCCCCCGATATTCGAAATACTCCCAATGAGCGCCCTTCAATCGCGTATGGATACCCGGTCTGGATGAAGTCATTTCCTTGTCTTTACAAAACATAAGGGGGTTCGCATATTAATAAGGTAGAAATAAGACAGGGAAGGTGGACGCAAGCCCAAGTGGAAGGAGATACGTTGATGAACAAGAAACTGCTCGAACTCGCCGTCGAGATAGTCCAATCTCAGGTCTCGATGACCAAGATGACCGGCGAAGAGATCGAAATTGCCCTTATAAAAGTATACAACGCGTTGCATAAGATGCGGCGGGCCGAAGACGAAGGCAGAGTCGTGGTGTTGCACGACGAGAAAAAGGACCTGGGAGTGTCTGTCGAGGGCCGGCCGGGCACGGATGCCCGTGGTTCCATCCAGGAAGACCAGGTGACCTGTATGGAGTGCGGAGCCCAGTTCCGGCAGTTGACGGCCAATCACCTGAAGTCGCACCAGTTGACGCCGCGGGAATACAAGCGCAAATGGGGATTTCCGCTCAAGCAGCCTCTTGCCGCTAAAACGCTGACCAGGATGCGCAGTCGTTCGGCGAAGAAAAGAGGGCTGCCTCACAAGCTCCAGCAGTACCTGGAGGACCAGCGGAAGAAAAAGATGCTGGAGTTGGGAAAAGGGGAGGAGGGGGGTGCGGCGGCAAGCAGGCAGTTGTGAACGAAAGCGGTCGGGTACCGCGTTGTGGAAGCGGGAGCCCCGCCCTGCCGGGAATCCGTTCAACGGCCTCGGTCATTACGGGTTCCGAATGGCTCCTTTTCATGAAGCATTTCCAGGGACAGCCTGCTGAACCTGATTGCGCGCAGCGTGTCGACGACAGACCTCTGGATTCCAGCCGGTTCATCGCTGAACAGATCCATGTGGCTCTCACACAGGTACCACACGCAGACGTAGGGTCGAACAGTACGGGGGAGTACGCATCCGTTCGGCCCGAGGTAACGGCATGGGTCGTGGCGGGACGATCGTGTCTGCCCCGGGGGAACAGGGTCGCCCAGGGCGGTCAGGTACAGGACATCGGCCTGGTTGTAATAGATATCCTGACCGCGGCAGCAGGGGTCTGAACAGGAAGGGCAGGTCTGAAGGCAGTACGCGGTCATCAGCGGGTCGATTCTTTGAATGCCCGCGAAGATGCTCTCAACCAGTGTACGAACTGTCGTGCCATCCATCGATTTTACGGACAGGGACAATAGACCGGTCGCCTTCGTCCATTGTTCGTCCGTCATGGGGTGCCTGAGCAGGTTGGATTCCTCCATCTTCATGGCGGACGGGAAGACAGGTGAGTCAAGCGACGATGAACCCGTGGCGGCCGTTCTCCTCCATCTACGCCGGACTCCGCAACCCTCCGTACCCGGCCTCTTATTCCTGCTCGATGAAATCATGGACGATGGGCCTGACCACGAGCACGGGGCAGGGGGCCTGATTGACCACGTTCTGCGCCACACTGCCTATGGTTGAACTGGCAAGGGCGGTATGACCCTGACTGCCGACGATGATCAGGTCTATGGAAAACTCCTTGGCGACGTTCACGACCTCTTCGGCAGGTTCTCCCTTACGAATGAGAAACTCGATGTCGATCCCCTCACGCCGGTCCTGGGGCACGAACTCCATCAAGTCATTCTCCCTGTCCTGCACGAGCTTCTTCAAAGCCTGTATAAAGTCACCCTTGTAGCCCTTGCTGCTCAGTTCCTGCACTGCGTCGATGATTCGCTGGTTGATCATATGTAGGAAGTAGACCCTTGCCTTGCGGTCGCGAGCGATTTCAAGGCCGTAATGCACGGCGTTTTCCGAGTTCTGCGAAAAATCCACGAGCACGAGTATCTTCTGTATCCTGACCATCTTTCCTCCTCTTGCTTGACGAACAGCTGCCGGTGGAAGGGGGGGGGTCTCTCATTCAATGGCGATCGCTCACCCCGTGCAGCGGGCACGTGCCGCAATCGGCCTTCCGCCTGCAGTGAAGGTGCCCGGTTCTCACCAGGAGAGCATGATATTCCTGAAACAATTTAACATCGGGTGTAAGGCGGTCCATAAAATATTCCCTCAGGTCGTCGTATGCGATTTGTTCGGGAATCCAGCCGTGCCTCGAAAAAATACGATGAGTGTACGCATCCACAACAAACGAGGGTTGGTGTGCGGCGTAAAGAACAATGCTGTCGGCGGTTTCAGGCCCAACTCCTCTAAGGGACAGCAGTTCAGCGCGAAGAGATTCCATATCCTGGGAAAGAAAGTCGTCGAGATTCCCCATCCATCGGCTTTGAATATGCTCACAGAAATTCTTCAGCCTGAGGGCTTTCTGGTTGTAGTAGCCGGAAGAGCGGATCCATTCCGCCAGCGCTGAAGCCGGAACGGCCGACAGTGCATCCAGGTTCAGCAGTCTTTCCCGGCGCAGGACCTCGATGCATTTTGCAACGTTTCTCCAGGCGGTGTTCTGCGTAAGGATCGCCCCAACGACGACTTCGAAGGGAGTCTCGGCAGGCCACCAGTGCTGCGGGCCGAAGCGATGGAAAAGCCGGTCATACACGACCTGGACGACATCCCGATCCGCCGTCGTCATCTGATCCCCACTCCGGAGAGAGGTGCCCCGCAATGAGTGCACGCGCCGTCCTTCAAGCTTTTCTTACTGATGGAAAAGCCGATCCGTTCAATGAGAACATGCCCGCAGCGGTGGCAGAACGTATTTTCGCCCTCGTCTCCTGGAATATTTCCCGTGTAGACGTACCTGAGGCCCGCCTCGAAACCGATATCTCTTGCCGCCTGCAGCGTGGCGATGGGAGTGGGAGGGCGGTCGGTCAGGAGATAAGCGGGATGGAAGCGGCTGACGTGCCACGGGATATCCTGGTCGATTCCTGCCAGAAAGCGGGCAAGTTCCCGCAGTTCTTCCCCCCCATCGTTGAGCCCTGGAATGATCAGCGTGGTGACTTCCACCCAGATTCCCAACCTTTTCATGCGCTCGATGGTCTTTAGGACCGGATCGAGCCTGCCTCCACACTGTTCCCGGTAGAATCGATCCGTGAAGGCCTTCAGATCCACGTTGGCTGCGCCCAGGAGCGGCCCGGCCTCGTGCAGCGCTTCCTCGGTCATAAATCCGTTGGTCACGAAAATATTGTGGATTCCTTGTTCGTGTGCAAGTCTGGACACTTCCAGGGCATATTCCAGGAAAATGGTCGGTTCCGTATAGGTGTAGGAGATCGTCGCACAGCCGTTTCGCAGAGCCTCCTTTACGACATCCCCGGCGGGGACATCCCTGCCGAAAATGGTGTGGTATTCCCGCGGAGACTGGGAGATGTCCGAATTCTGGCAGAAGACGCATCGAAAATTGCAGCCTGCGGTTGCGATGGAATAGCTCCTGGATCCGGGATAGTAATGAAACAGGGGTTTCTTCTCGATGGGATCCACGTGCTGGGCTATGAGCTTTCCGTATACGAGGCTGAACAGGACGCCGTCATAATTTTCTCGCACCCCGCACCTGCCGCGCCTGCCGGGCTTGATACGGCAGTGCTGAGCGCACAGCAGGCAGTCTACTGTCTTGTCTTCGGCCTTCCTGTAGAGCATGGCTTCCTTCATAACGGCTCCTTGATCCCGATGGACTTACCCGCGGGGGAATGCCCCCGAAGCGGACATAAAGCCCATTGGGCCATCCTGTCTGCTCTTTGCCGCCCGCAGAGGCGCATCTTCAGACATCTCCCGCCCGGCGCTTTTCTCCTCTACGGGCAAGTGCCAACAGGGACTGTGAAGAGGCCTTCGCCCGATACCCGTGGGCAACTCGCAGAAGAGAGGAGTCTGGACCATCTGTAAAGGATAACGCAAATCGACGCGCATGGCTATGAAGTGTCCGAACGGGTGCCAGTGCAGGAAACGGGAGCGTTCCATGCGGCACGAGTATTTCAGGATCTGAAGAGGCATGGTCAGGCAGGTGGCCCAGTGCAGGGGAGGCCTGCCGTCCAGAGCTTTTCCGGCCAGTTCCTGGAGTTCGAATACACTGTAGAACCTGGCATGACGGTAGTAGGAATCCTTGCGCCAGAGCTGTTCGGCACGGCGCTGGAGCGCAATGATGGAGTACTTGTTCAGGCTCCCGAGGAGTACATGACGCCTGGCGACCCGGCAGGCCTCCCGAATGGCGCCTGCAGGGTTGTCGACGAATTCCAGTGTGGTGATGAGGGCCACCGTATCGAACTCGTTGCCCTCGTAAGGAAGGTCTTCGGCGACCCCCT
>JABUEY010000017.1 GCA_013314815.1 Syntrophobacteraceae bacterium
TTTCCTTTTGAAGCGCCTCCTCGGCTTTCTTTCTGTCGGTGATGTCGCGTATGGACTCGATGGCGCCGATGGGCCTGCCGTTCCTGTCGTAAAGCGGTGAAGCGATGATCCAGAGGTATGCACCCTTGCCGCGGTAGGACATGGGAACGTAGGCCTCCGCGTAAAGCGTACTTCCCTTCTTTTCGATGAAGTCGTAATTGAGGCGGGATGTCGGGTCGCCGCTGAACAGGAAATCAATGAGGATGGGCCTGGGTTCACCGTAAAAAGGAATGCCGTAGGCGTATCCCCCCTTCCCCATGATGCTCTCCTTGCGAACCCCGGTCATCTTCTCGATGGCCCTGTTCCAGGCGATCACCTTTCTTTCCTGGTCGATGACAAACGTCGCGTCGGGCAGGAAGTCAATAATGTCCAGCAGCTTCTGGTGCGCGACCTGCAGCGCTTCCTCCGATTGCTTGTGCTCGGTCACGTCCCGTATGGATTCAATCGCCCCGATCAGTTCGCCGTTTTCGTCATAAAGGGGGGACGCAGCCATCCACAGGTATGCTCCCTTGCCGCCGTAGGCCATGGGTACGTAGGCCTCCGCGTAGAGGGTATTTCCCTTTTTTGCGACAAAGTCGTACAACCCGGCTGTGCCCTCGTCCGTTTGGTCGAAAACCATATCAATGAGGATGGGCTGAGGCTTACCATAAAAGGGCACGGCATGGGCGTGTTCGCCCTTTCCGAGGATATCGTCCTTCCTCACGTTGGTCATTTCTTCGATGGCCCTGTTCCAGGCGATCACTTTCCGGTGCCTGTCGATGACGAAGGTCGCATCAGGGAGGAATTCGATGATGCCAAGGAGTTGCTGGTGAGCCATCCTCTGGGCCTGTTCCGCGTTCTTGCGAAGGGATATGTTGCGCGCTATGCCTTCGATGGCCGCAAGCCTGCCCTCTTCATCGTAGATGGGAGCCGCGTGCTCTTCGGTCCAGACAATGCTTCCGTCGTCAAGCACCCAGCGCAGGGCGGGCAGACACACCGCGGGGAAATATTCCGTCGGCATGTCGTGCAGGAACAGAGCTTCAAGAAGAGGGCGGTCGTCGGGGTGAACAAGCTTGAAAGGCAGTTCGGGATCCGAGTAATACTCTTCGGGATCGTGGCCCGTGATGGTCTTTACTGCGGGACTCACATAAGTGTAGCGCCGCTTCGGAAGGAGTTCATAGCGGTAGATGATATCCGGGGCGTTTTCCGCCAGTCGCCTGAAGCGCTCTTCGCTCCTGCGCAGCGCGTTTTCCGCCTTCCTGCGTTCGGAGATCTCCTGCTGGAGCAGTTCGTTGGCGCTGGCCAGTTCAACGGTCCGCTCCTCGACCAGTTCTTCGAGGTGCTCCCGGTACCTTTTCAGTTCTTCTTTTCGCCGTTCACGAGTGGTGATGTCGTGGGCGACTCCGAAAACGGCAACAACCTGCCCGAGGGGATTGCGATGGGCCAGCGCGTTGAACAGGACGGCGATTCTGCCGCCATCCCGGTGCAGGAATTCCAGGTGACAATCCCGGACTTCTCCTTCCAGGCATGCTCTCTGAAAGACGCCCAGGGCCTTTTCCTGGTTGCTGAACAGGTCGTGGAACAGCCTTCCCGCCAGTTCCCCGCATGAACAGCCGATGATTCTCGATGTGGCGCTGTTTGCGGCGCATACCCTGCCGTCCGGGTCGATGGCAAGGTAAGGATCGATGCTGGCTTCGAGCATGCTGCGGACCAGAGGATCCGCCAGCTGAACGTTCAATTCCGAGGACTCGCCACCCGACGTCCGGGTCGCCCGGCTGCGCAGTTCCGCAAGCTCCCGGATCAGTTGATCTCTGGTCTTGGCTTCGTCTTTCATCTTCAGCTTCTCTCGAAGTGCCGCGCGAAACCGACGGAATGTCGACCTCGCACAACGGCGCTCCTCTGATTGTCCGCCCGTATTTTATCAGAAGTCGGACCCGGGTTAAAGTCGATTAGATGTCGATTGCGTGTCGGTCGCGCTGTGGACTCCATGCGGCGATAACTCATTGATTTCTTGCGGTTGAAAAGAGAAGCGGAGTGCCCCATCGGTTCTTCCAATGATCGAATCCATATTTATCCATGCTACCTATTTGTATTTCGAATGCAGAGGATTTATAAGATCGATGATCATGAACGAGGTGCTCTGAAACCGCGAAGCCGGCGGCAGATTTTTTCTTTTTGCCTCCGGTGCGGAAGGGTGTGGTATTCTACATAAACGTGGCGGGAACAAACAGGGGAACCGGGTGGATACGGATCTGCCGAAGCTGGCTGTGTGCAATTTTCAGGGCGAAGCGGAGGACCTGAAAAGATTTGCCGTGAAGAACGGGTTTGCAGGGGTTGACTGGACTTTCAAGACCCGGGATCTTCCCGAAAATGAATGCCAGGAATCCAGGCTTTGCAAAGAAATCGCACGCCTGCATCCGCTGGAAGTGCGTTACCATTGTGCTTTCAAGGGAATTGATGTCGGGGATGCCGATGTGGAGAAGGCGCGGGATGCCGTCGAGATTTTTGCAAAAGTGTGCCGACTGGTCTCGAAAATGGAAGGCAGGTACGTGACGATACACCTGGGTCTCGGCCGCACGGCCATGCATGGTCTCTCCTGGGACCGTACCATCGGTGCCCTGACGGACCTGGTAGGCTTCGCGGATGGGCTTGGCGTATGTGTCTGCCTGGAAAACCTGGCTTCGGGATGGTCGAGCCGGCCGGAGCTCTTCGAAAAGCTCATTCGCAAGTCCGGTGCGGGCATCACCCTGGACATCGGCCACGCTCGAGTAAGTCCTTCCATCGAGAGCCAGTATTATGTATTTGAAGACTTCGTCGCTCCCCACGAAAGCCGGGTTTTCAATGCCCACGTCTATCACGAGGAACGGGAGGGGAGGCACCTGCCTCCGACAGATCTTTCCGACATGTTCGACCGGCTGGTTCTCCTGGATTCGCTGCCGTGTGACTGGTGGGTGCTCGAACTGAGGGAGGAGCAGCCTCTCCGGGCGACCCTCGACGTGGTCAGACAGTTCCTTTACACGAAGGAACACTCGTGCGCGGCACCCGCAACCGCGGCCGGGACGGGATTCATTGCCCGTAAGGAAGCAGGCGCCGAGGGTTTTCCTGTCCATCGAATCGCGGGCTGAATGCCGTTCCCGGTCTTCACTCCTGACAGGACGTGTCGACTCCTCTGCCGTCATGCGGCAAACCCGTACCGGGGACTCCCCGATACTGTCGACGGCAGGGAACACCGGGACGGAAGGGGTTATGAAGTCCTGCCTGCAGACCGGAAGAAGCGGGCATCACACGAAGAACCTTCTATACCGACAGCAAACGACGATGAATGACCCCCGCCTGTCATTGCCATGGCAGACCAAACCGACCGACCGGTTTGTACTCAAATGGATCAAGATCCATCTTTCCGCCAGGATTACCCCGAGGCTGCTCAAAATGTCGTGGGTTGAACCCTGGCTGCTGACTTTGCTCAGTTCATGCATCGGTGTCCTCTCGGGACTGATCTTTGCCTGTGGGTTTGGATTTGCCGGGGGCTGTGTCGCAGCGCTGTCACAGGTTCTTGACGGTGTGGACGGCCAGTTTGCGCGCCTGACGGGAAAAGAGAGCAAAGGGGGGGCGTTTCTGGATTCGGTGATGGACCGGTATGCGGATGGAGCCATGGTCATGGGTGTGGCGGTTTATCTTGCCCGTCTTTCCCTGCCGATTCCCCTGTGGTTTCTCCTGGCCTTGGGATCGGCCGCCCTGATCGGGAGCAGCCTCATCAGCTACTCGAGCGCCAGGGCGGAGAACCTCGGCATCGAACTCGGACCGCCGACTCTGGCTTCGAAAGGGACGAGGGTATCCGTAATCATCCTGTGCGGCCTGGGAAGCCTTGTGTGGCCGTCCATGCCCATCCTGGCCCTTGGCTACCTCGCCCTGCATCCGAACCTGGTGATTGCAGGAAGACTTGTTCGCGCCGCAAAAGCATCGGGAAACCGAAACTGAAGAAGAGCCGAAAGGGCCTTCGGAGCAGCACGCGCCTCCGCCGTTTTCGACTCAAACCGCTCGACCCGGGGAACCAGGCATGGTGAAAACAGGCGTCATACATGGTCGATTCCAGGTTTTTCACAAGGATCACCTGAAGTACATCCTGGCCGGGAAGTCCCGCTGTTCCCACCTGGTGGTGGGGATCACCAACCCGGATCCGCTGCTCACCAAGAAAGATCCCGCCGACCCGCACCGCAGCACTCCTCTTTCGAATCCGCTCACCTATTTCGAACGCTACGTAATGATTCGGGAGACCCTGGTGGAAGCAGGTCTTGGCTGGACTGATTTTTCCGTGGTTCCGTTTCCCGTGAATTTTCCGGAGCTCTACAAGTATTATGTTCCGCTGGATGCCGTGTTTTTCCTGACGATCTATGACGAGTGGGGGAGGCGCAAACTTGAATGGTTTCGCGGCCAGGGCCTGGCAACGGAGATTCTGTGGACGAGGTCTTCGGCAGACAAGGGGCTGAGCGCCGGATACATACGGAGGCTCATGGCCGAAGGCGCGCAATGGACACACCTCGTGCCCGCCGCGGCCACCAGGCGCCTTGTCGAATGGGACATCCCGGAACGTCTGAAAAGGCTGTTCGATGCCGCCCGACAGGACGGGATCTGAAAACGCCCGGCATGGAGCATGCCGGGCAACCCGTCAGATCGCAAGGCACTTTCGAGGAGGCTATACTTTTTTCCCTGTTACAAGTCGGGCGAAATGCTCGAAGGAACGATCATAAGTCCTTTCGGCTTCTTCGGGAAAACAGCAGGCAGGCAGCTGCCGGCTTTTCAGGTGATAATGAAGGCATTCGCAGCAGATGCCCTGCCTGGAACACCCGCTGTAACTGCAATTGCAGTGGTCCAGGTTCTTGTCCTTCCTGCAGTCCATCGGTCGTTTCCTCAATGAGCAGGAGCGGCGTTCTTATCTCCTTTGGCTATCAGGATGCTCATGACGAAGATGAGCACGGCTTCCCATACAATGACGGCGGTCCAGTTTTCGAAGAAGTGATAGAAGAGTCCTCCGCCTACGATTGCGGGAACTCCGGAAACGATCATCATTCCGAATCTCCAAGGCCATCTCATATCATGTCCCCCTTCCGGCTAGCCCCTAGGTGTGATCTGGTTGTTTCACCCATTTAAACATTCGCCATTCCTATCACAAGGTGACTTTCCTTTCAACCCTTTAGGAAAAGCATGACAAGCACAAAAACTGTTGAACGCATGACGGGTGATCTGGTATGTTTCCCTTCAGACAGCCTGTGGATACAGGATGAAATGAAAAGGGTCCCATCCCTGTGAAGGTTCGAGGAGTCTCCTTGCGGGTGCTGCGGGGGGCAATGCCCTGGGATGGGAGAATTCGCCGGAACTTTCACAATGTCTTTCCGATCTGCCTGACCCAACACACGGTTTTGTCCAGTCCTTTTGCGCCCGGGTCGGCTTTGGTGCCCGAGTCCGACGAAACGGCGTCGGAATTTGCTCAGGGTTCTGTTCTCTTAGGTCAGGAGCCAGGAGGTCCGGTGTGGATGAGAAATGATTCCCAAAAAAGGGACAGCCGATGAAGAGAGTTCTTCTGGCAGCAAAGGTCTTCCTGGTGCTGATGTGCGCTCCGTTTGCGGGCGGTGAGGCCGCCGCGGAGAAGAACTGGTATGCCGTTCTGTACGGAGGGCAGTTTGCGGACAACAGTGTCCTCGGTCTTCTTACCTGCCAGGAATCACCTAATTTCAACACATCGAGCAAGGCTTATGAGGACTTCGAACCTTCCTACCTCGTCGCAGTAGCCGTGGGGAAGGAATTTGCCCGGTTTGGAAGGTACCTGGGGTGGGAGCTTGAAGGGCAGGTGGTGAAGCATTTCGGGTTTCAGGACAACATGGAATTCAACGGGCTCCTTGTAGCCCGCTGGCTGTATTTCCCCTGGAACTGTTATCTCAACACGAGTCTCGCTCTGGGGGACGGGATTTCGTATGCCACGCAGGTGCCGCGAGTCGAGCACGTCAACGAGCGGTGGGGGAGGTCCGAAGAAAAGGTGCTCAACTACATTCTCATAGAACTGGCCCTGTCCCTGCCCGACATTCCTCAGTGGAGTTTCGTAACACGGGTTCACCATCGTTCCGGCATATTCGGGCTGCTCGGCGACAACGTTCGAGGGTCGAATTTCCTCTGCCTGGGGCTCAAGTACACCTTCCGCTGACCAGGATTGGTCCGGCGGCGTCTCGATGGAAGACGCACGCGGAACATCTTTTCGAAAAGTGTTCCGCGTCTTGAAAGGTCGTCAGTTCAGTGTCTTGCTGAATCGCCTGGTTGCGAGTGCCAGTGTAACGAATCCCATGACGAGGAGTGCGGCCATCTGCGGCCAGAGGACCTCCACTCCCACACCCTTCAGGAAGATTCCCCGCACAATCACCAGGAAGTAGCGAAGCGGGTTCAGGTAAGTAGCCCACTGGACGATCTCCGGCATGTTGGCAATGGGAAACATGAAACCGGACAGCAACGCGGCTGGAAAATAAAAGAAGAACGTACCCATCATGGCCTGCTGCTGAGTGCCGCTGACTGTGGATATGAGAAGGCCGACTCCCAGTGTCGTCATGAGGTAGATGCTCGTGGCAAGAAACAGGAGTGGCAGGCTGCCTCGGATGGGGATGTCGAACCAGAACACTCCCACCACCGTGATCACCAGGACGTCGATAAAGCCGATCAGTGCAAAAGGCAGGGTCTTGCCGAGGATGAATTCCGCGGGGGTGATCGGGGTCACCATGATCTGCTCCATGGTGCCGATTTCCTTTTCCCGTACGATGGCCATGCTCGTCAGCATGAGGGTGATCAGCATCAGGAGGATGGCGATGACCCCGGGGACATAGAAATTCCGGCTTTCGAGGTTCTCGTTGAACCAGGCGCGTGCCTGCAGTTCGACCGCCGGGTATGCGGTTTGAGGCTTCCCCAGCCGGGAAAGCCTCTCTAACAGGACCTGGCTCGAGTACCTCGATACGATGTTCGAAGCGTAGCTCAAAACGATGCCTGCGGTATTGGAATCCGTGCCGTCGGTGATGATCTGGAGCCGGGCTGTTCCGGATACGAGGTCTTCGCCGAAGCCTTTCATAAAATGCAGGACGGCACCGGCCAGCCCCCTGTCCATGATTTCCCTGACCCGTGCCTCGTCTTCGGGATATTCGACGATCCTGAAGTACCCCGAACCGGCGAAGCGAGCCGTCAGTTCGCGGCTTGCGGTGCTGTTGTCGAGGTCGTACACGGCGGTGGCGATGTTTCGGACGTCTGTGGTCACCGCGTAGCCGAAGACGAGCACCTGGATGACGGGCATAACGAAGATGACGGCTTTCATCTTCGGGTCCCTGAAAATCTGGATGAATTCCTTTACGAGCATATGCCTGATACGTACCGGCATTTTCAGACCAGCCTTTTCTTGAAGGCGACGTTGGCCGCGGCGAACACGACCGCCCCGAAAATCGTGAGAAAGAGTGCTTCGATGGCCAGGATTTCCAGGCCGACTCCCTTGAGATAGATGCCTTTGAGTATGGTGATGAGGTACCGGGCGGGGATGACGTGTGTCATGACCTGCAGCGCCTGGGGCATGTTGCTGATGGCGTATACGAATCCGGACAGGAGAAAGGAGGGAAGGAAGGTGAGGGTCATGGCCAGTTGAGTGGCGAGCAACTGGTTCCTGGTAACGATGCTCACGAGCATCCCCATGGACAATGCCCCGGCAAGAAAGACGGATGCCATGACGAAAAGCAGTGCGACACTGCCGCGCAGCGGGACTTCAAACAGGAATTCCCCCATGACCACGGCCACAAACACGTCGAACAGGCCGATCACGAAGTAGGGAATCATCTTTCCCAGGATCAGTTCGTTGCCTCTCACCGGGGTGGAAATGAGCTGCTCCATGCTGCCGCTTTCCCACTCGCGGGCCACGGTGGTCGAGGTGAGCATGGCGGCAATGATCATCATGATGACCACTATGAGTCCCGGGACGATATAGTTCCTGCCTTCCATGTCCGCATTGAACCATACCCGGTGGCGAAGGTCGAGAGGCTCACTCGCTTGAGGTCCTGGAATCGTCTGGTTTCGGCGCAGCGTAACGTGCCGGGAGAACGACTGTGCGACTGCGCCGGCGTATCCGAGGGCGATGGTGGCGGTGTTGGAATCGCTGCCGTCCAGGATGAACTGGACCGATACGGGACGCCCGGATTCGATGCGTGAGGCAAAATCAACCGGAACGATGATGGCCGCCTGCACGGATGCGGTATCGATGGCGCGCTCCACTGCAGAGTACCCGGTGACGAATTCCCGGATGGAGAAATAGCGCGACCCGTCAAAGCGGCTGATGAACTCCCTGCTCACATGAGAACGGCTCTGGTCCCAGACGGCTACGGGGATATTGTCTACGTCGAGGGTCAGGGCATAGCCGAAAAGGATGAGCATGAGCATGGGGATGGCGATGGACATGCCGAGGCTTCTCGGGTCGCGCAGGATATGAAGAAATTCCTTCCGGGCGATGGCCAGGACGCGAGAAGTCTTTACCACTCTCGATGCCTTCCTGAAAAGTATGGAAAGAAAAGGATCCGGTGGCAACAGATGCCATTCATCCACGGAAGGCAGAGTAACATGAAGCACCCTCCGTCATGCACAAAAAAACAACTCATCCACATGAGGAGCATCCCGGGGGCCCCGCCTTGTCCACCCTTTACTGCCGTTGTCAGGTGCTCGTTTTCCGTAAGGGCTGTCGGAATAAAGGCTCGAAGGCCGCCGCGGACGGATCAGATACGGTCGGGCCTGTCGTCGGCTTTCATGAATGGTTTGATCCTGATCGAAAAAGTGTTAATCTTTTTTGTTACAAAATCTGCTGATGAAAGGAATCCGCCCGACACGATGCTGGTACTGGGTATTGAAAGTTCCTGCGACGAAACCGCTGCAGCGGTAGTCGAAAATGGAAGGCGCATCCTGTCCGATGTGATCGCAAGCCAGGTGGCCGTGCACGAACCATACGGAGGCGTGGTTCCCGAACTGGCGTCCAGAAAGCACGTGGAAACCATCCTTCCCGTGATTGACCAGGCTCTTCGTGAGGCCGGGATTACCGCCAGCGGACTCGATGCCGTCGCCGTGACTCGGGGCCCGGGCCTCATCGGTGCGCTGCTTGTGGGATTGAGTGCGGCGAAGGCCATGGCCTATGCGCTCAATAAGCCGCTCATCGCGGTCAATCACCTGGAAGGGCACATGCAGGCGGCTTTCATCGAGGGAGAAGAAATGGACAGGCCGTGCGTATGCCTGGTAGTCTCGGGAGGGCATACGGCGTTGTATCGTGTCGAACCCGACGGGAGCAGCAGTCTTCTCGGATCGACACGGGACGACGCAGCCGGGGAGGCCTTTGACAAGGTCGCCAAGTTGCTGAACCTCGGGTATCCGGGTGGAGCAGTCATCGACGCTCTGTCGGCGAAGGGAGACCCGGGCGCCCATGCCTTCCCGCGCGCCTTTATGGATTCCGATTCACTCGAGTTCAGCTTCAGTGGCATAAAGACCGCCGTTGCCCATTTCGTCCGCCGGTTCGGCCCTCCTTCATCCTCCGAAATATACCGCATCGAAGACCTGGTTGCCTCGTTTCAGGAAGCGATCGTGGATGTCCTTGTGAGCAAGACGATCAAGGCCGCAAACCGGTGCAAACTTCGAGACATTGCCGTTGTGGGTGGAGTCGCGGCCAATCGGCGCCTGAGACAAAGACTGTCCGAGGAGGCTGCCAGGCTTCAGCTGAACATCCATCTTCCTTCCATGAGATTCTGCACGGACAACGCCGTGATGATCGCCGCCGCAGCATATTTCAACTGGAAGAGATCCGGGTTTTGCCCGGATCTCTTCGAACTGGATGCATTGTCGAGGTGGTTCTGATCCATGCTTCTTACTCCCGGACAGTACTTCCGCCTGCAGGGAAGGAAACCGCGAAAGCGTTTCGGCCAGCATTTCCTGTCCCAGTCCGGGACCGCGGAAAAGATCGTGGCGAGTGCCGACCTCGATCAGAACGATGTTGCGGTGGAGGTGGGCCCGGGCCTTGGAGCCCTGACCCGGCACATCCTGCACAGGGTAAACCGCCTCCATCTCGTAGAACTCGACCGGGACCTGGCGGGCTACCTGAAGGAGAACCTGGAACCCGGTAACTGCAGGGTCGAAGTCCATCAACAGGATGTCATGACATTTGACTTCAGCTCCCTGAGCCGGCGCGAAGGCAGGCGCATGGTCCTCCTGGGAAACCTTCCCTACAACATCAGCTCTCCTCTTCTCTTTCACATCCTTTCGTCGGGGCCGGCCGTAAAAAGGGCCGTGTTCATGGTGCAAAGGGAAGTGGGGGAGCGCATTGCCGCGGAAGCGGGAGGAAAAGACTACGGCGTCCTGTCGGTACTCCTGGGGATCTGTTCCACGGTACGCCCTTTGTTTACCGTTGACCCGAGCCAGTTTTACCCTCCCCCCAGGGTAGATTCCCTCGTGGTTCGGATCGACTTTCCCGATGAACCGCCGGCGGTGGGTCTTTTTTTCGACTTTCTTCGCAGGCTGGTCAGTGTCTCCTTTCAGAAAAGGAGAAAGACTCTGCAAAACAGCCTGAAAGGCTCGGGGTGGTTCCAGGCGGAAGTACTCGATGAAGCATTCAGGGCATGCGGGATCGACCCGAGAAGACGTCCGGAGACACTCAGGCCCGAGGAGTTCCTGAAGCTGGCCGAGTTCCTTTACCGACGGGGGAAAAGATGACTGCGAACTGGATCAGGACTCATTGCTCCCGTTTCGACCACGGGGGCTGTGGAATGAAGGTGCGGGTACTGGACGGGAGGGTTGTCGAGATCAGGCCGGATTCCACCGATCCTTTCAGCCGAGGCTGGTCGTGTGTCAAGGGCATGGCGGCGATCGAGCGTCTTTACGGAGCTCGAAGGCTTACAAGGCCTCTGAAGAGAAGGGGAGTTCGCGGGGGTGGGAAGTGGGAACCGGTGTCCTGGGATGAGGCACTGGATTTGCTCACCGTTCGCTTCAAAGATACGATCGCCCGCTTTGGTCCGGAAGGAATCGCGTTCGCCCAGGGGGCTCCCAGGGGCCTCGAGTTCTTTCTCCTTCTTCGCCTGGCCAATCTGCTCAACACTCCGAACACAGCCGCGGCTCAGCACATATGCCATATGCCCCGGGAACAGATGGCCATGGTCACATGCGGCTTTTTCCCTGTGGCGGACCTGGATGGACCTTCCCGCTGCGCGCTGGTATGGGGAAGCAATCCACTGAATACGAACGAGGAAGGCGTACTGGGTGGAAACCTCATGCGCTGCATCCTTGGCGGTGCGGCACTCATCGTGGTGGATCCCCTGAGGACGGAACTGGCTCAAAGAGCGGACGTGTGGCTGCGGGTCAGGCCCGGGACCGACGACCTGCTGGCCCTCGGGTTTCTTCACCTTGTGATCGAAGAGAACCTTTACGACCGGGATTTCGTCCGGGATTGGACAACCGGCTTCGACGATCTGCGCAAGGCCGTAAAGCCCTACTCCCCGGAACGCGTATCCCGGGGCACCTGGATATCGAAGGAAGAACTGGTGCGGGCCGTCCGCCTTTACAGTGAATCGAAACCCGCCCTCATCCAGTGGGGAAATGCCATCGAACACAGCATCAACAGCTCCCAGACGTGCAGGAGCCTGGTGCTGCTCATGGCTCTCACCGGGAACCTCGAAGTCCCCGGAGGCAACATTCGTGCCCGGGCACCCGAACTGCAGAAACTCTCGGAATTCATCTGCCTGGACCGCTTCCCGGACAGAAGCCAAAAGCTCATCAACCGCCGCTACGGCCTGATCCCGAGGCTGCTTACCGTCCCCAACTGGATGCTTGTCCAGGCGATCCTGGATCAATCTCCGTACCCGGTGCGAGGCCTGTATGCCCAGGGCACCAATCCACTGGTGAGCTGCGCTTCATCGGATAAGGTCTTTCGAGCCCTGTCCCGGCTCGATTTTCTTGCCGTCGCCGATATTGTGATGACTCCCACGGCAGCCATGGCCGATCTCGTGCTTCCCGCGGCCACTCACCTGGAATTCAACGACATCGGCCACTACGGCCTGCCTCATGGCATTGTGTTCGCCCGGCCCAAGGCTGTCGAGCCTCGATGCGAATGCAGGGCGGATATGAAGATCTTGAACGAATGGGGAAGGAGGATGGGGTTCGAGCCGTTCTTCCCGGATGATCCCGAACAGATCCTGGATGAATTGCTCGCTCCCTCGGGCCTCGACTACCGTGGTTTCGTCGAAAAAGGTATGCTCAGAGGCAGAAAAACCTACCGGACCTATGAAGAGAAGGGGTTCACGACGCCCGGAGGAAAGGTCGAATGCCGCTCCTCCCTTCTCGAAAAATGGGGCCATAATCCCCTGCCGTCCGCCACAGATCCCGTTCCCCTGTCCGGCGACTTCCCGTTCCTGCTCACCAGTTCCAAACCCAAGAATTTCTTCCATTCTGGCTACAGGCACCTCGATATGCTTCGAGCACGGCATCCCGGCCCGCGCACGCTGATCCATCCCGAAACGGCGCGAGCCCTGGGAATAAAGGAAGGCGACAGCGTTCGCGTGGTAACGGCTTCGGGATCCATGGTCCAGGAGGTGCTGCTGTCCGGGGGAATCGACCCGCGGGTTGTGTACGCCGATTACGGCTGGTGGTTTCCCGAAGAAGAGGAAAAGGATCTGTTCGGCCGACGCAAATCCAACATCAATTGCCTGACGACTTTCGATGGCCCGTTTGACCCGGTCCTGGGCACGACTCAAATGAGAGCACTGCCCTGCAGGATCGAAAAATGCGTGCAGGGCGAATAGAATCTGTTTCTCCGTCAATCCTTCTGCTTCCAGGCAAGAAAGGATGCCGGGAGTCTCTTCGGCCGGCAGGAAATCTTCAGGGAAGCTTGAAAGTTCGCGTGGTTGTGGTAGACTCCGACGTCATTTCATTGAATGGAATCTTTGCAGGGGCTATACTGCATCGTTTGCAGATCATGCGGGCCCGTCGTGGTCTCGGGCTGGCGGGCGGGCGGGTGGAGTCCGCCGGAAGATTGAAGGACATGGACAAGTTGCCTTTTGAAAACAGGACGGCTCTCATCACGGGCAGTTCCCGCGGGATCGGACGCTCCATCGCGCTGAGTTTCGCTCGACACGGCGCAGACATCGTGGTGAATCATCACAGGCAGGGGGGATCCTCCGAGGCCGGGGCGAAACAGCTCTGCGACGAAGTGAGGGCTCTCGGGCGGCGCGCATTCGTCGTTCGAGCCGATATCTCGGTCAAGGACTCAGTGAAGGGGCTTTTCGAAGAGACAAAAAGAGAATTCGACCGACTGGATTTCCTTATCCTCAACGCGGCCCGGGCGCCTTTCAAACCCATTGAAAGGCTTCTCGAAAGGGAGTTGAGGCAGCTGGTCGAAACCAACTATCTGGGAAACATATTCTGCATCCAGGCGGCACTCCCTCTGCTCGAGAAGACTCAAGGAAAAATCGTATTCATATCGAGTCTCGGAAGCCGTTTCTACAATCCGGCGTATCCTCTCGGAAGCATGAAAGCGGCCATGGAATCGGTGGTAAGAGACACCGCCGAGAGCCTGGGCGGGAGGGGGATTTCCGTCAATGGAGTCTGTGCGGGGATAGTGAAGACCGATTCTTTCAAGGTATTGAGGCAGTACATGGAGGAGATCGATCGCATGCCCGAGGGGCTTTTCGTGGAACCCGAAGAGGTTGCGGATGTGGTGATGTTCTTGTGTTCCCCGGCCGGCAGAGGAATCCGGGGGCAGACCCTGGTGGTCGACCGGGGGCTGAGCAACAGCCTGTACCGGTCCGTGGCCGTGAAATAGAGTTCCGATATCCAGACAATAAATGAAGGCGAGGCGAATGAAGCAGTCGATCATACCCGAGGAAAAGGTGGTTGAAGAGGTGAATAAGGCCATCGTGGAAGGCCTGGACATCAAGGAAGGGAGCGTTGCACCCGACAGTTCTCTTATCAGGGATCTGGGCGCCGAGTCCCTGGATTTTCTCGATATCAATTACCGGCTCGAACAGACATTCGGAATAAAACTGGCGCGCCATTCCATCCTCGAACACATGGAAGAGATGTTCGGCGAAGAATCGGCCATTGACGAAAACGGCCGGCTGACGGAGAAGGCGGCCGCCATGCTCCGCAGGCGGTTCGGTGATGGGGGGGCATCCCTGGAGCCGGGGATGGACATCGATGAAGTGCCGGCCATCGTGACGGTGCGGTCCATCGTGGACGGAGTCCTGCACGTTCTGGACAGCCTTCCTGACAAGTGCACATCCTGCGGTGCATCCGCATGGACTCCCGAAGACGGCAGCCGGATCAAGTGTGGATCCTGCGGGGAATACGCGGTTTTCACCAACGGCGATGACCTGGTCAGGGAGTGGCTCCAAGAGATGCAGGAAGAGGAGAAGATCTTCTAGTTCGACGGGGAGCCAGTGCGGGCAGGGAGATCTTTGTCGATCGTCCGGATTTGCATGGAATTCCCTGATCCCCTGGCGGGGAAACCATGAAAAAAAGAAGCAAGCGAAGAGTGGTGGTCACCGGCTACGGAATGGTCACTCCTCTTGGAAGGAACAGCCGGGAAACCTTCGATCACGCCGCCGCCGGCGAGTCGGGTATCAGTACCATAAAATCGTTCGACACCTCCGGACTTCCATGCACCATAGGAGGGGAGGTGGACGATCGCTGGGTGGCCGATTCCTCGCATCTTCTCGCTCGAGGCCTTGAAAAATGTTCGTCCAGGGGTCTCAAGTTGATGCTGATGGCCGCTTCTGAAGCGGCTGAGACGGCGGGACTCGACAAGCTGACGGACCGGGGAAGGATCGGAGTCAGCCTCGGGTACCATGGCGAGAGCCCGTCCATCGAGGACGTGATCCTTTTCAACCGTTTCCATGACGGCGGGGGAACCTGGGACATCGGCGAACTCAGGAAGAATATTTCCTATTCCTATTTCAACTTCTTCAGGAGAAAGCCCGATGTGGCAACGTCTCTGCTCTCGATGGCCTTCGACTGCAGAGGCAGCAACCTTTCCATAGTCTCGGCCTGCGCGGCGGGCACCCAGGCCATCGGGGAGGCCTTCAAGATCATCGGGTCGGGGAAATGCGATGCAATGCTTGCCGGCGGATGCGAGGCTTCCTTGAATTTTCTCGGCTTCCTGGGTTTTGTCCTGATCCGGGCACTTTCCGAGAAACATACCGAGCCCCGGAAAGCCTCGCGCCCGTTTGACCGGAAAAGAAACGGCTTCATCATGTCCGAAGGCGCCGGATGTGTCGTTCTCGAGGACCTCGATCATGCACGGGCCAGAGGTGCGGCGGTTTTCGGAGAGGTTCTCGGGTATGGTTCGTCGGCGGATGCCTACCGCATCACGGACATTCACCCGAAGGGGGACGGTGCCGTTCTGGCCATGAAATCGGCGCTGTCGGACGCGTCTCTCGATCCGGGGCAGGTCGACTATATCAATGCGCACGGTACCTCCACCACACAAAACGACCTCGTCGAAACCCTGGCAATCAAGAGAGTATTCGAGGACCGGGCGAAGCGGGTACCCGTCAGTTCCAACAAGTCCATGATCGGCCACCCCATCGCCGCCGCAGGGGCGATCGAATTCATCCTGACCCTGATGGGCATCAACAGGTCTCTTCTGCTTCCCACCATCAATTATGAATACCCTGACCCGAAGTGTGACCTGGACTACGTGCCCAATGTAGCCAGGAAGCAAGAGCACGGAATCGCCCTTACCAATTCGTTCGGATTCGGCGGGCAGAACGCATGCCTTTGCCTGGGTGCATACAAGGAAGATCGATAAAGCCGTCGACATCGAGTGATGAGCAAACGTTCCATGGAAAACAGAGTGGTGATAACGGGCAGTGGTCTGGTCTGCTCCCTGGGTTCGACGGAGTCGGAAGTCTGGAGCCGGCTTGTGGCGGGCGAGGAAGGAACCGCTCCCGTTGGCCGCTCGGACTGCGACAGCTTCCATTGCCCTGCCGCCCGGACCGAACGGTTTTCTGAAGCGAACCCGGGTATCCAGCAGCGGCTTGGGCAAATCATGGATACCCACCTGGCCCTGCTCATGAAAGCCGTGGGGGACGCCGTGCTCGGGAGCGGGCTGAACGCAGGGGACATTCCTGCCGACCAGAGGGGTTTTTTTGCGGGCATGGGCATGGTGGACTACGAGGTCGCGGATCTGCTGCCAGCGGTTCTCGAGTCACTGGGGCCTGCAGGTGAACTCGACTACAACCGCTTCTACTCACAAGGATACACCCATATCTATCCCCTTTGGCCCCTGGCCATGCTCAACAACATCGCCTTCTGCCAGGTCGGCATAAGGTACGACATTCGAGGGGAAAACTGCGTCTTTTCGCCGTACGCCGATTCAGGGCTTTATGCGATCGCCGAGGGTTACCGGACAGTGAAGGAGGGCAGGGCGAAGCTGGCCCTTTGCGGGGGTGTCAGTGATAAGATCTCCGCTTCGAGCCTTGCCCGTGCCGTACTGTCTCAACTGCTGGACAGTTCCGGAGATGGAGCTCGATGCAGGCCTTTCTCCATCGTGAGGAAAGGATCCATACTCGGTGAGGGCTGCGGTATCGTTGCGGTTGAACTTCTCTCTCACGCCGCGCAGAGGAAGGCCGTTCCTCTTGCAGAGGTGCTCGGGTTCGGTTCGGCATCGGATGGGGAAGGAGAATTGAGCCACCCGGGCTCAGACACCATTTCACAGGCCATGTGCACCGCACTGGACCAGTCCGGAATCAAACCCTCGGACATCGATCTGCTCATCGCTCATGCCGACGGGAATCCTGCGGGCGACGAAGCCGAGATGGAAGCCATACACACGGTTTTCTCCGGTTGTTTCGACCGACTCATGGTCTATTCATCCAAGGGTGCGCTGGGCCATATGTCCGCGGCGGCCCCCGCCGTCGACACCCTGATCGGCATAAACTGCATGCGGAATGGAATGGTTCCGCCAACCCTCCATGCAGATCCCGTGGATCATCGAGTCCGATTCGACCTGGTGGCGGGAGAATGCCGTCCATCCCGGGTGCGGCGTTGCCTGATCAATTCGAGAAGCCATGAAGGCCGGTGCGCTTCCCTGGTTATCGGATCCTGCGGTTGACTGGAGGCACTTCATGAGGTTTCTGCTTTACGACGCAATAGAGGAGATCGGAAAAGGGAAATACATCAAGGGATATAAAACCTTTTCCCTGTCGGACGAATCTCTTCGCGGTCATTTCGGAGAAACAGCCTGGGTTCCGGGAGTGCTTTTCATCGAGTCCATGGCTCAGCTGCTGGGATGGCTGGTCATCTTTTCCCACGATTTCTCGATCTCGGCAGTCATGACTCTTGTCGAGAACGTGAAGATCCCTTCACGGTTGAGGCCGGGGTTCCGAGCGGAAATCCAAGGGGAGATTCTTTCCACGTCGAAAAGGGATTCCCTCGGCTGCTGCCGGATGTACGTGGATGGAGAGATGATCGCCTCCGTTGAACGGATTATCTATGTCCACTCCCGGAGCGCCGATTCCGGGCAGCTCTTGAACCTGTTCCGCTATTACGGCGGAATGGTGGACCGGGCTTGAGGTCTCGGGATATGGCTGCGAGAAGAAGAGTCGTTGTAACGGGGATGGGGCTTGCGACTCCGCTGGGGATCGATGTCGAGGACAACTGGCGGAAGATGTTTGCAGGGATCTCGGGAATCGGCAGGCTGAGCCTTCCCGGAACCGAAAAGTCGCCTGTGCGGGCGGTGGGAGAAGTCAAGGCAGATGACCTGGAGAGAATCTGGAGGGAGTTCCCCGGGCGGGCTGATTCCGAGGGAGAGAAAAGGACCCTTTTTGCGCTCTGGGCTGCAAGATCTGCGATGAAGGATGCCGGGCTCGATGATTACAAGGGGTGTCGGGAACGCTTTGGCGTGTCGCTGGCGGCGGGCCTCGGGATCAACTCCCTGGACGACATCCATCGATGGATCACCGCGGATCGGGCGTTTGATTACTCCGGGTTTGCCGCTCAATGCCACCGGGTGAGCAGGGAATCCATCCTGAGGAACAGCTCGAGCAGGGCCGCGTCTCTCGTTGCGACCGAATGCTGCTGCCGCGGGCCGAACCTGACCGTGACCACAGCGTGTGCGTCCGCCACCCAGGCGATAGGTATGGCGGCCAGGATGGTCGAGAGGGGCGAGGCCGATGTTATGCTGGCGGGAGGTGCCGATTCCATGCTCAACCCGGTCGGGCTGGTTTTTTTCGTTCTACTGGGTTCGGCTTCTCTCCATGGCGGAGACCCCGTAGAAGCCTGCCGCCCGTTCGACAGGAAGAGATCCGGGCTGGTCATGGGGGAAGGGGCCGGCATCGTGGTTTTGGAGGAGGAATCCCACGCTGTAGGAAGGGGTGCCAGAATTTTTGCCGAGGTTGCCGGGTACGGTTCATCCATGGATGCCTACAGGCTTACGGCACCCGAACCTGAAGGGAGAGGCGCCGAACAGTCCATGAGGCGGGCGCTGGAGGATGCGGAGCTGCCTCCGGACGGTATCGACTATATCAATGCCCACGGGACCTCCACGAAGCTGAATGACCTGGCGGAAACCCTGGCCATCAAGCGTCTTTTTGGAGATCATGCTCGGAGGCTGAGTGTCAGTTCGAGCAAATCGTTGATCGGGCACCTGCTGGCGGCATCCGGAGGTCCCGAGTTCATCTATACGGTATTGAGTGTGAACAGGGACGAGATTCATCCCACGGTCAACCTGGTAAACCGGGATGCAAAGTGTGATCTGGATTATGTGCCGAACGTCGGAAGAGCGAAAACCGTTCGAGCTGCATTGTCCAATTCCTTCGGATTCGGTGGTCAGAATGCTTCCATTGTCGTGAAGAAGTACAGAGGATGACCTGGAAAGCCCGGCCTCCCGGTTGCAGAAAGATCAACACCGATGTTGCGGGTAAATTTCTGATAGAGGTATTCGCCTGCCATGAAGATCGATCTTGCTGGTAAGATTGCCCTCGTGACGGGAGGATCGCGTGGTATCGGCCGTGCGTGCAGTATCCTTCTCGCTCGTGCGGGGGCCGCGGTCCTCGTCAATTACAACAGGTCCCGCGAGAAGGCGGAAGAGGTCATGAACGAGATCCGGGAACTGGGCGGGGAAGCCGAGATCTTCAAGGCGGATGTGTCTGTCCCCGAGGAAGTGGAGGAGCTTTTCGAATTCTTGAAGAAAAGGTTCGGGACCCTGGACATCCTGGTCAACAACGCCGGGATCATCCGGGACAACCTGCTGCTTACCATGAAGATCAGCGACTGGGACAGGGTACACGATGTCGACCTCAAAGGCGCCTTTCTCACCTCGAAATCGGCTGCTGAAATGATGCTGCCCCGTCGATCCGGGAAGATCATCAATGTCTCGTCGGTCGCCGCTGTTGCCGGCGGCCGCGGGCAGACCAACTACGCGTCCGCCAAGGGAGGACTGGCGTCCTTCACCAGGGCCTGTGCCGTCGAACTCGGCGCAAAGGGCATCCAGGTCAATGCGGTTCTGCCGGGCATGATCAGCACGGATATGAGCAGCCGTACCGTCAGGAGAGCGGGTGAACTGATTCTGAAAAGAATTCCGTTCGAGAGGTTCGGAGATCCGATGGAGGTCGCTTCACTGGTGCTGTTCCTGGCTTCGGACCTGTCCGGTTACATCACCGGCCAGACCATCGCTGTCGATGGCGGACTGAGTATCTCGTGAAGGATGAGGGAGCATCGAGTCCGCCGTCCGGCTGTTCGAGCCAGTCGGAGAACTGCCGGAACATCTGATCTGCTCACGACGAAAACAGGATTGAATCAGAGAACATGCGCTACCTACTTGTTGATCGCATTTTGGAATACAGATCGGGCGAGCGTATCAGGGGAATTAAAAACGTCGCCATGAGCGAGGATTTCCTTGAATTTCATTTTCCCGGAAATCCCATCATGCCGGGAGTCCTGCTTATCGAGGCGCTGGCGCAGCTTGCCGGGTGGCTCGAAGCCGTATCTTCGGACTTTTCCAGGTGGTTTCTCATCACTGCCGTTAAGAAGTGCAATTTCTACGGTTTTGTCCTTCCGGGAGACCGGGTGGAACTGGAAGTTGCTGCAAAGCAGGACGAAGGATCTCCGCTGATGCGCTGTTCCGGTATCTGCAGCGTGGAAGGCAGGAAAAAGGTCAAAGTCGATTTCGAAGGGGAACTCGTTCCCCTTTCCTCCATTGAAAATGTTGAAGATCAGAGGAGATTCTTCAAGATCCTGACAAGGGAGTTCAGCCTGTCATGATTTCCGCCAGAGAAGTCGTGGTCACGGGAACAGGGCTCATATCGCCTTTGGGAAGAGATGTCCCGGAAAACTGGGAGAACTTCAAGGCCGGCAGGACGGGTATCGAACGCTTTCCTGGAAATGGCCGGCCCGACAGCCTGCAGTACCTCGGGAAGGTAAAGAACATCGATATTCCCGAGGGTATTCCCGCCAAGCTGCAGAGCCAGATGAGGTTCCTCAACCGTGGGTCGATGCTCGGGTTTCGGGCTGCATACGAAGCGGTTCGTACGTCTGGAATGGATCTTTCCCAGGTGTCGAGGGAGCGCAGAGCCCTGTACATTGCATCCGGGGATCTTACCAAGGTGGGTTACGAGTTCATGCATCCGGCGATCATGGCTGTTTGGGACGGCAGATCCAGCTGCGTGGACCAGCGCAGACTCAACAGAATGTCCCTGGAAAAGGTGAATCCCTTCTTCCTGCTCGAGTCCATCTGCAACAATGCATTCAGCTTTCTTTCCGCGTATTTCGAGTTCAAGGGACCCAATACGAGCCTGGCAAGCCTTTCTCCCTGTGGAGGGCATGCCCTGGAACTGGCGTCCCGCAGAATCATGCAGGGTGAGGCTGATGTCGCACTGGTCGTTGGGTGCGGCAACTGGATCAGCGATGTTCCCCTGATGGAGATGGACGGCCTCGGGATACTTTCCCGGTGCCGAAAGGGGGAGAAGTCCTACAGGCCTTTCGACCGGCACCGGGACGGGTTTATCGCGGCGGAGGGAGGAGCGGCGGTGTTCCTGGAGTCGGCTGAAGGTGCCAGGGATCGTCGAGCGAAAGTCCATGCCGTGATCAAAGGATTTGGGAATTGCATGGAAGTTGCCGAGAGCCGCAGGTTGAGTGTCCCTTCCAGTGTGAGTGTCCGCAGCATGCGTATGGCACTCGACGAAGCAGGACTGGATCCGGGCCGCCTCGCCTTTATCTGCCCTCACGGCAGTGGGACCCGAAAGGGCGACAGGTCGGAACTCAGATCCATTTCGGAACTGCTGGGGGATCAATGGCCGGATGTTCCCATATGCGGACTGAAGCCTTACACGGGGCATATGGCGGCGGCAAGCGATCTGGCGGAAGTGATCTTCGGAATCATGGCCGCCGCGGAAGGCATCGTTCCGGCAACGCTCAACTTCCACCAGGCGGATGAGGAATTCTCGATGCTGAACCTATCCTCCGGGTTCCGGCAGACGGATCTCCGATGTTTTCTGTCGACGAGCTACGGGATCCTGGGGGAATCGTCTTCAACAGTGCTCGAAGCCTTGGACGGACAGGTCTCGTGGTGAAATATGGAAAAACAGAAGGCCCGCAAAGGGAAACTTGTCCTTCTCGCTGAATACTATTCGTTCCGGGCAGCATTGTCTCTCGCACGCTCTCTGCCCCTTTTCGTCCTGCGCTTCTCCTGCCGGCTGCTCGGCAACGCGCTCTACATCCTCCTGCCCAGGCGCCGGCGGCTGGCCATGGAGAACCTGCGCTTTGCATTCAACGGTCTGAAAAGCGAACAGGAAATCCGTCGAATCGCCAGGGAAAGTTGTGTATCCTTTTTCCTCACCGCAGCCGAAATCATGAAGTTCCATCTCTACGACCTCGGGGCCGACGCCATCAGGAAAAGAGGATATCGAACCGGGCAGTTTGAAGAACTCTTTCAGAAGGCCAGGATGATCCACGATCAATCCGGAGGATGCATCTTTGTGACTCCTCACATCGGCAACTGGGAACTGCTTCCCTATGTGAGCGCCCACGTGGGAATCCCTCTTGCCATTGTGGCCAGACCCATGGACAACCACTACCTCGAGAAACTCATCACCTCCAACCGCACGGCCAGCGGACAGATCGTGGTGCCGAAAAGAAACGCCATGTTCGTTCTGCAGCGCATTCTGCGCCGGGGGAAATCCATCGGGATGCTCCCGGATCAGAGCACCGGCAAGGGTATCCCCGCCGATTTTTTCGGAAGAAAGGCCATGACCACGCCTGTTCCCGCCTTGCTTGCCCTCACCTACAGGCGGCCCATCGTGGTGGTGGCGTGCTGCAGATCCCAGGATGATGGGAGTTTTGAAGGTTTTGTGTGCGATCCCATCCATCCCGGCGAATACAACAACGAACAAACCGGCATCCTGGCTCTGACCGAAGCGATGAACCGCGACATGGAGAGTATTATACGCAGGCACCCCGAACAGTATCTGTGGATGCACAATCGCTGGAAAGAGCACAAGAACAGGAGAAGTGCTTTCTCTTGAATCGACGGAAACAGCGATTATACGCAATGGCCTGAACAAATACGCATTGTTTTGCCGGCAAACCAGCCACCTGAGCTGCTTTCGCTCCTATGACTCTCTTCATTTCACAATTATTTGTGACGCCCTGTACAGCATAACCGCCCTTCCCCCGCTGTCGCCGTCCAGCCTCCGGGGCGGGGTCTGCGGATAAGTCTGGTTCATCCGGCAAACGAGTACACTCCCCTTGCTTTTCAAGCATCCGCTGTTCTTCACGCATCCGCTGTTCTTCGCGCATCCGCTGTTCTTCACGCATCCGGTGCGCTTCAAGCAACAGATCGATGGCAGCACAACGTCTTCTGTTGCGCAGACGCAGACCGCACCGTCCTTTCCGCCAAGACTCCACCGTCCTTCCCGCGAAAAATAACACCGTCATTCCTGCGAACTCCGGCATACCGTTACTGGAACATCAGCGGGGTTTGTGGTAAACAAAAAAATTCATGGTTAAAATATACATAATGAATCCGGACCAAACAAATGCGGAATCCTGCAGTCTCGACGGCCGGAATCCAGGAGATCGACCCGAGTGATCACGGTTCAAGGCATATCGAAGTTCTTCGGCAGCAGAGAACTTTTCAAGGATGTCTCTTTTCACCTGCGGCCCGCCGAGAGGATCGGCCTCATCGGGAGCAACGGTGCGGGCAAGACCACGCTGTTCCAGATCCTCACGGGAAGCATCCAGCCCGACACGGGGTCAGTGACGGCTCCGCGCAACCTGAGCATCGGCTATCTGCCTCAGCAGTGGATCCCATGCCGGGACAAGACCGTTCTTGCTCACGCCATAGATGTTCACAGTCAACTCAACGACCTGCAGTCGGAGCTGCGTTCGCTTCAACAGGCCCTGGAACGGGAAAAAGATCCGGAATCGATCGGCGATGCGGTTCTCAGACAGGCTGCCCTGCTGGAAAAGATCGAGCACCTGGGAGGCTACGATATCGAGTCCCGCGCTGCGAAGATCCTCGCCGGACTCGGCTTCGACACAAGCCAGCTCCATCAGCCCGCTGCAAGCCTCAGCGGCGGCTGGATAATGCGCCTTGAACTCTCGCGGCTTCTTCTTTCGGAACCCGACCTGCTCCTCCTGGACGAACCCACCAACCACCTGGACCTCGAATCCCTTATGTGGCTCGAACAGTACTTGCTTACCACCTCATCCGCCATTCTCCTGGTTTCCCACGATCGTTCCTTCTTGAACAAGGTGGTGCAGCGGATCTTCGAACTGGAGCTGGGCCATCTTCACGAGTACTCGGGAAACTACGATTCGTACCTTGAAGAGAAGGCCGTGAGGCAGGAGATACACGCCGCTTCCTACAAGAATCAGCAGGACCGAATCCGCCAGGTGGAGCGGTTCATCGAGCGCAACCGATACCGGAAGTCGACCGCCAGCCGAGCTCAGAGCCGGATCAGGATGCTGGACAAGATGGACCGGATTGAAGCTCCATCGGCCGGGCTGGAGCAGATCCACTTCGACTTTCCCGAACCTCCCCGCTCCGGAAAGCGCGTGTTTGAACTGAGCGGTGTGCACAAGTCCTATGGGAATTGTTCCGTCTATTCGGGCATAGACCTCGTCATAGAACGGGGCGATCGGATTGCTTTCATCGGTGAGAACGGGGCTGGAAAGAGCACTCTGCTCAAGATGCTGGCGGGAGTAGAAAGCGTATCGGGAGGAGACCTCACTGTCGGCCTGAAGGTGGTCAGCGGGTATTACGCTCAGCACCAGTGGGAGCAGCTTCATTCGGAATGGACTGTCATCGGGGAGGTGTCTTCTATTGCAGGGGATATGACTCAGACCCGGTTGAGAGGCCTGCTGGGTGCTTTCCTTTTCAAGGGCGAAGAGGTCATGAAGAAGGTGTCTGTTCTGAGCGGTGGGGAAAAAGCACGCCTTATTCTCTGCAAGCTGTTGCTCCAAAGACCCAATGTGCTTCTCCTCGATGAACCGACAAATCACCTGGACATTCCGTCCAGGGTGGTCCTCGAAAAAGCCCTCGAAAATTTCCCTGGAACAATCTGCTTCATCAGTCATGACCGGCATTTCATCAACGCCGTGGCCAACAGGGTGCTGTTCGTGAATGCGGGCAGAGTCCGTCTCTTCCCAGGAAACTATGACGACTTCCTGAACATCTGGGCAAAAAGCCTGGAAGCGGAATCAACGGGCTGCAGGGAAGAAAGATCCGGGGTAAGCAGGCCCCCGTCCACATCAGGGTTTCGAAACGACCGGCACGACAGGCGAGCCAGGGCGGAGCTCAGAAATGAACTGTATCGACTCAAGAGGCCTCTCCAGCAGAGCCTGGAAGAGCTCGAAACCGAACTCGAGGCCGCCCACCATCTACTCGACTCCCTCAACAACCGTCTCGCCGACCCCGCCACCTACAGAAACGGTGGCGAGGTTCAGAACCTTCGCAACTCGCACCGGCTATGCACGGAAAAGATCAGGCAGCTGACCGGCGAGTGGGAAGTATTTGCCCTCAGACTCGAAGCCGTCGAAGAAGAGTTCTGGAAGGAAAGGGAAAAGGTCATTTAAGAGGAGCCTCTCCCCGGAGGACGGGTCGGATTCCGTGGGAGACAAGGCAAAGACTCTTCACCGGAAAGAAGGAATCATGGATATTCACCGCCTGGTGGTCTTCTGCAAGGTCATCGAACTTCAGAGTTTTACAAAAGCCGCCGATGCCGTCTGTCTCACCCAGCCTACCGTGAGCGAACACATTCGCGCACTGGAAGAGTCTCTCGGAGAAAAACTTGTGGATCGGCTCGGGCGCGAAGTGCTCCCCACACCGGCAGGAAAGATATTATACCAGTATGCCCGCGATATCATTCAGCTTCGCGACGAAGCTATCCAGGCGCTTGATAAATTCAAGGGAAATCTTTCGGGCAACCTGGTGATCGGGTCGAGCACCATTCCTGGCACTTACATTCTTCCTCAACTCATCGGGTCGTTCAAGTCGCTGCATCCATCGATACAAATCCGCGTGAGGATATCGAGCAGTGCCGAAGTCGTAGACAGGATCCTCGACGGCGGCGTCGAATTCGGGCTGATCGGAGCCAGGTGGGACGACAGGCGGATTCTGCTCGAGGAGGTCTTTTCCGACGAACTGGTTCTCATTGTCTACCCGGAACATCGATGGGCCAAAGCTCCATCGGTGGTAATCGAAGAGATTGCAGATGAACCTTTTATCTTCAGAGAGAAGGGGTCGGGAACGCGCATCGTCATGACCAGAGCACTCGAGGCCGCCGGGTTTCCCATGTCCAGGATGAGGGTGATTGCCGAAATGGGGAGCACCGAGGCGGTGAGACAGGCGGTGAAGGCACGCATCGGTGTGGCTATCATCTCCTCCCAGGCAGTAGCCGAGGACCTGGAACGCAGGACACTGGTCGCTTTGCCTCTGAAGGGAATGCAGATCTCGCGACCCTTTTACCTGGCTCAGCGCAAAAACCGCCAGCCGTCACCCCTCTGCACCGCCTTTCTCAACCACCTGCGGGCCGAAGCCGCCGAGAAAAACGCCAGGAAATGAGAACAGGCATTCCATCCTGCGGTTGTGGCGCCGGCCGTGAGGCTTATGGCTTTCCCATCGATTTTGTCCATAGTTTGATAAAAATCCATCTATATTATTGATTTGCAGCATCCGTTCACTCGGTGTAGCTATCTCAAGAAGGTTTATTTTTCAGAACAGACCCGTATGGAAAGTGAGCGGAAACCATGTTGCAGGAAAGACTGGACTGCCGCGGGTTGGCCTGTCCCAATCCGGTGTTGAAGACGAAGGAAATCATCGACCGCGGAGGCGTTCAACGGCTCCTGGTAGTGGTGGACAACCCGGCCGCAGCCGAAAACGTGAGTCGCTTTTTGGGCAGGTTCGGCTACGACACTACCGTTGACAGTCATGACGGGATTTTCGATGTGACCGGCACCAGGGAAGAATCGACGGAATGCGGGATATTCGTTGAAGAGGCTCGGCAGGCGTCGGAGCACAAAATCCTCATCATGGTGGCGACGGATCGCATGGGACGGGGAGACGATGAACTCGGACGCAGGCTCATCGTCAACTTTATTTCCACCATCCATGAAATGGGGCAGGATCTCTGGCGCCTCGTGCTCGTGAACGCCGGTGTCAAGCTCGCCGTCGAAGGCTCGGAAGTCCTCGATGCACTCAAGAAACTCGAGGAAAGCGGCGTGCAGTTGCTCGTGTGCGGCACATGCCTCAACCACTTCGGCCTCCTCGAAAAGAAGCGGGTGGGGGAAACCACGAACATGCTCGACATCGTCACAGCCATGCAGCTGGCGGACAAGATCATCAACATCACCTAGTTTTCGACGCACGGTGGAGATCCTTCTTTATCCGAAGAATCAGTGCGTAGCTCGCAGGTCACGCAGGAAAAGGAGAGGGAACAGGAGGGAGCAAAGCTCAGAGCTGCACACTTCACCTTCCCTGCACTGGTGATGAAAAGCTGCGGCGCACACTTGTGGACCTGTGCCGGACCGACACTCCCTCCGCATTTACGGTACGGCGGCCTGTTGCACCGATGGTGCTGCCCTCCGGTAATGACTCCGTCACAGGTAGCCCAACCCTCTCAGCTGTTCTTCCACTTCCCCTCTTTCTTTGTCTGCATCGCTTGAACCGAAGGAAGCGAACGCGCCTTTTGTCTTTTCGAGACTTCCTGTCATTCTGCCGTCTGATTTCAAAGGATCGAAGGGAATGCGTTGCCGACTCATAATGAGAGCAGGAACTTCGAATATCTCCAGCGGCATCCTGGAAGGTTCAAAGGTGTCGTCCAGGATGATGACGCCCGACCTGTGATGCATTCCCACATGCTGTTTGAAAGGAATGGGCGTTTCGAGCCATGGCTTGCCGTCCGGCACGATCCCAGCCGCCGCCACCCCGTCTGCAAAGACGATCTTGCGTCGATTCCCCGGGCCTTCCAGTTCCGACACGGTTCTGACGAGACCTGCTCCGCCTGGATCGGTCAAGGCTTTGATCTCGTCGATGATCCTGTTGCAGACCAGCGAATCGGCCGTGAGCAGATGAAGAAAAGCGACGTGGGTGGCGTTGGTTTCCACGAAGGCCACGGTCTTCTCATAGTCTATGACGGATCCCAGGTATTGGTTGGTGGCCGCGGCCTTCACGGCGCTGTGCTTCATAGTGGATTTCCACTTGTGCAACGCAGGAAGGTCCATGATTCTCTTGATCGTGGAAACCACCATCCGTTTAGCGTCTTTTCTGAGAACCAGGCAGCCTTTCCGGTGGAGCCAGTTATTGATCTTCACAATGTGTCGGCATCTCTGAAACCCGTGGTCTGACAATAACATAACTGAAAACCCACGGCTGTTTCCTTCGTCGATTATCTCTCCGGCCAGGCGGTCCAGGCGGGAATAGAATGCGGCCACCCTGACGAAATCCTCGATCCTGTGGGCCGGGTCCGACGGATCCATGCAGGGCCAGAGATAGTGCTGGATCAAATCGCTTTCCTGGATATGAACCATGAAGACATCCCAAGGTTCTCTCCTCAGGAGATGGATCGCAAGGCGGGCCTTTTGAAACATCATCGCGCTCCACCTGTCCACGATCTCTTCGATTTGCATCTCTTTCTGATCCGCCCCAATTCCGCTCTGCATCACCTTGAAGCCTGGTACGATATCGTAAAGTTCTTTCTTGAATTCCGGCGGGAACGTATATTCCGCATCGCCTGAAGGAACGGGAAACCCGGAAACCAATATCCCGTTAACGGGAAAGGGAGGATAGGTGAGAGGCAGGTTGAGGATACAGACTCTTCTCCCGTGATCCGACAGGATTCTCCAGATGTGCCTCGACCGCATACTCGAAGAAAAGAGTATGCTGCTTCTGAACCTGCCGTTTTCCATGAAGAAACTGCGGAACCCGAGCACGTTGTGCTCATGTGCGGGCAGGCCTGTTTGAAAACTTGTCCAGGCCGTTGGAGTGATCGGGGGTTCCGTGGACAGCAGTGTGCCGGAGAAGCCTTTTTGGACCGCATGCTGGAGGCGGGGCATGCAGCCGGACTGAATCATCGGATTGAGCACGTCCCAGGATGCACCGTCTATCCCGATCACCAGAACCTTTCGCATCATAACCGCCCCTTGAGCACGTTTGAAGCAAGTGCACCGGAATCCCGAGCCTTTGACGCCATTCCGGAGAAAATCCTCCGGACGATCGTACCTCAGAAGCTTCGGTTTCCGGGCCGGACATCCGCTTGCCATTCGATCGGTTCAAAATTCGGATCATGCTTGATGAGTCCGTGCTGTGTTATTCGGCATGGTCGCAGAAAAACTTGATGTATGAGACGATCCGGACCTGGAGGTTATCGTAGGCGGGAATTTCGTTTGTGATCCGGGAGGATCATGCAGGGAGTTTATGCTGCAGGGTACAGCGATGGAATCAGATAAGCTTGTGATTCTTCAGGCAAACGGAAAAAGCGTGGAAGAAAGGATGGTAGAGCAATGCAACGCCGGGTAAAGAGATCTCTGCGGCAGGATCTGCACTTACACTGTATTCACGCCTTTGCGGGAATGAACCTGAAAAGATTTCCGAATCATTGGAAAACATGCTAAAAAATGCCTGCCCGATGGAGTGCGGAAGGTTTGTGCGGCTTCGGTCCGCCTGTCGGGGGACATGCGCCACTGCCCGGGCCGGGCGGGACGGTCGGCTCCGAGTCATGGTGTTGTATACTGCGAGACACTTTTCATGCCGGCGGATTTCCTCGCCAGAGAGTGCCGCTGATGCGGCAGCGTTCCTGCGATTTCGAAAATCCCGGTGGCCGAATAGCCGGGACTTTGCTTCAGCGAGGTGGATGAATTGACCGCAACAGCAGCTCTCAAAGCGGTGATATTCGACTGTGACGGCATTCTGGTAAATACCGAACCCCTTCATTATCGAGCCTTTCAGGAAGTGCTGGTTCCACTGGGCCTGGGTCATGATTTTAACGAGTACATGGCCCGGTACATCGGGTTTGACGACCGTGACGCCTTCATCGAGGCGTTCGGAAGTGCGGGGCTCCCGATGGACGAGGTGCTCCTGGGGCAGCTCGTCAAGGCGAAGGAGCAGGCGCTGCGAGAAATCGTGGCACAGGGTCTGGATACCTTCCCCGGAGTGGTGGAACTTGTCAGGGACCTGGCTTCTCATGGTGTGCCTCTGGCGGTTGCCTCCGGAGCCCTGCGCGTCGAGGTCCGGCATTTTATCGAGTCTTTGGGGCTGAGGGAACTCTTTTCGGTTATTGTAGCGGCTGACGACGTGGCAAAAAGCAAGCCGGACCCGGAAACCTACCTGGTTGCCCTCGATCAGCTCGGGAAAGAGCTGGATGATCTTTCTGTCGATCCGGGAAGAGTAATCGCAATCGAGGATACGCCGGCGGGGATCCGTTCGGCCAAGGCGGCAGGCCTGTACGTGATCGCCGTAACGAATTCCTTCCCCCGGGAACGACTCGACGATGCGGATTGCGTGGTCGACAGCCTGGAACGGCTCGATTACGGCAGGCTCGTGAGCATGATCGAGCATGAAAGATAAGGACGGGAGACTTGGTTCGAGACTGCAAATCGGGAATGAGAATTGGCTGCTGACATTCGACTCTTCCATGCCGTTGTGCTTTTCGTCATGATTTGCGTTGCTCCAGCCGGAGTCCATGCCTGGGAGTCGGCGCGAGAACTCCCTGCACAGCCTCTGGGCATGGCTGAAGCCGTGAATTTTGCCCTTTCCCACAATCGCGTACTTCTTGCCGCCGAGCAGGAAGTGAAAGCCGTCGGGCAGAAGGTCAGGCAGTCTCGATCCGACTTCTATCCGAAGCTGGATGCCGCCTACAGCTACACGAGTCTCAAAGACCAGCCCTACATGGAAGTCGAGTCCTTCCGGGTTCCCACAAGCTATACGACCTTGAACCGCTGGGAGGTCGAGGTTTCCCAGCCGTTGTTCACAGGTTTCGGCCTGACCGCCCGCCTGAACATGTCCAGGATGGACCAGGAAATCGCTCAAAACCGGCTCCAAGAAGTCAGGCTGAACGTGATCCAGGGAGTCAAACGGGCATTTCTGCGCACTCTGCTCGCTGAGAAGCTTTTGATGGTGGAACGGGACAGCGTGAGCAGCCTCGAGGTCCACAGGAGAAACGCGGAAACCTACCATCAGCAGGGCCTGGTCGCCCGCAACGATGTACTCAAAGCCGAAGTCGCGCTGTCCCAGGCCAGGCAGAGGGAAAGGGAGACAGCCAGGCGGCTCGTGCTCCTGAAATCCGAACTCAACAGGCTGCTCGACATCGATCTCCAGTTCGCGCTGAAGCTCAAGGAAGAAGAGATCCATATCCGGCCCGATCCTCCGCTGGACGAGCTGTTTCTGCTGGCCGAAGACAGGCGGCCGGAGTACCTGTCGGTTGCGGCATCCATCCGCCAGGCGGAGGAGGGGGTACGAGCCGCCCGGAGCCGTTATTATCCTCATCTTTCCGCCTTCGCCCTCTATTACCGCGAAGGGGAGGACTTCCTGTCGGAGAGGAATGAATTCACCAATAACGAGAATGCAGCGGTGGGGGTTCGCGTCAGTCTGAACGTTTTTGAAGGGGGTAAGACGGATGCGGCGATTAAGGAATGGCAGTACCGCAGAAAGGGCCTCGAGGAGCAGCAGCGAGATGTCAGGCAGCGGATCCGGCTGGAAGTGGAAGATGCCTTCGAGCAGCTCAAAGTGGCTCGAGTGAACATCGATACGGCCCGGACCGCCCTGAAACAGGCCGAAGAAAACGAACGGATGACCACCGTTCAATACAAGGAACAGATGGTCATTTTCCTGGAGGTCTTGAACGCTCAGGTATTCGTTTCCCAGACTCGAGTCGATTTCTTCCAGGCTCTATACGGATATCAAATTGCCCGGGCTGACCTCGAGAGAGCTGTCGGGGGACCGTACGAGGGCGGCGCGAGCAGGTGACTTCCGCCGTACCATGCGGCAGTGGCGGAGGTGTTGGGTTTTTTCAGTCAATCGTTGGGCGGAGCGCACACCTTGGGACCTTCACGGGGCTGATCGAAGATGGGGGAGATGGAAGGCCCGAACACGGGGCATCAAAGCAATACTGCTGCAGCAAGAAGGTTGAAACCGATCCTGCTGATCTGTGTTGTCTCGCTGGCATTGGGTTTCGGGTACTGGTGGATCTTCAAGAGGCATTGGGTCTCCACGGACAACGCCTATGTGAGAGTCGATTCAGCCAGGATAAGCGCGAGGATTCCTGGAACGGTCATCCGTGTGCACGTCGATAACGATCATCCGGTCCGGGAAGGCCAACTGCTCTACGAGCTGGATCCCGCCGATTACCGCGTTGCGGTGGACAAGGCCCGTGCGGCCCTGCAGCAGGACGAGGCGGATGTTCAGGCCGCCGAAATATCGATATCCATGGTGGATGAACAGACTGCGGCCCTGGTGCAGGCAGCCGAAGCCGCCCTCAAGGCTGCGCGCGACAGTGAACGGGAAGCGCGTCACAGGCTTGCGGAATTGAAGAACATGCGCCAGGCTGTTGCGGCGGAACTGGGGCAGGTGGAACGGGATTTCGGCCGGTTCGATCATCTTTACCAGCAGGGAGCGGGGACCGCACGGCAGCAGGAACAGTCCAAGACGGCTCTGAAGAAAGCGAGGGCGCAGCTGGCCGCAACGGACGCTCAAACGGCCGCCGTGGAATCGGCCCTGGCTGCTGCTTCCCAGCAGGTGGACCGGGCGGTTGCCCAACTGCAGGCGGTGCAAAGCGACAGGTACAACGTGGAAATCCAGCGCTACAGGCTGGAATCGCTCAAGGCACGGCGGGATAAGTCCAGAGCGGAACTCGATGCAGCACTTCTGAACCTTTCGTATTGCAGGGTCGAGGCGCCTATCGAGGGTTATATCGCTCAGAAAAGCATCCAGGTGGGGGATCGTATCCAGCCCGGGCAGGTTCTTATGGCCGTGGTCCCTCTGCAGGACGCCTATATCGAGGCCAATTTCAAGGAGACGCAATTGACCAACGTTCGCATCGGGCAGCCGGCCAGGGTCCGGGCGGACGTTTACCCCGGGTTTACCTACGAGGGAAAAGTGGCAGGGATTCGAGCGGGCACGGGAGCGGCATTTTCCCTCATCCCCCCTGAAAACGCGACGGGCAACTGGATCAAGGTAGTTCAGCGGGTGCCCGTAAAGATCGAATTCGTTACGCCTCCACCGTCCGACTATCCGCTGAGGCTCGGTTTATCCCTCGAGGTGACCGTGGACACTTCCGACAGGAGCGGTGCCGTACTCGTGCCCGCCGACTCCAAGAACTCCCCTCCAGGTACCCCCTCGAAACCATGAACGGTCCATCGGAGCCCCCTCTGGTCAATAAGTGGCTGGTCGCTCTTACGGTGATGCTCCCCACGTTCATCGAAGTCATGGATACCAGCGTCGTCAACGTCTCTCTTCCGCACATCCAGGGAAGTCTGAACGCCGGCCTGGATGAGGTCACCTGGGTTCTGACTTCCTACCTGGTCTCCAACGCCGTGATCATTCCCATCACGGGCTGGCTCGCAGGTGTCTTCGGAAGAAAACGCTACCTCATGTTTTCGCTTGTCGTCTTTACCCTCAGCTCTCTGCTGTGCGGTGCGGCACCGTCCCTCGAGGTCCTCATTATCGCCCGCATCCTGCAGGGGCTCGGAGGCGGCGGTCTGCAGCCCCTTTCCCAGGCCATTCTTCTCGAATCCTTCCCGCCCAGGGAGCACGGAATCGCCATGGCTGCCTTCGGCATGGGGGTGGTAATGGCGCCCATCCTCGGGCCTGTTCTCGGTGGCTGGATAACGGACAACTGGAGCTGGCGCTGGGTGTTCTACATCAACCTGCCGGCGGGTATCCTGGCGGTCTCCATGGCCGCCCTGTTCATTCATGACCCCGGCTACATCCGCCGCCGACAGCTGAAGATCGACAAGTGGGGGCTCCTTCTTCTCACCGTAGGCCTCGGCTGCCTCCAGATCGTCCTCGACAAGGGGGAAAGAGAAGACTGGTTCAACTCCAATCTTATCGTGACGCTCTCCGTGCTTTCCTTTGTGGCCCTGGTGGGGTTTGTCATTGTGGAGCTGAAAACCGAGAACCCGGTGGTGAACCTGCGTGTCTTTAAGGACAGGAGTTTCGCGACGGGCAATGTCATCATGTTTGCGGGGTTTTTCTGCCTCTTCGGAAGCATTGTGCTGCTGCCCCTGTACCTGCAGCAGCTTATGGGATACACGGCGTTCTGGGCCGGGCTGGTCCTGGGGCCGGGAGGCATCGCGAGCTTCTTGATCATGCCCGTTGCGGGAGTGCTCATGAAGAAAGGAATCAATCCGCGCAACCTCCTTGCCGCCGGCTTGACCATTACGGCCTGTTCCCTCTGGCTGATGTCCGGATTCAATCTTGAAGCCGGTTTTCTTGCCGTTTCCTGGCCGCGTTTCGTCCAGGGCATGGGCCTTGGCCTCTTTTTCGTGCCCCTGTCCGCGGCAACCTATGCGAATATCCCCAGGGAGGAAACGGGAAATGCCTCGGGAGTCTTCAACCTGCTCCGCAACCTGGGGGGAAGCTTTGGAGTCGCTTTCAGCACCACGGTGCTCGCTCAGAGAAGCCAGATGCACCAGACCTATCTTTCAGAAAATATCACCCCCTATAATCCCGCTTTCCAGGAATTCTACAACCGGATCTGCCAGTGGCTCCAGGCACATCAGCCTCAAGCCGCATGCCCGGAAGGGGGCCTCGCGATTGTCTACCGGGAAGTCATGAGGCAGGCAAGTATGCTGGCCTTTAACGATACCTTCTTCCTGCTGGCCGTCGTCACCTTCGCCCTGGTGTTCCTCACTCCCGTGTTCCGCAGGCCGAAAAAGACGGGCATGCAGGCCGAGGGGATGCATTGAGGCCTTGATGTTCGCGAGCCGGAAAGATAAGAAGGGATAAGGAGGTTTTGGACGGTGTTCAGAGTACCCGCGGAGGAAATTGCAGGTCGCCTTGTCGCCTTTCAGTCGCTGTTGAAAGAAAATGGAATCGATGCGGCAGTCATCCGGCAGAATGCCGACCTGTACTATTACACCGGTACCGTTCAGGATGCCCACCTCGTCGTTCCCGCCGCCGGTGAACCTCTTCTCATGGTGCGCCGGGATTTGACTCGTGCCGAGGAGCAGTCTCCCATACGACCCGTTGTACCTCTGCGCAGCCTTTCCGAACTCGCCTCCGCGGTCACTTCGGCCTGCGGGAACGAACACCCGCGGCGGGTCGGCATGGAACTGGACGTCCTGCCCGCCGCCCTGTTCTTTGTCTACGACGAAAACATCTTTCCCAGGCAGCAGATCGTCGATGTGAGCACCCTCATACGGCGGATGCGGACTGTCAAGTCGCCCTGGGAGATCGAAATGATGCGCGCCGCAGGCGCCATGTCGAAGCGGATCGCCGATGCCGTCCCGGAACTGCTTCGGGAGGGGATCGCTGAATTCGAACTGGCGGCCGAACTGGAAGCCCTGGCCAGAAAGGCCGGCCACGCGGGGATGCTGCGCTGCAGGACATTCAATATGGAAATGAGCTTCGGGCATATCCTTTCCGGCCCCAATGCTGCCGTCCCTTCCTACAACGACGGCCCCACGGGAGGCCCGGGAGTGAGCCCTGTGTTCGGTCAGGGGGGCGGATACCGTAAAATCCGTGCCGGAGAACTGGTGAGTGTCGATACGGTGACGTCCTGTCACGGGTACTTCAACGATCAGACGCGCAATTTCTCCATCGGGTCGCCGCCGGATCGACTGCTGGATGCCTACGCGTTTGTCAGGGAGGTCTCCGAGCGGTTCAGGGATGTGGCAAAGCCGGGTGTCGTGACGGGTAAACTCTTCGAACAGGTTTGGCGGTGGGCGGAAGATGCCGGGTGGGGGGAGTGGTTCATGGGGTATGGGGAACCACGGATCTCCTTTGTCGGGCACGGCATCGGGCTCGAGATGGACGAATATCCGTTCATCGCCCAGGGGCACCGGCTGCCCCTCGAGGTCGGGATGACTTTCGCCTTCGAACCGAAAATCCTCATTCCCGGCCTCGGAATTGCCGGCCTGGAAAACACCTGCGTTGTGACGGAGGAAGGGATCGAATCGCTCAACCCGGCCACCGAAGACCTGGTGATCGTCTGAGGCGGAAGCCGGCCGGGCGGAGCGGCGGAATCGAATTCCGCTACTGGTTCGTGCTCGGCGGATCGAACCCGAAGCCGATAAAGCCGACACTTACCCGCAGGCCGTAAGTCATCGCTTTCAGACCGTGTGTCTCGACGTAGATAACGTCCCGATCCTTCAATTCGATGTTCCGGCCGGAAGAATCTCCCGAATCTCTCATGTTCAGCTGCATGACTTCTCTTGTGCCGTTGGAACTGAGGCGGACCAGCTTGACGTTGTTGTCGTCTGCGATCTTGGAAAGACCACCCGCCGAGGCAATGGCCTCCTGGACACTCATGGTCTGGGTGATCGCATAGCTGCCGGGCCGCTTGACAGCTCCATCCACGTATACCGTCCCGGCCTCGGGAACATAAATCACGTCCCCGCCCTGGATCTCGATGTTCAGTTCCGTCTTGCCGTTCTTGATGATCTCGTCCAGGTCCACGAAAAGGGTCTTGGGATGGGACGGATCGTCGCTCTTCCTTCGCACCTGGACGGTGCGACCTGCCTTGTCCGTCAGGCCTTCGGCCAGAGCAAGCACATCCAGGAGTCGCTGGCGGGCGAAGTAGTCATAAGTGCCGGGTTTTTTCAGGGAGCCCATGAGTGTAATCTTGCCGGAAACGTGCTCCTTCACAAAGATGCTCACGTGAGGATCCTGCAGGTACTTTGCGCGGTAGAGATCCTCGATCTTTCGTTCGGCTTCGTAGCTGGTGAGTCCCTGCACGGGGACGGGGCCGAGCAGAGGCAGGGTGACCGAGCCTCGAGCGCCGACTCGGCCTTCCGACTTCAGATTATTATCTTCGAACACGGTGACCTGGATGAGGTCACCTTCTCCGAGAATGTAATCGGTGGGAGGTGGAGAATTCACCATCGTCGCCAGCAGCATTTCGTTGATCTGTCGAATGTCCTGCCTCGAATCATTCTCCTGTTCCCGAACCATTACGTCCTCGAATTTCGCCGTGGGCTGAGGCCCCCTCACGCACCCGGCAAAGGAAAGGGCCAGTACACAGGGAAAAAGAGCGACGCACAATCTGGCGGCAAACCGGCTGGAAACACGGATGGATTTCATGGCTGAATACTCCCCTGCGAATGAAAACGGCGGTACCCCGACTTCGCAGGGATACCGCCCTTTTCTTGCGCTCTTATGAAGAAACCGGTCGAGCTGATTACTTGGGGCTGATCGGCTTTTCGTCGCCGCCACTGGTCAACGCAAACCCCAGGCCTATTCCTATTCCGGCAAGGCCTGCTCCGCCAAGCACAAGGGCGGGAGTCGAAATGCCACCGATGCCGCCACCGCCGGCGCCCGCTCCGCTCGTGGATCCGGACGGAGGAACGTAGCCGGCCGGCTTATCCTTGTCTTTCTTCTCCTGCTGCGGCGGGGTCATCTGAGCCTGCGCAAGCAGGATCGAATGGCCCGGCTGAATCACCTGGACACCGTTGGCGCCGGAAACCTGCAGAGCACCTTCCTCGACGGCCACTTCCGTCACCTTGTCTCTTACGGAAATATATCCTCGCACCGCACCGGAACCGCCGGCCGGAATCACGGCCTGCTCGATCCTCAATACGTCATGAGGCGTATGAAAGGCAATGGGCTTGGCTTCGGGACGAATGGCGAAATCGACCCGCCCGTTCTTTACGGTGAGATCCCATTGCTGCTCACCGTCACTTGCGGCGAAGACCGCCTGGTCCTGGGCCACGAGCTGCAGGTGCTGAGTCTGAATAAGGCAGTTGCCCGAGCATGCCATAAGGATTCCCTGGGGAAGCGGCATTTCGGATTTGAAATGGTTGAGTTCCCGCCCGTCGGCTTCCCCCAGAACGCTGACCTTCCCGGTGGGAATGATTCGAGCGGACGACGCCGCTCCCGCAAAGACGGGCTGCATGATGAGCAAGAACACCATCACCAGGGAAAGTACCTTTGCGATTCCTCTGAGCACCATTTCCTCCTCCTATTTCGAATGGTCGGAAAGAGATCCAAAAGGTTTTCCGAAATGGCCTGGCATCACCCGGGACATAAGCCCCATAAGGCCCGGGTCATATCACCCTCCATATGACAACCTTATAGGCATAGACATCAGGGGGTGTCAAGGGAAAAAAGATGCAAATCACAAAACAGACAGATTCTTTTGGAGCCTGGAATTATCGGCTTGAATCTCGATCGGTTTGCTGAGATAATGCACGGAATTGGCAACATCGTATGCAGTTCCCGAACGTGCATCGTGGCAGTGTAAAAGTATGTTCCAATTTTGCCTCCGGCCTTGTGGGCCTGTCAAGGCAAATCGTGGATCGAAATGGAATTCCCGAGCTGTCGGAGTGGTGTTCAATCTGTTTTCCTCTGCCTCCGGACGGATTCCCATCCCGAAAGATCCGGCTCTGGTCAACTTTCAGATTACTCATTGAGCAGCAACTGCATGGCTGTACTTTCCCATTTACCCGTCGCGGCTGTTCGCCGCAAATTCGGCCCGACCCGGGCTTTCCAGGAAGTTTCCAAGGGATTCAGCCGTTCGGCGTCCTGCTTTTGCGCCTCTGCGCGCGGACACCGCGACGGGCGGTTTCATACCGGCGCGCTCGGAACGGGCGCCGGAAGGAAGCGGTTTTTCAGGTTTGAGATCACCAGGAGCAGATCATGAAGCCCCAGAATGGAAAACCTTCCGACAGGCAGTATCCGGCCACCGTCAGTCCTCCGGGAGCCAACCTGCCTGCCACGGAAGTGCGTGAAGCCGTCCCGGATTTCGACGAATCGGCCGATCTTCGCACGTATCTCGAGATCGTGATGCGTCACAAGTGGCTGGTTCTGACCTTTCTCGTGGGAGTCTTTGTCACCACGCTCATCGTGAGCCTCAGCATGCAGCCGGTTTTCAAGGCCAACGGAAAGCTCGAGGTGAGTCTGCGTTCCCCGAAGGTCACCAAGTTCGAAGATGTCATGGCCACGCAGCTCCAGACCCGAGAATTCATGCAGACGCAGGTGAAGCTGCTCCAGAGTGAATCTCTCACCCGGCGCGTTATCGAGAAGCTTCAGCTGGACAAGAACCCTGTTTTCAACCCGGCCGTGGACCAGGAGGATTCTTCCGGCGGTTTCATGCAGGCTCTGAAAGCCGCCGTGAAATCATGGATTCCCCTGGGAAGCCGGGAGGAGGAAGCAGATCCGGCTCTTGCCCGCCTGCAGCTCGAGAAGAGCATGGAAGAGAAATTCACCAAGAGCCTCGAAGTCCAGCCCGAACGCGATACGGCTCTCATCTCCCTCGCCTTCAGTTCCACCGACGCGGCGCTTGCCCGTGACATCGTCAATGCACTCCTGCAGGAATTCATCTCCTGGGAAATGGACAAGAGGATCGACGCGGCCGGCGCGGCCAAGCAGCAGCTGGAAAAGCAGCTCGAAGTGGCCCGCATACAGCTCGAATCCGCTGAAAGCAGCCTGAACAAGTTTGCCCAGAAGGCCGGTATCGTCTCGCTCGAATCGAACCTCAACCTGGTCTACAGGCAGCTCGAGGAGATCAACAAGGCCTACGCCGCAGCCGAAGCCGACCGCATCGCCAAGGAATCCCTGGCGTCCGAGGCGGCCAAAGGCAACATTTCCTCGCTGCCCCTGACGGTGGAAAACGCGCTCATCCAGCAGCTGCGCCAGGAGCATGCCAAGCTCACCGCCGAATACCAGGATCAACTCAGCACCTTCAAAGACGACTATCCGAAGATGAAGAACCTCAGGGCCAGGATCCAGGACGTCGAAAAGAGGATCCGCACCGAGGAGATGCGCATCCTGGATTCCATCAAGAGCGACTATTTCGCGGCCCTGAAGAAGGAACAGACCCTCAAGGAAGAAGCCGAAACCAAGAAAATCCGGGCCCTCGAACTCAACGACCGCGCCATCCAGTACAAGGTGCTGCAGCGCGAGGTGGAGACGAGCAAGCTGATCCATTCGAGCCTGCTCGAGCGGTCCAAGGAAATCGATGCCAACGTCGGTACGGAGCTCGGCAAGATCCAGGTGGTGGACTATGCCGCCCTGCCGCTTACTCCCTACAAGCCCAACGTGCGGCTCAACCTGCTGCTGGCCATCGTGGTGGGGCTCATGGGAGGAGTCGGCCTCGCCTTCTTCATGGAATACCTGGACAACACCGTCAAGCGCATCGATGAAATATCCGACCGCTTCCGCATCCCCGTGCTCGGCGTGCTTCCCATGGCCGATGCCGAAGAACTGGCCGATCTCGATTACATCGTCCGCACAAAGCCGAAATCGAGCTTCGCCGAATCCATACGAACGGCCAAGGTGTCCATACAGCTTTCGAGTTCCACGGACGAGCCGCCCAAGTCGTTCCTGATCACCAGCACCACGATGGGGGAGGGGAAGAGCACCATTTCGGCCAACCTGGCCCAGGCGTTTGCGACGGCGGAGGAGAGGGTGATCATTGTCGATGCGGACATGAGGCGTCCTCGGCTGCACAAGATCTTCAACGGGAACGGAGTCCCTTCGGTGAGGCGCAGGGGACTCAGCCAGTACCTGACGGGGCTGTGCAAGATCGAGGAGATCATCCAGCGAACGGAGGTCCCGAACCTGTGCTTCGTTTCGGCCGGCCCCATCCCGCCCAACCCGGCGGAACTGCTCGCGTCGTCCCGGATGAAGCAGTTCCTTGAAAAGATCTCCAGGCACTTCGATCGGGTGATCGTGGATTCTCCTCCCGCCGCCGGCTTTGCCGACGTGCTGGTGCTCAGCAACTGCGTGGACGGAGTCATCCTCGTGAGCACCCTCGGGCAGACGCACCGCGATGCGCTGCGGATCTTCCGCAGGAGCATCTTCAACGTCCGGGGCCACCTGCTGGGAGCCATCGTGAACAAGCTCGACATCAGCCACCGGTACGGCGGGTACTATTACAAGTACTACAACTACTATCACTACTATTACCACCCGAACCGGGGAGACGATGCGGAGAAGCTCCCCCAGGGCCGTCCGCTGCAGGAAGAAGCCCCCCGGGTTTAAGGAGATATCATGCTCGACCGGTTCTCGAGGGTGCTCTTCACTGCGGTCCTGTTGTTCATGGCGGTGTACCTTGCCTGGTACGGCTACTGCCGCAAACAGGTTGCGGCGGGCAACCTCGAATTCCAGGCGGAAAGTTCCTTCGCGGAATTCTTTCCGCAGCCGCTGCAGCTGCGCGGAAACCTGGCCTACTACGGAGAAATGGACCCGGTCATGGCGGCCGAATACTTCCGTGAAGCCATCGCCGTGCAGCCGATCACCATCGACGCCTGGCTTTCACTCGCCCAGATGGAACTCGCCATGGGGCGTATGGACGAAGCGCGCAGGCTTCTGGGCATCGTTTCCCCTCTCATTCCCCACGTGAGCACCTGGAAGTGGAAGCAGTTCGCCCTGGCCGGAGAAACGCGGGACGAGGAACTTTTTATCCACTGCTACAACTTCATCCTGTCCCGGCTTCCCGCCCGGGTGGGAGAGGCTTCCTTCCTGGCCGCGACCTACTGGGGCGGCTGGGATCGAGTGCTTCCCCACGTGGCCCCGGAAAACCACACGGTCTTCCTCGAACAGCTCATGAGGCACGGGCAGCTGGACGTGGCTCTCGACCTGTGGAGGATCATCCAGGAAAGGGAGGCGCAGTCGAGGCTGTACGTGGAACAGGGAGCCGCGGGTTCCGTCGCGCAGGCGTCATCGGCGGGAACGAACCGTCCCGCCAATCCGTCGTCTTCCGGCAATGGATCTTCGACTGAAGAATCGCCGCCGGGGATTCCCGACGAGCAGTTGAAGCTCAGGTTCTGCAGCGCGCTTCTTGCCGACGGCCGGATTTCCGAGGCCAAGCGGGTCTGGAAGGGCATTGTGGACGAGGAAAACCCGGTCCACGACGGCGGATTCGAATCGGAACCTCTCAACATGGCCTTCGGCTGGAGGTTTGCCAGGAGTACGGAGGTATCGATTTCGCGGTCGAAGGAAATGCCCGTGGCGGGTGATTACGCTCTCAAACTTCGATTCAACGGCACGAAGAACGTGGTGTTCGGCCACGTGTCCCAGGTGGTGCCCGTGGAACCCGGGCAGTCGTACATATTGAGCTTCTTCCAGAGAAGCCGGGAGATCACGACGGACCAGGGGGTGTTCATCCGGGTGAGCGGTTTCCAGTGCGAAGGCCTGCAGGCGGAAACTCAGCCCGTAACGGGCACGATCCCCTGGACCCAGGAAGACCTGCTGGTGGAAGTGCCCGAAGGGTGTGAAGCCATGCTGCTGCAGGTGCGAAGGAAAGAGAGCCTCAAACTCAACAACAAGATAGCCGGAGATTTCTGGCTCGACTTCTTCCGGCTGAACCCCGTGGCCAAGTCGCCCACCGGGGACGGGTACATCGGAGGCCGCTGAGGCGGCGCGGCGGGGGCTGTGCAAATCCCCCCCGGCCCCCCTTTACAAAAGGGGGGAGGCGGGAGATGCCTTTGCAGTGGGGGAGGCGCTTTTTTTAAAGTGGGGGAAGTGCCTTTGAAGCGGGGGAGATGCCTTTGAAGCGGGGGAGATGCCTTTGAAGCGGGGGAAGTGCCTTTGAAGCCGAGCAAAGATGGAATACACCCGCAGCAACGTTATCCCGGCAGCAGCGGCATTCTGGCAGGAATATTATTCTGGCAGCAGCGGCATTCCGGTAGCTGCGTTATTCTGGCAGCCACGGCATTCCGGTAGCTGCGTTATTCTGGCAGCAACGTCATTGCCACAACAACGTCATTGGACCATGGTCAGTCACACAACACGGTCGGTCGCACAACACGGTCAGTTTCACAACGCGGTCAGTTTCACAACGCGGTCAGTTTCACAACACGGTCAGTTTCACAACGCGGTCAGTCGCACAACTCGGTCATTGCGTCCACATCGTACTCGCCTCCACACCGTCATTCCCGCGAAGGAGACTGTGTCGTAATTGTAGGGCCTGGGAGTGGATTTTTATGGTTTAATAGGAATAAAAAATAGGCAAATCGGAAGGTTATGTGGTATAGTGTAGCCCTGAGAGCAGGAGGAAAAGGGCTATGGCT
>JABUEY010000204.1 GCA_013314815.1 Syntrophobacteraceae bacterium
TTGGCCAACTGCTTGGTGATCGCCGCCGTAAGCGTCGTCTTGCCATGATCGATGTGACCCACCGTACCCACGTTCACATGCGGCTTCGTCCGCTCAAACTTCTTCTTCCCCATCGTATATCCTCCTCGCCAAAACTCAAAACCGTGCTCCGCCAGGTCCGTGTCTTCCGCTTATAACGGACCTGAACTCATTTGTATCGTCTTCAGCCGTGTCAATGTCCAGCCGGAACCAGTCAGCATGCCCTCCGTCGACCTTTCCGGAGTATGGCCGACATCCACCCCGGGTTGCCGGGGCCGAACCCCGGCCTTGCCGCAGCGTGCCGCCCGAAACTACCATCTGTAATGAGCAAAAGCCTTGTTCGCTTCGGCCATTCTGTGAGTGTCCTCACGTTTCTTTACGGATCCGCCGCGATTCTGGGCGGCATCCTGCAACTCTCCGGCCAGCTTCTGAACCATGGTCTTTTCGGAACGGTTCCTGGCATATCCGATGATCCATCGCATTGCCAGGGCATCTCTTCGTTCGTGCCGCACTTCCACCGGGACCTGGTAGGTGGCACCGCCGACCCGCCGGGACTTGACCTCGATGATCGGCCTAACATTGTCGAGAGCCTTGTGAAAGACATCGAGGGGGTCTTGCTTCATGCGCTGTTCGATCAGATCCAGTGCTCCATAAAACACGTGCTCGGCCAGGCTCTTCTTGCCCTTGCGCATTACGTTGTTGATGAACTTGGCCACGAGCCTGCTGTTGAACTTCGGATCCGGCAAGACATAACGTTTCGGTACTTCTCTTCTTCTTGGCATCCGCTTCCTCGACCGTTCTAAATTCTCAGGACAAAAGAGAGGCCATGACAGGTGCAAGTTCGCCATGGCCCCAAAGGGTGAACGAAAACAACTCTATTTCGGTCTCTTGGTGCCGTACTTGGATCGACCCTGCTTGCGATCAGACACACCAAGGGCATCCAGCGTCCCGCGAATGATATGATAACGCACTCCCGGCAGATCCTTCACGCGACCGCCGCGTATGAGAACGACGGAGTGCTCCTGCAGATTATGTCCAATGCCCGGTATGTAGGAAGTGACCTCGATACCGTTCGTAAGCCGAACACGTGCTATCTTGCGAAGTGCCGAGTTAGGCTTCTTGGGAGTCGTCGTGTAGACTCTGACACACACCCCGCGCTTCTGGGGGCAGTTCTGGAGAGCAGGGGTACTGGACTTGCGCTTGATCTGTTCTCTCCCTTTACGAACCAACTGGTTGATTGTGGGCATTTCATTACTCCGCTGAATTCTTGAATCGCATGAGATTCCTCTTCGTCAATCCGAAGTCCTGACTCGGAAATCTCCTCTATTTATAGATGCGGCGTCCCTTTGTCAAGCTCTTTTCTCCGTTTGACCTCGCCCGGCACGGACAAGGCAGGCACGGAAGGCCCGGGCTGCTCCCTTTCCGTCGCTTTCCGCGCGGGAAGGGGTCACCGGGGACGGGAGCTATTTACGGATGTCCCTGTACAGCTTCAGACCCGTACCCGCCGGGATCAGCCGGCCCATAATGACATTTTCCTTCAGACCGAGAAGGTAATCCACCTTGCCCGCAGTGGCCGCATCGGTCAATACCTTGGTGGTCTCCTGGAAAGACGCCGCGGATATGAAACTCTGGGTGCTCAGTGACGCCTTCGTGATCCCGAGAAGCAGGGGTTCGGCAGCCGCAGGCCGCTTCCCTTCTGCAATCAGTCTTTCGTTGATCTCCTCGAATATCGGCTTTTCCACATGTTCACCCACAAGGAACTCCGATTCTCCCGGTTCTGTGATCCGGACTCGCTTGAGCATCTGCCGGACGATCACCTCGATGTGCTTGTCATTGATCTTCACGCCCTGCAGGCGGTAGACCTGCTGAACCTCGTCCACCAGGTACTTGGCCACGTCCTTTTCTCCCAGAACCGTCAGGATGTCGTGGGGATTGGGCGATCCGTCCATGAGAGGCTCACCTGCGCGAACATAATCCCCTTCATGGACACTGATGTGCTTTCCTTTGGGGATGAGGTACTCGCGCGCCTCGCCCACTTCCGGGGTGACGATGACCTTTCTCTTGCCTTTCGTGTCCTTGCCGAAAGCGACCACGCCGTCGATTTCCGTAATTACGGCGTTCTCCTTGGGCTTGCGCACCTCGAAAAGCTCCGCAACCCTGGGCAGACCACCTGTGATGTCCTTCGTCTTGGTGGTTTCACGAGGAATCCTTGCCAGAACGTCCCCCGGGAAGATCTGGTCACCTTCGTTGACCATAAGAATCGCGCCGAGCGGCATGAAGTAGCGGGCCACTCCCCCTTCACCGACCCTGGCCGTCTTCCCTTTTTCATCTTTGATGGAAATACGAGGCCTTACGTCGGAATCGCGATACTCCACGACGACCTTGCTCGACTTGCCCGTGACCGGATCGAGTTTTTCCTGCATGGTCTGGCCTTCGACGATATCCCCGAACTTGACCGTTCCGGCCACTTCCGTGAGGATCGGCGTAGTGAACGGGTCCCACTCCGCCAGCAGTGTGTCCGGTTCGACCGTCTGCCCGTCGGTCACCTTGATCTTCGCTCCGTATATGATCACATACCGTTCCCTTTCACGGCCGGACTCGCTCATGATGCTGATTTCACCGTTCCGGTTCATGGCCACCATGTCTCCGTCCCGGTTACGGACCGTGTTGAGATTGAGGAACTTCACGGTGCCGGGGTAACGGTTGTTGATGGACGTGCGCTCGATGCTCTTGCTCGCCGTGCCTCCAATGTGAAAGGTGCGCATGGTGAGCTGAGTGCCCGGTTCACCGATGGACTGGGCGGCGATGATTCCGATGGCCTCGCCGATCTGTGCCAGCTTGCCCTGGGCCAGGTCACGGCCGTAGCACATGCTGCAGACGCCACGCTGGCTTCGGCATGTGAGCGCCGAGCGGATGGACACCCTTTCTATACCGGCGTCCTCGATGATCTGGACCTTCTGTTCGTCGATCTCCGTGCCCATGGGCACGAGAACCTCACTCGTCACCGGGTCGATGATATCGTCCTGGGTGATGCGGCCGAGGATACGGTCGCCCAGGCGCTGAATGATTTCACCGGCTTCGAGCAGGGCCTCCACTTCGATGCCGTCCATGGTATTGCAGTCATGTTCCGAGATGATCACATCCTGGGACACGTCCACCAGGCGGCGCGTCAGGTACCCGGAATTCGCCGTCTTGAGAGCCGTATCGGCAAGGCCCTTGCGGGCTCCGTGCGTCGAGATGAAGTACTGCAGAACGGTGAGGCCTTCCCGGAAATTAGCCGTGATGGGCGTTTCGATGATCTCCCCGGAAGGCTTGGCCATGAGTCCGCGCATGCCGGCGAGCTGCCTCATCTGGTCCTTGCTCCCGCGCGCTCCCGAGTCGGCCATCATGTAGATGGGGTTGAACGCTTCAATCCGCCTCACCTGGCCGTCCGGCCCCTCGACTTCCGAAATGCGGATCTCCTCCATCATCTCGGCGGCAACGTCTTCGGTCGCCTTGGCCCAGATGTCCACCGCCTTGTTGTACTTCTCGCCCTCGGTGATGAGCCCTTCATTGTACTGCCGTTCAATCTCCTTCACCTGGTCGAAGGCGATGTCCAGGATCTGCGACTTGCGTCCGGGAATCGTCATGTCCTTGATGGATATGGACAAGCCGGACCGGGTGGCATATTCGTAACCCAGATCCTTGAGACGGTCCGCCAGGATGACCGTGGCCTTGACTCCCGCCTTCCGGTAGCACAGGTCGATCAGCTGAGCCAGCACCTTCTTGTTCATCACCTTGTTGACGGCGCTGAAGGGCACTCCTTCGGGCAGGATCTCGGAAAGAAGCACACGCCCGACCGTCGTATCCAGACGATCCTTCCCAAACCTCACCTTGATGCGTGCGTGCAGTTCGGCCTCCCCCGCATCGAAGGCGCATCGGACTTCCTCCCGGCTGGAAAACACCCGGCCTTCACCCAAAGCGTAAGGTTTCTCCCGGGTCATGTAGTAGATCCCGAGAACGATATCCTGGGAAGGGACGATGATAGGATCACCGTGAGCCGGACTCAAGATGTTGTTTGTGGACATCATGAGTACACGGGCTTCAGCCTGGGCCTCGATGGAAAGAGGCACGTGCACCGCCATCTGGTCTCCGTCGAAATCCGCATTGAATGCGGTGCAGACCAGAGGGTGCAACTGGATGGCCTTGCCTTCGATCAGGATGGGTTCGAAGGCCTGGATGCCGAGTCGATGCAGGGTAGGAGCACGGTTGAGCATAACGGGGAATTCCCGCACAACCTCGTCCAGGGTATCCCAGACTTCGGGCGTCTCCCTTTCCACCATCTTCTTGGCGGCTTTTATGGTGGTCACATATCCCTTTTCCTCGAGCTTGTTGTAGATGAAGGGCTTGAAGAGTTCGAGGGCCATCTTTTTCGGGAGTCCGCACTGGTGCAGGCGAAGATTGGGCCCGATGACGATCACCGTGCGGCCGGAGT
>JABUEY010000205.1 GCA_013314815.1 Syntrophobacteraceae bacterium
AGGCTTTAAAACCCTGAGCCTCGAACCGATCGCAATCCACCTGGAACTTGAAACACGCAAACGTCCACAGTACAGTCCTGTCCATCCCCTGTTAACTTGACGGCAATGCGCCTCCGCGGGAATGACGGTGTGGAGGCAATGACGTAGTGATTTTCCTAGGAAGGACGATGTCGAGGCAATGACGTTGTATTGGGGATGTGTTGTGATCTTAGTGGGAATGATGTTGCGATGCCATCGATCCTTTGTGTGAAAAGCACCGGGTGTGTGAAAAGCACCGGATCCGCGAAAGACAGCGGAGATGCTTGTTTTGTGAGAAAATGTCGGAACTGTCTGGCCCGTTCTTGAGAGATCAGCTGATCAATCATTTCTTGTGCGTTTTCATAGTCGGTTGTGAGCCCGCGGGTCATCGAAGTCTGCCGGATGATCCTGTTCTTCCGGCAGGTGTGGGAATCCGAAATCCATGCCTGGATCCGGATTCCCGCATCCTCGCGGTCTAACTTCGGAAGGTGCTGCAGGTGCCTGTCGAGAAAGCCGTCAGTTCCGTTCGACAGCCGTGACGGGTTCTGCGACAGCTTGAGGTTCAGTGACAGCCTGTTCCTGCTGCCAGGCTTCCTTGACCTTGAGCAGGAAGAGCACCACCGGGCGGTAAGCCAGGTGAGCCCACTTGGCAAAGGGGACTTCGAGCACCAGCATGGGAACGGCCACCATCATGTGGATGATGTACAGGAAATAGGTGGTGGCAGGCCAGTTCAGAAGGCGGGTGAAGTGGATGAAGATGCCCGTCATTGTGGTGAGTTGGAGCAGGATCAGGAACATCCAGTCAGTGGGATGAGAATTCTTGTAGACGGGTTTGGTTTTTCTCAGGCGGCCGATAATGGCGTAGGTGGTTCCGTACATGATGGCGAAGGTGGCATAATAACCGACCAGCCTGATGGGATGCCAGATAGAGTATTCGGGCAGGTCGCGCTGGAATTTGAGGTTATCGAAACCGAGTCCGTTGACGAAGACGACAACCAGGAGGAAGACCGAGGCATAGCCCGTCATGATCATGAGGTGAACGAACCACTGCATTTTGTCCGTGCACAGGCCGAAGCGCTTCTGAGTGAGGGTGTGAATGAGGAGTTCCTTCAACTGGCCGGCGTAGACCTTAAACGGAATCTTGAAGGCCAGGTCCCCCATCACGAACCTGAAGCATCGGAACACATTGCTCAGGAGCAGGAACGAGAGGATGGCGGCCATGACGAGGTCGGCGATTTCGATCTTGTCCGAGGGCCAGACGGAATTGATGTGTGCATATTCCCAGTTGGGATTTCCGGTGTTGAAAAGCAGAAGACCGATGCCAACCAGAAGGGCGACAATGGTGATTGCCATGATTTCGAACTTTTCGGATGTGTAGAATTTCCTGGCGAAACCGGTCCAGTCATAGAGCGAGGTGAGGTAGCGGCGGGTCACCATCATGGTTTCTCCAGGATCCGCACCCCTCGGGCAGTTGGTGGAACAATCCCCACAGTAGTAGCACAACCAGGGTTCAGGCGACGTGAGGATCTTGTCCTTCTGTCCCAGCTGAATATATCTGACGAGTTTTCGGGGAAACGGATTGTCCGGTGTGGAAAGAGGGCAGACCGCCGTGCAGTTTCCGCAGTTGTAACATTTGGCCGCATCCTTCAAACCGAAGGACTGCAGGTCCTTGATCAAGTTGGGGTCGACTCTGTTGCTCATCCCGATACCTCCTGACACGTTTCGAATTAAACGCTTTTTCGAAAAGCAAAGCCTGACGACATCAGGAGTCGCGGAGCCGTGAGCGAACATCACCAGAAGTTTCGACCTCCGGCTCCTGACTATCATCATTCCTCTGCCCCGGAGGGCAGAGGAATACAAGACCGTTAGTAGCCTTTGTAAGGATTGGGACCGATCTCGACGAGTCTCTCGGCAAACTCGTCCAGAAGAGCGGGGAGCTTATCATAGTCGGTAATGGCGACTGTCTCGAAGCGAACTCGATCCGATTCCAGCACAAGACGATCCAAGGTCTCTCTGACCTTGCTCAAACGGATACTGGCCAGTTCACTTCCCTTGACGAAGTGGCACTGGTAGTTGTCTCCATGCTTGCAGCCCAGAAGAAGAATGCCGTCGATGCCCTTGGACAGCGAGTCTGCGATCCAGACCAGGTTCAAAGAACCCAGGCAGCGCATCTGGATCACACGAACCCACGCATTGTAGGTCATGCGGCGCAGTCCCATCATGTCGAGGGCCGGGTAGGCGTCATTCTCGCAGGCGAGCACCAGGATGCGAGGCTTCTCCTCGTATTCGTCGGGTACGTTGATGGACTTGATCATATCGCCGATCATGCTTACGGAGTAATTCTTGAAGGAGATGATGCGTTCGGGGCAGGCACCCATACAGACGCTGCAGCGGCGGCAGCGCGTCGGTTGAGGCAGAGGGTTGCCTTTTTCGTCTTCGTTGATGGCTCCGAACGGACACTCTTCGGTACAACGCTTACACTGCGTACAGCGCTGCATGAAGAACTCGGGATAGCTCATATCCCCGGCACGCGGGTGCACCGCGGCACCCTTCATGGTGAGTTCCATGCACTGGATCGCCTTCATGGCTGCACCGGCGGCATCCTCCTCGGAAGCGGCAATGCCCATCGGGCGCCTCACGGGGCCGGCGGGATAAATACCGGTGCGGCGGCTTTCGTAGGGAAAGCAGATGAAGTGAGAATCGGGGAAACCGTATTGAAGCGCGGGAATTTCGGGACCCTGACGGTATTCGAGGTTGAGAATGTCCGAAACCCGGATGGCATCGGCGGGAACCTGGATCTCTTCCTCCCCTTCCTTCTTCTGAGCCTTGAACTCATCGCCGAAGGCCGTCATCGGAACCATTCCCGTGGCGAGTACCACCAGGTCCAGGTTATCGAGCAGGACCGTATCGCCGAGGAGCTCATCGAGGGCTTCCACCGAAAGCCTGCCGCCGCTCGTTACGACCGTCGGGTCCTGGCTTCGGATGAAGATGACACCTTCCTGCTGAGCCTTCCGGAAGAAGTCTTCCCCCTGGCCGGGAGTGCGCATTTCCTTGTAGACCACGAACACATTGGCGTCCGGATCCTGCTGCTTGATGACGACAGCCTGCTTCAAAGCGGTGAAACAACACACCGATGAACAGTAAGGCAGGTGAGCGGGATCACGCTGTCCGGCACACTGGAGGAACGCGACATTCCTGACCGCCTGCCCGTCGCTTGGTCGCGCTATCTTTCCGGATTTGCCCAGTTCCTCGAACTGGACATTGGTGATCACGTTGGGAGATGCGCCGTATCCGAGCTTCTTGTCGAGTTTCTCGGGATCATAGGGCTTCCAGCCGGCTGCCAGGACAACGGAACCCACCTTGTGCTCGGCCGTCGACCCGTTCTGGCGGATGGTAGCGTCGAAGACGCAGGGGCCGCCCGCGATCTTCTCGACCTTTGCCCCTGTGTAGACCTTGATGTTCTCGTTCCGCCCGACAGCCTCCACCAGTCCGCTCAGGTCATTGGCTGTCACATCCTTGTACGGAAAGGTGACCTTGAAGGATACATTCTTCTGAAAACCGCCGAGCTCCGCTTCCTTTTCCACCAGGACAACGGAATACCCCGCGTCGGCAGCTTCGAGAGCCGCAGTCATTCCCGTGATACCACCGCCCACCACCAGGACTTCCCTGGACATCTCCTGTTCGGGCTTATACGGTTCGGGCAGATCCATCCGGCTTGCCTTGGTGATACCCATCCGCAGGTAGTCCTCGGCCATCATCTGAGTGTCTTCCTCGCCGGCCGGCTGAGACCACACCACCTGCTCCCTGATGTTCACCCGTTCCAGGACAACCCCTTCAAAGCTGAACACATCGTACATCACCCGGGGGGAACATGCGGCCACAACCACGGTGTTCACACCCTCGCCGGCGATGTCGTCCTGAATGAGCTGGGCTCCCTCCCGGCTGCAAAGATTCGGATGGGTCTTACAGAGGGGAACACTGAAATCGGAAGTAGCCACACCGCTGAACTGCTCTATATCCAGGGCATCACCGATGCCGCATCCAGTACAGATATATACACCGATCTTCTTCTCCATTGAGTCTACCTCCTGGCGATGGATTTGATGGCTTTAAGGGCTGCTGCCGTGCCATCCTGAACCGATTCCGAAACACCTGCCGGAGTCCTGGTACAGCCCGCGGCATAAAGGCCCGCCCTGGCATCCACTCCAGCCAAAAAACCGTAGTCATCGTAAGGTACAGACGTCGGAACCGGCACTTCGGAAGTGTTCGGCTGCATGCCCGTGGCAAGCACCGCCATGTCCACCTTTATCTCGTGCAAAGACCCTGCTGTGGTATCTTCCACTCTCAGGACGAGGTTCTTTTCCGCGTCTTCTTCTATCTTGGCCACCTTGCCCTTGAAGAAAACCACGTTTTCATCTTCCTTGACCTTCCGGAAGAAGTCCTCGAGCCTGTCCGTTGCACGAATGTCG
>JABUEY010000206.1 GCA_013314815.1 Syntrophobacteraceae bacterium
ATCGAATCCGGTGCAGGGGGTATGGTATCACAAACAGGGCGTAGTCGAAGGATTCATGGAGTCCAAACAATCCCGTGTGGAGAGATCTTTACGGCGCGATCCGTGCCTGAACTGGATTCCCGCCTTCCTAGGAATGACGTTGTGATGCCATCGATCCTTTGCCTGGAAAACACCGGTGTCATGAAAAGGACCGGCGGGGGTACTCATTTGCCGGATGACCCGAAGGGAACGCCCTGCCACACAAAATGCCGCACGGAGCAAAAAGGGGCCAGGTCCACGCGACCTGGCCCCTCGATTGTCTGGCGTCCCCAACCGGATTTGAACCGGTGTTGTCGGCGTGAAAGGCCGATGTCCTGGACCGGGCTAGACGATGGGGACGTAGAAGTAAAAGTGCTATCTAGCGAAAGCGGCAAGGCTTGTCAAGAGCTTTTTCTGGTGGGCCGTGCTGGACTCGAACCAGCGACTCTCTGCTTAAAAGGCAGATACTCTACCTTCTGAGTTAACGGCCCATCCTGGAGCGCTCCAAACCGGAACCGATTTTCTAGCATGCTGGATCTCGAGCTGTCAAGCGATAACTGATCGACCGCCCGCTTTGCCGTTCCTGCCTTCAGCACCGTTTTGCCTGGCCTTGACTTCTTCCGTCAACGGATTCAATATGATTTCTGCTCACTGGATGCCTTGATCTGTTCCTCGACACGGCTCAAGGGTGGGATGTCCGGGACGGGATGGCTTGTCGTCGAGGTGGCGGGTCATTTCCCACTCACCCGGAATCGTTTCCCGGTTGAAAGGAGTCTCATCGCATGAAGAAGGTCACTCTTGGTCCCCAGACCCTGGTTTATCCCATGCCTGCTTTCCTTGTGGGGGCGCTCGTCGACGGGAAGCCCAATTTCATGACGGCGGCCTGGGGCGGGATTGCCAACAGCAACCCGCCCATGCTCACCGTGGCTCTCCAGCATCACCGGTACACTCTGAAGGGAATCCGCGAAAACGGTGTTCTCTCCGTCAACGTCCCTTCCGTCGACCTGGTGCGGGAAACCGACTACTGCGGGATCGTTTCGGGTTCAAAGGAAAACAAGCAGGCGACCTGTAAATTCGAGGTGTTTTTCGGCAAGCTCGACAGCGCTCCCCTCATCGTACAATGCCCTGTCAATCTGGAATGCCGGGTGGTTCATCTGCTTGACCTCGGCAGCCATACCCTGGTGGTGGGGCGTATCGAGGAGGTCCACGTTTCCGAAGAATGCCTGGCGGACGGTCAGCCCGACGTCGACAAGATCAATCCGCTCATTTATTCCTCGGGAGTCAAGAAAGCCTATCGCAAGGTGGGGGAGGAAATCGGCGCGGCTTTCAGCATAGGAATGGAGATCAGGCGGGGTTGACGCACAGGCATCGAGGATGGACAGGTTATGAAGTCGTTCAGAAAGGAACTGTGGTTCAGCGTGCCGACGAGAAGAGCGTTCATCAACATCACTCGGGAAGTGGAAGCGGCATTGAGGGAGAGTGGAATCAGGGAAGGCCTGGTGCTGTGCAATGCCATGCATATCACGGCTTCCGTCTTCATCAACGACGATGAATCGGGACTACACCACGACTACGAGATCTGGCTGGAAAAGCTCGCTCCTCATGAACCCGTTTCTGCCTACAGGCACAACGTGGGGGAAGACAACGCCGATGCACACATGAAAAGGCAGATCATGGGGCGGGAGGTCGTTGTTGCGGTGACGGCGGGAAAGCTGGATCTCGGTCCCTGGGAACAGATCTTCTACGGGGAATTCGACGGACGCCGCAGAAAACGGGTGCTCGTCAAGATCATCGGAGAGTGACGAATCCCGGCGGGACCCGGAGGCATCTATTGACGGCGGCCGTTCAAGCCCTCGTTCCATTCCCCCTCGGAACCGTAGCGCCACCTGCCGGTGAAGGTTTTCCTGTCCATGGAAAGCACCAGTTCGAGATCCCCCTTGTCGTTGGGCGCCTGGTAGCTGGGGGCTTCGGACCAGGAGCCCACCAGGACGTTTCCGATCACATCGCCCGCAATCTCGCCGTGATTCTGTTCATAAGTTCCCTGGATTCGATTTCCCGTCTGCGTTATTTCCATGGTGCCGAAAGGGGTGATCCACATTCCGGAAAAATCGGGTTTCGGGACGGACTCATCCAGGCAGTCTTCGATGTCCTGGATGATGAAGCCGAGTTCCTGGATTCTCGATGGTTCGAGTACCTTCAGCCTTTCCCAATGAGCCGCAAGCTGCCTGAGTCTTTGAAGAGCTTCGCACTTGTCCTGGGAGGAAACGGGCGACGCCGGAAAAATCGTCACGGCAAAAAGAAGCATTCCGAACGTCGGGATAAGGCCGCCTTTTTTCACCTGGGCCTCCTTGGTCTCAGTCGAACCCGATAAGAGCACCGGTGCCCGGAGGGCTCCCGTCCTGCCTCGGTTCATGTTCACACACCGCCGGCAAAAGCCGCCGGTTCAACGGCACGGCTGGTTCAGGCGACGAGCTTCTCGCCGGCGGCGAGGTTTTCCAGGCCCTGCCGGTCCAGGACTTCAATTCGTTTGCCGTTCACTCGAATGAATCTCTGCTGGCTCATTTTCGCCAGGATTCGGGAGAGAGTCTCCGGGATGGTGCCGAGCAGCCCTGCAAGCTGACCCTTCGTGATATCGAGGTCAAAGGAATCGGCATTATGGTTGCGTTTGCTGAGGTAGAGCAGGTAGGCGGACAGCCTTCCCGGGACTTCCTTCAGGGAAAGGTCTTCGACGAGGTGTGTGAAGCGGCGCAGGCGCTGGCAGAGAATCCCCAGCATGTTGAGAGCCAGGGAGGGCTCCTTCTTCACCAGTTCTAAGAACGCATTTCTGGGAAAGAACAGGACACGGCTGGCTTCAATGGCTTCGGCATGGGCTGGGTAGTTGCCCCCTGCGAACACAGGTACCTCTCCGAAAAACTCGCCTATGCCGAAAATGTGAAGAATCTGTTCCTTGCCGTCGATGGAAAGCTTGTAGATCTTTATTTTTCCTGAAACGATGACATAAAACCCCGCGGCCGCACTCCCCTCGGTGAAGAGGATGTCCCCCTTTGTAAAGTCTTGTTCCAGGGAAATATCCGCCAGTTCCCTCAGCTGCATCTCGGGTAAACCGCTGAAGAGGGGGGTTCCGGCGATTCGATCGACCTTTCTCGTTCCCATGAGCATATGCCAGAAGAAAGCAGGTGGATGAACGCATCGTTACTTTACGGGAGTGCGTTGCAGATCCGGCGGTACACCGTGCAGACCTCGGCCGGACAGGCTCGGGCGACTCCTGCCCTGTATACTCCCAAACGCCGGAACAATACCATCGTGTTTTGACTCACGTCAAAGGCATTGTTACGTTTCCCGTGTAGAGTCCTGTCGAAAGGACGGTAGTTCACATGTGGGAATTGAAGAGCTCTGAATTCTGGAAAAAGAACCTTCATTCATGAACTCTGGAAAAGAAGGTTCTTTCGGCAAATGCGTACCCGGACAGTCGTCGCACAAAGGTGGAATACACCTGCGACAACGTCATTTCTGCGAAAAGGTCACTTCCAACACACCGCGATTCCTACAACTCCGAATCAAGCTGGGACGCCGAATGACATGGGGATGCCTCGATCCTCTGCGCAGAAAGCACCGGCACCGGAGGTACTCATTTACCGGATGCACCGAACAGAAGAGGGCACAAAGAAAAAGTAAGGGTTTCTTGATTTGGGTCAAGGATAATGGATTGTTGGATGATTAAAGTAGTCAGGAAAAAGGGCGGTTTCGGATCGTCACCATGCTGTCCACTGAACGACGCGGCACCCGTTTCATTCGAATCTCCACTCCCTCTCCAAGGTTCATCTTTTCCTTGTTGCCGCGGGCCTGCGTGGCCGGGTGGAATGAAAATCCGCTCCACGGCACAGGGCATCATCCCTGAATATCAGGCAGGCCCAGGGCTGCCCTGCGATTGGGAATCGATATTTCCTGGCTGGATCAACATTAAACAAAAGGAGAAAGACTCATGTTTTGCTACCAGTGTGAACAAACGGCAAAGGGTGAAGGGTGCACCAAGATCGGTGTGTGTGGCAAGCAGCCTGAGGTGTCGGACCTGCAGGATCTCCTGGTGTATGTTCTGAAGGGTCTTGCCCTGTATGCCGTCGAAGGTCGCAAGGTGGGTGTCGTCGACAGGGAAGTCAACGTCTTCACCTGTGAAGCCCTGTTTTCCACTCTGACCAACGTGAACTTCGATCCCGTTCGCTTCCGCGAAGTTCTCATTCCTCGCGCGGTGGCTTTGAGGGAATCTTTCAAGGACAGAGTGAAGGCGGCGGGAGGCAAGGTCGACTTCGATGATCCCGCGGCGACTTTTCAGCCCGCGAGCACCATGGAAGGGCTGCTCGGCCAGGCGGCCGGGGTGGGTCTGAAGTCCGACCCGAACGCCGACCCCGATATACAGTCCCTCCAGCACACGCTCCTTTTTGGAATGAAGGGGAT
>JABUEY010000018.1 GCA_013314815.1 Syntrophobacteraceae bacterium
GGGGATGAACCGTAAACATTATAACAAACATTATAACAGGAGGGGTGTTCCCCACATGCGTGGGGATGAACCGGAATTCCTTGGACGGGTGCGGGGGAGGATGCTGTGTTCCCCACATGCGTGGGGATGAACCAGTCTCAACTCGGGGGGAGTAGTCAAGGACTATGTGTTCCCCACATGCGTGGGGATGAACCAGTCTGGGGCGAGTTTCGCTATCGGGGATATCCGTGTTCCCCACATGCGTGGGGATGAACCGGCCCCGTTCACGATGGCTTCGGCGATCGCCGCGTGTTCCCCACATGCGTGGGGATGAACCGGTCAGCCGACGAATCCTGTGCATGATCCAGCAGTGTTCCCCACATGCGTGGGGATGAACCGCGGTATGCCCGGTGCGAGGTGAGACCTCGGTCGTGTTCCCCACATGCGTGGGGATGAACCGGGGGCAATCGTCCAAAATGAAAGATGTTTATGGTGTTCCCCACATGCGTGGGGATGAACCGGGCACGAGCCAGTTTGCCCAGTGGGTGCGCGAGTGTTCCCCACATGCGTGGGGATGAACCGCTGGAGCTCGACCGAACGGACGACCCATTCGCGTGTTCCCCACATGCGTGGGGATGAACCGGGCAAGAGCCAGTTTGCCCAGTGGGTGCGCGAGTGTTCCCCACATGCGTGGGGATGAACCTGCGAGCGGGATGGGTGACGTGACTGACGAGTTGGTGTTCCCCACATGCGTGGGGATGAACCGCACACCGGCGCCTGGTGCGAACTGCCTCACCGGTGTTCCCCACATGCGTGGGGATGAACCGCTGTCAATATTGGTGTGAGCAAGGCCGTACGGGTGTTCCCCACATGCGTGGGGATGAACCGCCATTGGCCAGGCGCTGGTCTCCGACGCTCAAGTGTTCCCCACATGCGTGGGGATGAACCGAATAATGTCGACCAGCTCAACCATGAGTTCGGGTGTTCCCCACATGCGTGGGGATGAACCGCACTCAGGCGTGCTGGCCCGGCAGAGCGACGGGTGTTCCCCACATGCGTGGGGATGAACCGCCAGATCAGACCAATTACCATCAACTTATGAGGTGTTCCCCACATGCGTGGGGATGAACCGCGCAGCAGATCTCTTATTTCCGCGCGATCGACGTGTTCCCCACATGCGTGGGGATGAACCGGTTAGATCTGAACAGAACAAAATGCTGGAAACGTGTTCCCCACATGCGTGGGGATGAACCGGTCTTGGCCGCCTTCTCCTCCTCGGTCCGTCGGTGTTCCCCACATGCGTGGGGATGAACCGAAAAATTACACGGTGGTGCTCCATACGCAGCGGTGTTCCCCACATGCGTGGGGATGAACCACGCGCAGGGCGAGCAGCGCCTGCCTCGAGTACGTGTTCCCCACATGCGTGGGGATGAACCGCTGGAGCTGCAGCGGATCGTTTTCCCCATGGCGTGTTCCCCACATGCGTGGGGATGAACCGACGTTCCGCAAATATATGGACGGCCAGCCCGCGTGTTCCCCACATGCGTGGGGATGAACCGGCGTACCCAGACTTCCAGTCCCTTCCCCATCCGTGTTCCCCACATGCGTGGGGATGAACCGGGGAAAGCAACAAAAAAATGCGTGTTGGCGAAGTGTTCCCCACATGCGTGGGGATGAACCGGGCAACTGGGGTGGGGGGTGTATGCGGCAACAGTGTTCCCCACATGCGTGGGGATGAACCGAGGTGGGGCTTCTCCCAGGCGGAACCCATAATGTGTTCCCCACATGCGTGGGGATGAACCGCGCACGTCATCATACAGAACCGTGCACAACCCGTGTTCCCCACATGCGTGGGGATGAACCGATGTCTGAAAGTGTGGCACCTAATAGTTGCCAGTGTTCCCCACATGCGTGGGGATGAACCGCTGGATCGCCCGGTACGATGGCAGGCAGTGGCGTGTTCCCCACATGCGTGGGGATGAACCGACCTCAGGCAAAACCACTACCCGGAGTGGACCGTGTTCCCCACATGCGTGGGGATGAACCGGCCGCGTCGGACCTGGACCTGTGAGGGTTGGTGTGTTCCCCACATGCGTGGGGATGAACCGGACCGGCCGTAGTCGTCGCAGATCACGCAATAGTGTTCCCCACATGCGTGGGGATGAACCGTCTTGGGTGGAGGGGAACGATCCGGTGCACATGTGTTCCCCACATGCGTGGGGATGAACCGGCACCACTATCGATAGCACTCCGGCCTCATTGAAGCATCGATTTGCCCGAAGACCTGACTGCAAAATTGGGGGATTTCCGGCGCGTTTATGCTCCGGCCTCATCTCACATACTGGTTCGTCGCTGGATTCCCCAATGCTCCTGAAGCACAGGTGACGGGATTGCCATTGGCCTTGTTTTTGGGAGATCCCAGCAAACGCCGGAGCAGCGCTCATGCGTGTTGCACGGCGCAGTTCGAGCCTTGTGCCTTGTGTGTGTGATGCTCGGATATGCCGGAGGATGCGCGCACCGTGATATCCATTGCAGTGGATATGAGGGCGATACCAATTGTTTGACACCCCCGGTGCCCTTTGTTAGCCTTAGTCGACAGGTCGGATTTTCTGCCGGGGAAGGTCGCGAAAATCGAAGACATCACCTGGATGGATGCCGGGATCCGAAGAAGGCGGCAAGCGGGGGAGCAGCGGGAGTCGGGGAGGCACGGACGAGAAGATGGGAGAACTGGAGCGGCAGCCCGGGGATTCGGCTCATGGGTCGGCAGTATGGATTGCCGTGCTGGGGGCGGTGATCCAGGAGGTCGAACTCCTGTTTCGCATCCTGGAGAACTCCCGGACCTTGAGTTTTCGAGGCGAGTCGATCCGCCTGGGGGATTTTCGCGGCCTGCGACTTCTTATCGGGACAACCGGCCTGGGCAAGGTCAATGCGGCCGTCACCACGGCGGCATTGCTCGAACGCTTTGAAATTGCCCGGGTCTGGAATACCGGCTGTTCCGGGGCCTATCCGCAGGGGCACCTCGAAGTGGGCGATGTTCTCATTACGGACCGGGCGCTGGCGGGAGACGAAGGAATCCTTTCGCACAACGGAATTCTTTCGGCGGTGCACATCGGCATACCCGTCATCGAGTGGCACGGGGAGAAGTTCTACGACTGTTTCCCCCTGGACCGCCAACCGGGGTGGCAGGCGATGAAAGAAACCGCGCCGCCAGGCCTTTACCCCGCCGCCGGCGATGACCCGGGAAACTCGTTCAGGCTGGAATACGGTCCGAGCCTCACCGTCGGAATGGTCAGCGGAGACGCGGAAACGGCCCGGGAGAGATACACGCGGTACGGGGCTCTTGCCGAAAACATGGAAGGCAGCGCTGTGGCCCAGGCATGCTTCCGGTTCGGAATCCCGTTCCTGGAATGCAGGGGGATGAGTAATACGGCAGGTGACCGCGACAAGCGAAACTGGCAACTGCAGAAGGCGATCCGGAACAGCCATGCGATCCTGCTGCGGTTCCTGGGCGCGAGCCTGGAACGTGAAAAAGCAGGACAGGAACCGACAATATGAACGGAAGACTCAGCCTCGGATTTTCTCCCTGCCCGAACGACACCTGCATCTTCTGGGGTCTTGCCGAAGGACACGTGGATTTGTCGCCCTTCAGCCTGGATATCACCGTGGCAGACGTGGAAGTGCTTAACCAGCGTGCGGTTCAGGGCTCCCTGGACATTACGAAGATATCCATCCATGCCATGGTTCACCTGCTGGGTGAATACCGGCTTCTTCGGTCCGGCGGTGCTCTGGGGCGCGGATGCGGTCCGCTCGTGGTGGCCGCCCGGAACTTGACCATGCAGGACCTCTCGAACCGAACCATCGCGGTTCCGGGCAGACTCACCACCGCGAACCTGCTGCTCAAACTCAACGGCATACACCGCGGCGACTGCGTGGTCATGCCTTTCGACAGGATCATGCCGGCGGTGGCCCGTGGAGAAGTGGACGGGGGAGTCATCATCCACGAGGGCCGTTTCACCTATCCGTCCATGGGTCTTCAGCTGGTTCTCGACCTGGGAGCATGGTGGGAAATGCAGACCGGCCTCCCGTTGCCCCTTGGCGGCATCATCATGAAGCGCAGCCTCGGACGTGACACAGCGCGGTTCGTGGAAGCCAGGATCAGGGAAAGCCTCCTCCTTGCCCGACAATACCCGGACAGGGCGAACCCCTTTATTTCCAGGCACGCCCAGGAGATGGAGCCGAAGGTCATCGGGCAGCACATCGACATGTTCGTGAACGATTTCAGCCTGAACCTGGGCAGCGAGGGGGAAACCGCCGTGAAGCACATGCTGGAGGCCGCTTCAAAAATGGAGGGCCTGCCGTTCGCTTCCGAATCCGTTTTCTGGGACGAAGCCACATAGCTGTTTCAAAATGAAGGGAGAACCAGGTACATGACACCGAAGGCACCGCTTTGCTTCCTGTTTCCTCACACCACTCTTTCCGAGAGAGATTACCGCAGTGTTTGCGTACTGCTCCCCCGCCTCTTCCTGCTCCAGGTCGCCCGCCCGCCCGCTCCACCCAGCTGGGCCGCGGACCGCGTGTTTGCATGGCCCGCCGTTCCCGAAGAACAGGAACGGGAACGGATCATTCAATATCTCAAGAGCTACGAATACTACGCCGACCTCTACGGCGAACAGGGAAACCTCGCCGCAATGAGCCTCCACAAGGGGGGGAACCTGGGAGAAAGCCGCCTGAAGATAGAGAGCGCATTGAAAGGGAAGACCCACCAGGATCCCGATCTCGGAAAGACGCTCCTCCTTGAAGCCGCCCTGTTTCTCGAAATGGCTCGAGATCTGGATGAAAGGGAGATGGAACTCGAAGGGACCTTCGCCCGCATCGGGAAGCTCGAAGACGAATTCCGCACGATCCTCGGAATAACGGGCGAAGAAGAAGTGGACGAAGCCGCCGAAACCCTCAGCCCGCCGCTCGCACCCGGGAAGGCCGACCTGTCCTTTATGCTTTCCAGGCGCATCGCCCTGTGGCTTCGCCTGTTCTCGTTCAATCCACCCGACGCGCAGCCGGTCCTGGTCGCCACCTGCCCCGAAGTGGTCGACGAAGTGATCGATGCACTGCGTGGCCGGTATGAAGGCGCGGGCAGGAGCCTGGACTCCGAAAGCATGACGCTTGCAGCCATCCCGGACCTGTCCGCAGCGGCTGCAAAGGATTTCGAATCCTTTTTGAGCGACCCGTCCGAGGCCGATGTACTCGAATCCTGCCGAACCGCAATGGAAAACGCCCTCGGGCGGCCGGGCACTCCGGAGTACCTCGATGTTCTGGCAGAAAGGGCAGACGCACTGCGCAGGCGGCTCAATCGACTGTGCTCGGAAACCAGCCCGGTTCCGCCCGCACCCATCGAAATCGTACTCACCCGCATAGAGGCCTTTTCGCTGGACGAACTCCACTTGAGTGTGGACAGGCAGGGACACGGGGCATGGGGAGGGAAAACCGCCATGAAACAAGCGCCCGTGTCTGTCTTGAGCATCCGGCACAGGATCTGAGAACCCGAGGCCGGAGGAAAGTTCAGTCCTTCCGGAAAACATCCATGAGCCGTGGGCTCACCACCAACTGTAAAAAACGCACAAGAGACTCTTAACCAGCTGATCTCTTGGAAAAACGGACCACACAGTTCCGACGTTTTGTCATAAACGCGCACCCGGACAGCTGCTGCAAACCGGACAGTTGCCGCACAGAGGTGGAATACACCTGCGACAACCTCATTCCACAATAATACCGTTCCACTACAACATCGTTCCACAACAACATCAGGTACTCGTTTGCCGGATGAACAGAACGTTCAGTCTTTTACCGGTTCGCCGTCTCTGAATTCACTTTCGATTCGCGTGCCGTCGGGGAACGCAACGACTCCCCGGCCTTCGAACCTGCCGTTCTTGAACGGACCCGAGTAGACCACGCCGTCCCCGCGGGTGAACGTCCCGAAAATGGGTTCATTGTTGCTGAATTCGCCCTCGTAGGCTCCTTCCGCCGTGACATAAACGCCCGTGCCATTGAGCCGCCCGTCCCTGAATTCACCCTTGCACACGGTCCCGTCTGCAAAGAAGCATGTACCCCGGCCGTTGAAATCTCCGTCTTTGAACTCCCCTTCGTAGCGGTCTCCATTCTTAAGAAAGAGCACGCCCTTTCCGTTCATATTCCCGTTGCGGAAGTCTCCTTCATAACGGTCGCCCTGCCGTGTTGTGAATCGAGCATGGCCGCCGGTGAACTCGCCCCGGGAGAATTCTCCGCTGTACTCGTCCCCTGTTGCGGTCGTGAAGACTCCCCGTCCGTGCGGCAGAGTCTCTTCAAAACTGCCTTCGTATCTGCCTCCGTCTTCCATGAGGAAGATACCCCACCCGCCGCTGCAGTCGCCGTCGATACATCCGCCGTGTACAGGGACGGCGGAAACCCAGATGCACAGCACAATCATGATGGATACTCTCTTCACCGGCATTTTTTCCGCCTCCTTTCTTTATTTCCTAATTCGGCGCAATATGCAAAAAAGCTGAATCTTTTCGATAAGGAGCCAGGCAGGAAAGATATCGACGACTCCATGAAGGGGCAGGGGGATGCCCATGTGGTCTTGCTGCGGTGGGAAAGGAAGAGGAAAGGAGAAGAGGCACCGGGAAGTTCGCCGGCGGCCTCAATCCGTTGTTCTACAGTCTGCCGGATCTCAGAATGGATAGGACCAGCCAGATTCCCAGAAAGGTCGCGACAATGTAACCCACGAGTCCGAAGGCGGCGGTGAGCGAAACATCGCGGATCCCCAGAAAGGAGATGTCGAACCGGAACAGTTCGAGGCTTGAATTGAGAACCATGGCGGCGGCCAGGAGGGAAGCGGAGATGATGAGCCCCATCGTGATGCGGTTGACACCTTTTTCCACGTTGCTGTTGAGCGGTTCGAGTCCGCTGTGAACCAGCTCCACCTTCTGCCTGCCTCCGGCTGTCTGTTTCAGGATATCGTGAACGAGCTTCGGCATGGCCTTGACATATTTGCCCGTAATGCGGGCATCCCGGCCGACGTTCTTGAACAGGCTCCTCGCATCGTACCCTTTCTGGAGAAGTTCCCTGGCAAACGGCCGGGTGACTTCCAGTATGCTTGCATCGCTTCCCAGGATCTTACCCAGGGCCTCCGTCTGGATGAAGGTCTTGAGCAGGAGGAGGAGGTTCCTGGGCAGACGGATGTGGTACTTCAGCACCAGCTGCATCACCTGGTCGTAGACGTCCCGCACGGAGATATTCTGGAGAGACCTGCCGTAGAAGGCTTCGCTCATGTCCTTCAGGTCGGTTCGAAAGGCTTTGAGATCCATGGTTTCTTCGTCGATCAGTCCGGCATCCATGAGAGCATCCATGACCATGTCGTAGTCGTGTTCCGCGTAGCCCAGGAAAAGGTTGGCGATCTGGCGCATCATTTCTTCGTCCAGGTAGCCCGTGATCCCGAAATCCACCAGGGCGACCCGTCCGTCGTACATGACGATGGTGTTGCCGGGATGAGGGTCGGCGTGGAAGAAGCCGAACTTCATGAGCTGCCTTGAAAACGACCTCAACCCTATCATGGCGATTTCTTTGGGGTCTATGCCGTGCGCCCGAATGGTTTCCACCTGGTCCATCTTGATCCCCTCGATGTGTTCCATCACCAGGACCGACCGTGTGGTGTACTCCCAATAAACCCGGGGTATGTAGATCTCCTCGACGTCTTTGAAGTTATACGCGAATTTTTCGATGCTTCCCGCTTCGATGAGCATGTCCAGTTCCCGGAAGATGATCCTTTCGAACTCCCTGACCAGGTTGACCGCCCCAATGATCCGCCCCACTTCGAATGCACGTTCGATCTTCTCCGCCATGTAATACATGAGGCGTATGTCTTCCCGGATCTTCCTGTCGATGCCGGGACGGATGATCTTCACGGCCACTTTTTCCCCGGTGAACAGCCTTGCCGCGTGGACCTGACCGACCGATGCCGCCGCAAGTGACGTCGTATCGATGTCGGCGAAGATGTCCTTGAGCGGACGTCCGGTCTCTCTTTGAATTACCGCTTCCACGTCGGAAAAGGGTATGGGAGCAACCTGGTCCTGAAGTTTTTTGAATTCCAAGATGTATTCGGGTGGGAAAAGATCCGCCCGGGTGCTCATGAGCTGACCGAGTTTGACGAAGCTGGGGCCCAGTTCTTCGAGTACGAGGCGTATGCGTTTCGGAGATGGGAAACTCGATTTGAGAAACGATTCATCCTTCGAGAGAGTCTTTTCCTTTTCGTCCCCGCCGTCGGAGATTCTTTCCGCGAGATCCCCGAGTCCGTGTTTCAGCAGGACTCGAGAGATGGTCCCGAATCTTCGTACACCTCTCACCTCGATACCACCTTTCCCGGCATTGCGGAATCCCGGCAACACCGTATGCTCAAATGCGCGAAGACAATGCAGACTCGGCTAAATCCCGCCTGCGGACGTTTTCCCCAAAGCAGAAAGGCCTCGTGAAGCCCCCCTGGTGCACCGAGGGCAAATGCCGTTTGACTTTTGTAACAGCTGTGGATATGATGTGCAACGTAAAGCAAGAACAGCCGTTAGGGGTGCTCGATAATCGAGCTGAGAACAAACCCTTAATACCTGATCTGGGCAATGCCAGCGTAGGGAAATGGTTGTGAGCGAAAAAACCGATCGAGCTCTCGTTGAATAACCGTTTCCCGAAATGGGGAACGGTTTTTTTTATGGCGTTACGTACCGGCCACCTGGATGAAATCGAAAGAAAGATCTACAGCCGGAACATCCTCATCCCGGAAGTGGGTGAAGCCGGTCAGGTCAAGCTTCTCGACAGCCGTGTTCTCGTCATCGGCCTGGGCGGCCTGGGGAGCCCCGCCCTCTATTACCTGGCCGCGAGCGGCATTGGAAAGATCGGCATCGCCGACCACGATCGAGTCGACCTGTCCAACCTGCAGCGCCAGATTCTTCACGGGCACCGGGACGTGGGCAGGCAGAAGACCCAGTCCGCCGCGGAGAGCATCGCCCGCCTGAGAACCGATATCCGGCTGGACATTCACCCTTTCAAAATCACCAGTGAAAATGCACGGGACATCATAGCCGGGTATGACTTTGTTGTCGAGGCGACCGACAGCTTCGAGTCCAAATTCCTTGTTAACGATGCCTGTGTTGAATTGAGAAAACCGTACAGCCATGCGGGGGTCTTGGGAACTTTCGGACAGACGATGACCGTGGTGCCCGGTGAGGGTCCTTGTTTTCGGTGCGTATTTGGCGAAGCACCTGCAGGGGGTGTTGTTGAAAGCACGGCGGAGGCGGGAGTTCTGGGATGCGTGGCGGGAGTCCTTGGCTCGCTGCAGGCCGCGGAGGCTGTCAAGTACCTGCTCGGCTGCGGCAGGCTGCTCGTCGGCAGGCTGCTCACCTTCGACGCACTGGCCATGACTTTCAGGGAAATCCAACTGCCGCCTGCCGGACGCTGCGGCATATGCGGGCCGCAATGACGGCTTGAACCCGGGCACGGACGCCCGGGCCGCCATGAGGTCGAGAAAAGCTTCCCTGACAATGAACGATCCACACCAGAGAGGTGAATCAAGATGAACCAACCACTCGTTATAGCAGGCCGGACTTTCCATTCCCGGCTGCTGATGGGAACCGGCAAGTTTTCTTCTTCCGAGGTCATGAAGAACGCCCTGGAGGCATCGGGCACGGAAGTGGTCACCGTCGCACTCCGAAGAGTCGAACTCGACAATCCCCAGGACGATATCCTCAGTGCCATCGACACAAACCGCTATCTTCTGCTTCCGAACACTTCCGGAGCCAGGGATGCGGCGGAAGCCGTACGCCTGGCCAGGCTCGCCCGTGCCGCAGGGTGCGGCTCCTGGGTCAAACTGGAAGTGACTCCCGATCCCCACTACCTGCTGCCCGACCCCGTCGAAACCCTCAAGGCGGCGGAGATCCTCATCCAGGACGGCTTCATCGTTTTGCCGTACATCCACGCCGACCCCATTCTTGCCAAGCGCCTCGAGGACATCGGCACGGCGACGGTCATGCCTCTCGGTTCCCCCATCGGCTCGAACAGGGGCATAAGGACAAGAGACGCCATCGAGATCATTATCGAGAAGGCCAACGTTCCGGTGGTGGTGGATGCGGGCCTGGGCGCTCCTTCCCACGCGGCCGAGGCCATGGAAATGGGAGCGGATGCCGTGCTGGTGAATACGGCCATTGCCGTTGCAGGAGACCCCGAGTCGATGGCCCGGGCGTTCAAAAAGGGAGTGGAAGCAGGCAGGGAGGCATATCTTGCCGGTCTTGGACATTCCAAAAGAACAGCGGAGGCATCCAGCCCTCTGACTGGTTTTCTGAGGTTGAACTGAAATGAGTTTCTACGACCAGATCCAGGCGTTTGAATGGGCGGAAATCGGCAAGGTCATTGGTGAACGCACCAGCGATGATGTGGAAAGAGCCCTGGGCACCCGGCCCATGAACCTCGATTCACTCATCAGCCTGCTCTCCCCCGCCGCAGAACCTTACCTCGAACAGATGGCCCGGGAAGCCCACCGTCTGACTCAACAGCGCTTCGGAAAGGTCATCGGCCTTTTTGCGCCGCTCTACCTTTCCAACGAATGCGTCAACGGCTGTGTTTACTGCGGCTTCAACGCGCGCAATCCCGTCGATCGCCTGACACTCACCGTGGACCAGGTGATGGCGGAAGCCCGGCATATCCGGGACATGGGTTTCAGGCACCTTCTGCTGGTTTCCGGGGAGGCGCCTCACATCGTCTCCATGGATTACCTCAAGGCGGTGGCGGATCGACTCGGCGAATGGTTCCCGTCTCTTTCCATCGAGATATACCCGCTGGACACGTCATCCTACGCGGAACTCATCGAGCATGGAGTGGACGGACTCATCGTCTACCAGGAAACCTACGACAAAGACCTTTACGGACAGGTTCACCCGAGGGGAAAGAAGAGCGACTATCGCTGGAGGATCGAAACGCCGGACAGAGGCGGCACGGCGGGATTTCGCCGCCTGGGGCTGGGATCGCTCCTGGGTCTCAACGACTGGAGGACGGAAGGATTTTTCCTGGGCCTGCACGCCAGGTACCTGCAGAAGACTTACTGGAAGTCCCACATCAGCATTTCCTTTCCGCGGCTGAGACCTGCCGCCGGAGGCTTCCAGCCCAGGTTTCCCGTTTCCGACCGCAACCTGGTCCAACTGCTGACGGCGCTGCGCCTGTTTCTTCCCGATGCCGGATTCACCCTGTCCACCCGTGAACCCGCGACTCTTCGGAACCACCTCATCCCCCTCGGGATCACCCTCATGAGCGCCGGATCTCACACGGAACCCGGGGGCTACACGAACATCACCGATGCGGAGGCACAGTTCGAGATTGCTGACAGTCGTTCCCCCGAGGAAGTCGCGGGGGTACTCAGGCAGATGGGGTACGAACCGGTCTGGAAGGACTGGGACGCAGCTTTTCTACGCAGCTGAAGCTTCTCGGGGAGGCACGGCCTCGGAACGCACTCTTCGCGCGGTCAACAGGAAAACCACCCAATGGAAATCATCTTGAACGGCCAAAAGCAAGTTTTCTCCGAACCCCTCACCGTGGCCGGGCTCCTCGACCGGCTGGGAATCCACCCGAAATCGATCGTGGTCGAAAAGAACCTGGATATCGTGGACAGGGAGAACTTCGAGAGGGAAACCATCCGGGACGGCGATACCGTGGAGATCATCCGGCTGGTTGGAGGAGGTTAGATGAACAGGGAGATGAGAAAAGTCCTGTTTCGCCAGGTGGATTTGTACCCGGTGACATGTGAACGCCTGTCGGCGGGAAGGTCGAACCTGGAAGTACTCGATGCCGTTATCCACGGCGGCGCCCGGATCATTCAGCTTCGGGAAAAGGAGCTTTCATCCAGGGAACTCTACGCCATGGCTCAGAAGTTCAGGGAGGAAACGGCCAGATCCGGAGTCCTGCTTATCATCAACGACCACCTGGACATCGCTCTTGCCGTCGGCGCGGACGGAGTCCATCTCGGCCAGGACGATCTCCCTCTTCAGGCGGCCCGGCGCATCGCCCCCGAGCTGCTCATCGGCATTTCCACGCACTCCCTCGATGAAGCGCTGGAAGCTCAACGAGGCGGCGCGGACTATGTCAACATCGGTCCCATCTTTTCCACCCAAACCAAGGAGCACGTGGGAAGATCCCTCGGACCCGAAGCGATCACCGAGATCGGGGGCAGGCTGGAACTTCCGTTCTCCGTCATGGGCGGCATCAACGATTCCAACATCGACGAGGTGCTGCAAAGGGGGGCGCGAAGAATCGCCGTGGTCACCGCGGTGACCCGGGCACCCGACATCGCTGAAGCCGTGCGGTCGCTCAGGGAGCGAATCAGGCGTTGTGTTTAGACGAGTGAATCTCGATCCGCTGGGTCGATGAAAGCCGATAACGAGGTGGTCAGCCTTCCGGGAATCCTGGAAGTCTTTTCAGGGAGAGCGCCTTATTCCTTCGCACGGTTGACCGAGTGGTAGGCCAGCACGAAAAGGACCGTACCGATTCCTGCCAGCAGAAGAAGGGAATCGGAATCGGGAGGCAGACCGAACGCGCTTTTTCGGATGGACGCAGCGGCATGTGTGAGGGGAAGGAAGTTGAGGATACTTTGAACCCAGGAAGGCATACGGTCCACCGGGAAGAAGGTGCCTCCCAGGAACGACATGGGGGTGATGAAGAAGTTGGTGAGCAGGGCCTGGTCGGCATGGGACTTGACGAGCATGGCCAGTCCGACTGCCAGGGACGCGAACAGGTAGCTGTTCAGGATCACCGAAATCCAGAAAAAATGATCGTAGTTCAGGGTTACTCCGGAAAGAAATGCAATAACAAGGATCACCACGACGGAAAGCAAAGCGCGCGTGATCCCTGCCAGGACTTCTCCAGTCACGTAGGCGATGTTGCGAATCGGAGCGGCCTGGAATTCTTCGAAGATACGCCAGTAGAACCGGGCGATGTTGATTTCGCTCGCAATGGCGAATGCCTGGGTCATGCTGTTCATGGCGATGAGACCGGGGATAAGGAATTCGAGATACGGGCGCCCTTCCACCATGACGTCCTGCCCCATTCCAAGGCCGAAAGCGATGAGGTAAAGGAGGGGACCTACGGACATGGATGCGAGCTGCCTGAAGAATTTCTTCTTCAGGATCAGGAGCTCCCTCTGGTAGATGGCAAGACATCCTCTCATGGCTGAACCTTCTTCCCCGTTGCGGCTATGAACACATCCTCGAGATTCACCCTTCGAAGAGAGAAGCTGCCTCTCTGGTGGGCCACGTGCCTGTTTGCCTCGTCTCGATCCTTGAAGTACACCGTCTCCATCTCGCCGTTGACGATCCGGTCCAAGGCCCAGGCTCCCAAGCGCGACATGAGGTTTTGAGGCGTATCCACCGCAACGATGGAACCTTCGTTGAGAAAAGCCACCCGTTCGGCAAGGAATTCCGCTTCTTCGATATAGTGCGTGGTAAGGAATATGGTGGCGCCCCTCTGCTGGATCTTCTTGATGAGACTCCAGATGCGCCTGCGGATGGCTGGATCCAGCCCGACGGTCGGTTCGTCGAGAAAGAGGATCCCGGGAGAGTGCATCAGGGCCCGTGCCACCATGACCCTGCGTTTCATCCCCCCCGAGAGCTGCTTGACGGGGCTTTTCATCCTGTCCCGGATTTCCACGTAATCCAGGAGTTCGAGGATCCTCGATTTGCGTTCCTGTCGAGGCATATGAAAGAGTTTGCCGTGGATATTCAGATTTTCGTAAACGGTCAGTTCATGGTCGAGGTTAATCGTCTGGGGAACAAGCCCGCACTGCCTCTTGGCGTCCAGGGACTGCCTGGTGATATGGAAACCGTTGAGATACGCATCGCCGGAGGTCGGGTACGCCAGGCCTGTGAGGATCTTGATCGTAGTGGTCTTGCCTGACCCGTTGGGACCCAGGTAAGCGAAAAGCTCGCCGGCAGCCACGTGGAGATTCACACCCTTGAGTGCCTGGACTGTCTTGTAATTCTTTGTGAGATTTTCTATTCTAATCATGAGACTGGTTTCATGGCTGCGGCTGCGATTCGACCGAAGAGATATCGGAATGGTCCTGTATACATCGCGCTCATGTGAAATTCTGACCGAACGTCTTCCTCAGAAGCTGCCGACTCTTGAAGCTCCACGATGCATAAGAGCATAAAAGAAGCCCGGGATCGAAGGATACCTGTTCCAGGCACCGGGCGCACTTTCGTCCGTGCAGCCGCGTCGGCCCGGTGCCCCCTTTTGCACGGTTCGGGAGGATGGTGGAAGCTCCCTCCGCGTCTATGCCCGATTCGATGCAATTTGGCTTTTACACATCACATGTGTCAAGGAAGTTTTTCACCGGCCCGGCCCGTCGAAGAGGATGGCGCTGCCGGAAAGGCGGTGAATGCAGACTGCATGCACAATCATAAAGATTGAACAATCCCGGCAAAGAATTTATATTACACCCACTTCGGACTGATGAAAACTCAGGGTCGATGATCTGGAATCGGAATTATCGGAGTCAAAGGAAACAACATATGGAATATGATGTAGGGATAGATGTAGGTTCGATAAGCATCAATTGCGTCATGATCGACGATCATGGAAAGGTGGTTTATGAGGCCCCTTACCTTCGTCATTTCGGTCTTGTCTTCGAAGAAGTTCACAAGCTCCTCAAGCACATCGCCAGCCTGTCTTTTCACCCCGGCATCTCCGGCATACGATCGGTGTCGTTCACTGGAGTCCAGGGGCAGCTTATAGCGGAAGCCCTGTCCGCTCCGTTCGAGGTGGAGACCATCTGCCAGGTGCTCGGAGCCATCCAGGTCGTTCCAGGCGTGAGGACCATCATCGCCATAGGGGGCCAGGACGCCGCTTTGTTCCAGCTTGCCCACAGTGATGATCAATGGCACCTCGAGGCGTTTAACATGAACGGCCCTTGCGCTTCAGGAACGGGATCATTCATCGATCAGCAGGCGGAGCGCCTGGCCCAGTCCATGTACGGCGCCGATTTTCATATGAGCCAGGAAAAGCTGCAGCAGACTCTCGAAGACTTCATCAACCTCGGCCTGCAAAGCACCTACCCCGCTCCCGTCGCCTGCCGTTGCACCGTTTTCACCAAGTCCGACATGATCCACCTGCAGAACAAGGGGGAGAGCCTGCCCAACATCATCGCGGGGCTGCACTTCGGCAACGCCGCCAATTACATGAGCACCATAGTCGGGAACCGGGAACTCGACGATCCCATCGTCTTCATCGGCGGCATGGCGTCCAACAGTCTCCAGGTGCGGGCCTTCCAGCACTATTTCCCGAAAATCCAGGTTCCCCCGATGCATACCTCCCTCGGTGCTCTCGGCATTGCACTTCACACCCGGAAACAGAAGCTGCGCAACCGGGTCGATCCAAGTCAACTCGAACGCAAGGTACACCATACCACCCAATCCTTTGCGCATGCCGAACGCCTCGAACTCAAACTCACCCGGTTCAACCCCGACAATTCCCTCTCTCCCTGGGCGGCCAGGCAGAAGAAACCCGTGCAGGCCTGCCTGGGAGTCGACGTCGGTTCGACCACTACCAAGTATGCTCTCATCGACGACGACGGTCGGATCCTTCACAAATGCTATGTGCCCACCCGCGGCAAACCCATCGAAGTCACCCAGGGGCTTCTTCAAACCCTGCTGGACGCCGTGGGGCGAAAAGTGCGCCTTTCCGCCATCGCCACAACGGGCTCCGGACGCAATGTCGTGGGAGACTTTCTCAGCGCCGACCTCATCATCGACGAAATCACGGCTCATGCCAGGGGCGCGGTGGAGGTGGATCCGGAGATCGATACGATCTTTGAAATCGGAGGACAGGATTCAAAGTACATCCGAATCGAGAACACTCACCCTCTTGATTTTGACATGAACAAGGTCTGTGCGGCCGGCACGGGCAGCTTCCTGCACGAACTCGCCAACAAGATGAAAATCAACATCGTGCAGGAATTCCAGGAAATCGCCCTTTCCTCCCAGGCGCCCATCCACCTTGCCGAACGCTGCACCGTGTTCATGGAATCGGATCTTGTGAGCTACGCCCAGAAGGGAGCCCGCCGCGAAGACCTTATTGCCGGCCTGTGCTACGCCATTGTCTACAACTATCTCAACCGGGTGGTCGAGAAGCGCTACGTGGGCCAGCGCATCATGTTCCTCGGCGGACCGTCGCTCAACGAAGGCATCGTGGCTGCCTTCGAAAAGGTGCTCCAGAGGCCCATCCTCGTACCCAGGCACCGGGAGGTCATGGGGGCTTATGGAGCCGCCCTCGCGGTGAGGGAGCTCGTTCAGAGAGAGGAAATCCCCGAGCGGGTGCGGGATCTCGAAGGGCTGGCGCGCGTCAAGGTGGACTTTTTCGAGTCGATATGCCGCGCGGATAAGAAATGCCACAACGAATGCAAACTGAAGGTTTACAACTTTGGGGCGCACAAGAGCGTCTGGGGGGGAGACTGCGGCCGATACGAACACAGCCGCACGGACACCCTGAAGCAGACCAATCACATCCTGGAACGCCAGCAACTCTTCCTGGAGGTTCTTGCCGAGAAGGGAATCGTTCCGGGGGACCTTGCCGGCCAGTCGGGCCGTTCCGGACCCACAATCGGCATTCCTTTCGCCCTCCATACACTGGAATGGGGCGTCTTCTGGGCCCACCTTTTCGCGGAACTGGGCTATTCGGTTTTGATGAGCCCTCGTTCGAACAACGCCCTGGCCCTGTCGGGCGTCGAGAGCATGACCTGTGAAACCTGTTTTCCCGTCAAGGTATTCCACGGCCACGTCCGCTACCTGTTGGACAGGGCAGAGTACCTCTTCCTGCCGAACGTGATCAACATGCCGACGCCGGAGACGCGGGAAATGGGATTCCTCTGTCCCCTGGTCGAGAGCTCTCAGTACATGGTCAAGGCCGCCTTCGAGATTGCCGACGACAAGATTATCCGTCCCACTCTATACTTGAAGCACGGACCTGGCGGGCTGGTGCGTTCGTTCATGGCAGCTTTTCCCGGAAGCCTGAAACCGGACACGCCTCGTCTTGAGGAGGCGGTTCGAAAGGCATGGGACCGGCAGGCAGCCTTCAAGAAGCGCCTGGTTGAACGTGGCAGGGAGGTTCTGGACTCGACTCCGTCGGCTGAACCCGTCTGGATTGTGACGGGGCGGCCGTATAACCTGTATGACGAGCGTCTGAACCTGCAACTGGGAAGACAACTGGCCAGGCTCGGCATCAAGGCCGTCCCCCTGGATTACCTGGACCTCGATTCTGAACCGCTCAAGGATTTCCCCAATATGTACTGGGGCCTGGGTTCGAAAATCCTCAGAGCAGCCCGGCAGATTGCTCGCACGCGAAACTGGTACGGAGTTCACCTGACCAATTTCAGCTGCGGAGCCGATTCATTTGTCGAGCATTTCTATCGTCACATGCTCCGGGGAAAACCGTCCCTGATCCTCGAACTGGACGAACACAGCGCGGTGGCGGGTCTGCTCACCCGCATCGAAGCCTACCGAAACGTTGTGAAGAACCTCCAGCGAAAACAGGACGGGAGTTCCTCCGAATCTCAAATGCCGCTTGAAGCCTTGTGCCAGTAGGAATCGACTCGGTGAACCCGGTTTTCGAATTTGACCGTTTTATCTGCTGCGCTTCCGGCGCGGCAGTCATCTTATTCATGGGAAGACCCGCATGAGTGCAGTTTCAAATGAATTATCCTCTTTTGAACGATTCCAGACCAGTGTTCGACAGTTCGACGTCACCGGAAGGACTCTCCTGGTTCCCGACATGGCCCCGTTTCATGCCAGGCTTCTGGCTGCATGCTTCAGGGCGGTCGGAGTCCATGCTGTCGTGATGGAAACCTACAGGGGACTGGCGCTGGGCAAGGAATTCACTTCCGGGAAGGAGTGTTTCCCCTGCCAGGTGACTCTTGGAGACATTCTCTACCACCTCAAGAAAGAAAAGGACCGGCTGGGGGCGGAGTTCTCACCCGAGCGCTACGTCTATTTTCTCCCTGAAGCGGACGGTCCGTGCCGCTTTGGAATGTACAACAAGATGCAGCGGCTGATCCTCGATCGTTTCGAGGAATTCAGAGACGTGCCCATCGTCTACCTGTCCACCCGTAACGCCTATTCGACGGAAAGCATCATGCCGCCGGAACGCTCCTCCGCCTTTCGCAAACTGAGCTACGTGGCGGTGGTCGTGGCCGATGTCATGGACCGCATGGTCTGGCGCATTCGCCCTTACGAAATTCGTGAAGGAATGACCGATTCGTTCGCGGACAAGGCCATCGACCTGATCGCGGCCGCCATCGAGAGCATCGGAGAAAGTCTCAGGTTCGAGGTGCTGCACGAACTGGTGGAAGAGATTGCGGGAACGGCCGCAACATTTATCGATCCGCGAAAACCGCCCAGGCCCCGCATAGGCATAGTGGGGGAGATCTACCTGAGGAGCCATCCGGATTCGAATCAGAATCTCATCAGGCAACTCGAGATGTACGGAGCGGAAGTCCTCAACGCTTCCATAGCCGAGTGGATCAACTTCGTTTCATTCGAGCAGAGCAGGAAGCTGCAACGGGACATGAAGTCGGCATGGGCGGCGAGGGATTACGAGAATCTGAGGGGCGTGTTTCGGGATCTCGTGTCCATCGAGATCGAGAAGCTATACCAGAAATGGCAGCAATATCGAGTCTACAGGAGAGCTTGGAGGCACCTGGATATTCCCGGTGACCACAGTATTGCATCCATCGAGCGCAAGCTGGACTCCGACCGCCTCTTCAATTTCGCCATAGGAACGGAAGCCGCCCTCAGCATCGGTGGAGCCCTGGCATACGCTCATGACGGCTTCGACGGCGTCGTGAACGTATTCCCCTTCACGTGCATGCCGAGCACCATCTGCACGGCGGTCCTCAAGCCGCTGCTGCACAAGATGAAAATCCCTTACCTTGATGCCCCGTACGACGGGACGATACAGCCCAATCGGGAAGTGGCTCTGCGCACTTTCATCTACCAGGCGAAACAGCATATGAAATCCCGTTTGGAAGGGAAGAACAATAATAAGGCTGAATGATGTCACAAACCATGATCATAAATGCAGTACACCCTGAAGAGTTTCGAGTCGCGCTCCTCGAAGGCCAGACCCTGGAAGGGTTTTTTATCGAGACGGCCACCCGGGGAAAGGTGGTCGGGAATATCTACAAGGGCATCATCACACACGTACAGCCAAGTCTCCAGGCCGCCTTCGTCAATTATGGAAAGGACCGCAACGGTTTTCTTCCTTTTGCGGAGATTCATCCGGAATACTATGAAAAGGACACCGAGGATCCGGTCCGTATCCAGGACGTCATTCACCAGGGCCAGGAAGTGCTCGTCCAGGTAGTCAAGGAAGAACTGGGAAACAAGGGGGCCCTTCTCACCACCTACATCTCCCTGGCAGGCCGGGACGTGGTTTTGATGCCCGGCCAGAACCAGCGCGGGGTATCGAGGAAGATCGAGGACGAGGAACGGCGCGAGAGGCTGAAGGAACTGGCCCGTGACCTGCGCATTCCCGAGGAATTTGGAGTCATTATCCGCACCGCGGCGGAGAACCGGACCAAACGGGAGGTGGGCAAGGATCTGAATCACCTCATGAAGATATGGGAGGAAATCAAGAAGAAGGTCCAGGAGACGCCTCCTCCCGCTTTGATCTACAAGGAACAGGACCTTGCGGTCAGGGTGATCAGGGACTACTTCAGCGCAAACATCAAGACCATCCTGGTAGACGACAAGGACGTATACAAGCAGGTCAAGGACTTCCTGCGCATCATCAGTCCGAGACACCAGAGGATAGTGAGACTTTTCAAGGAAGACGGCCCCATTACCGGCAAGTACAACCTCGAAGATCAAATCGCCCAGGTTTTCCGGAAAAAGGTTCCCCTCAAGTCCGGCGGATACCTCCTCATCGATCCGACCGAAGCACTGGTCGCCATCGACGTGAATTCAGGAAGAACCAACAGCGAGGGGGACCTGGAGGAAACGGTCTTCAAGGTCAACATGGAAGCGGCCGCCGAGATTCCCAGGCAGCTCCGCCTGCGGGACCTGGGCGGATTGATCGTCATCGATTTCATAGACATGCGGGACAATCGTCACGCACGCGATGTAGAACGGCGCCTGAAGGAAGAGATAAAAAAAGACAAGGCCAAGATCACCGTCGGCCGCATATCACGCTTCGGCCTGCTCGAACTCTCCCGCCAGCACCTGGGCCTCAACATCCTGCGCGGCTCCTACAAGGAATGCCCACTGTGCCAGGGAGCGGGCATGGTCCGCTCCTCGGAAACCACCGCCCTGTGCTATTTGCGAAAGATCTGGCAGACCCTCGCCCAGAAAAAACCCGCGTCGGTCAAGGCCACCTTCTCGCCGGACGTCGCCGGATACCTGTTGAACCGGAAACGCGCGGAGATCACCCGCATGGAGGAACGTTACCAGGCGGCTATTGTCATAGAGGGAAACGCCAGCCTCCTGCCTCACGAAGGGCACCTGGAGTTCACACCCAGAGAGACCTAGGTGGATGACGGACAGGTCCTCCACCAGCGGGATCCACCGTTGCTCCAGGTGGAAGGACAGGACCCTGCGCAGGCTCCCCACCCTCGCAGGAGCAGTGACTTCGGGAGGAAGTGTCCAGCGTCCTCCCGGGTTCACGGGTCTTACGCCGGAATCACACAATCACATAGCGTTTGATGGTGTGGACGACTTCGTCGGGATCATCGAGCAGCGTCACGAATTCGAGGTCCCCAGGGGAGATGTAGCTTCCCCCGAGCAGCGTTGCGCGCACCCAGTCCAGCAGTCCCGACCAGTAATCCTTGCCTACCAGGATCACCGGAAAAGGCTTTATCCTCTTGGTCTGGATGAGGGTGAGCGCTTCGAATATTTCATCCAGGGTGCCGAAACCGCCCGGCATCCCGATGTATGCCTGAGCATACTTGACAAACATGACCTTTCGCACAAAAAAATACTGAAAGTCGATCCTCAGATTCGAATACGGATTCGGCTCCTGCTCCAGCGGCAGTTCGATATTCAAACCCACCGATTTGGCTCCGCCTTCCCGCGCACCCTTGTTGCCCGCTTCCATAATGCCCGGCCCGCCGCCCGTTATGACATGGAATCCGTTTTGAGCGAGCTTCCTCGCGATGACCACCGTCTTCTCATAGGTTTCATCTCCAGGCCTGACTCGAGCGGAACCGAAGATGGATACTGCGGGATAGAGCTCCGAGAGCGTTTCGAAACCGTCCACAAACTCCGCCATGATCTTGAACAGCCGCCATGAATCGTGGACGGTTATCGCGTTGATGACATACTGTTTTTCCCCCATTTCCAGCTTCCTTTTGTTTAGGTTACCCGATTTCAATTGACCCGTCCGTCTTGAAGTGGTTCATGCCCAGGATGCATCGCTTCAATGAAATCCATGTCCGGAACCGCCCACGGAACCGGAACCGAATAAACTGAGGTGAATTATATTAGGAAGTGTCAGCCGCCAAATCAAGCGGATATTGGTTTGTGCCGGTTTCCATATCGCCGAAAAACAGACACATGGTTCGCCTCTACAACACAGTATGAAACGGAAATATGGATAAACAGGTTGAATCGTCAAATCAAATGGGATATTTACCGTCTTGAAGATCGAGCCGGAATGTTCCGGATCAGCCCGTTCTTCACATGACAGACCAGGAGAGGAAGATGCGCGTACTGTGCATTTCACCCGCTACGGAGGCTATGGGACATGGAGATCAAGGATTTCGTCAAAGCAGCCTTGAAGAAGGTTGCACAAAAAGTCAAAGACGGTTCGCTGGACAAGCAGGAACCGGGATATAACGATTCTGAGGAAATGCTCCTCGACTGGATATGGATAGAACTCAAAGAGGAATCCCCCGACAAGGATGCCGTGATCGACATGGACCTCGACGATCTCTACGAGGTGATCGAGAGTTCGGCGGACATGTACGAGGATTACCACATACTCCTGGAATCCATCAGGACCGAAGCCGACTGAAACGGGTCGTGGCAGGAACTCTTTCGAGGCGCTCCCGAGCGGGCGCTTTTTTATTTGCGGAAAAAGGGATGAACGTTAAGCCGGTCCATTTACTCCCGGGGTCCGAAAGGCGCATTCTCCAGGGACATCGCTGGGTCTTCAGCAACGAGATCGCCGATCGCATGGCGGACTACGAACCCGGCAGCTGGGTGGAAGTCTACTCCTCCAAGAAGATGCTGCTCGGCACGGGATACATCAACCCGAAATCACTCATCGCAGTGCGCCTCGTGTGTCCGCCCGGTACCCATATCTCAAAAGACATGCTGCATCGGCTCATCTTCGATGCCGCCGCACGGCGAAGCGAACTCTACTATCCGGGATCCTCCTGCTACCGGGCCGTATACGCAGAATCGGACGGACTGCCCGGACTCATCGTGGACCGCTATGGAGAAATACTCGTATACCAGACCACCACTATGGGCATGGCCAGAATAGAACCTCTCCTGCAGGAACTTCTCCTCGATATCTTCAAACCTGCCGCTCTCATCTTTCGAAACGACACCCGGCTGAGACTCCTCGAGGGCCTTCCACTGGAAAAGGGTGTGGCCGCAGGAAAACTCCCCTCCGAGTGCCGAACCGTCATCGACGGCCTTCACATGCATCTGGATCCCCTGGAAGGCCAGAAAACCGGGCTGTATCTCGATCAGCGGGACAATCGCCGAGCCGTGGCCGGCTGGGTGAAAGACAGGAGGGTCCTCGATCTTTTCTGCTACGGGGGTGCGTGGAGTCTTACTGCCGCGGCGGCGGGGGCACGCGAGGTGCTGGGAGTCGACCAGTCTGCGGATGCCGTCCGGCTGGCTCGTACAAATGCACTCGAAAATGGAGTCGCCGACCGATGCCGGTTCCTGGTCGATGACACATTCCACCTGTTGAAAACCATGAACAGAGGTTCCTTCGACATGATCATACTCGACCCGCCGGCATTCGCAAAAACCAGGAACTCCCTTCCCCAGGCAAAGAAAGGATATACCGATCTCAACCGCAGGGCACTCCTTGCACTTGCTCCGGGAGGTATCCTCGTCAGCTGTTCCTGCTCCTACCACCTGGGCGATGATGCGTTCAGAGAGGTCCTCGTGCGAGCGGCCCAGGCGGCAGGCCGGCAGCTGCGGCTGCTCGAAGCTCGCGGCCAGGCCCTGGATCACCCCGTTTTGCTGTCCATGCCCGAAACCCGTTATCTCAAATGTCTTGTCCTGGAAGTCGCCTGACACCGCCCCGTGAATTGTCCGGCCTTCGTTGCGCCGATACCCTTCCCTCCAGTGTCCTCTTCCTGTGCAGAAAGCCTACTCGAATTCCCTTCCCACCCAGCGAATACGGCCGAGGACATGGTTCATGAGTCCTTTTGGAGGGTCGATAGCGAATTCGAAGGGCCGGTAATCAACCGTGTTGTCCGAAAGGCAGGTCAGCTTCAGACTTTCCCCGTCCCTGCCCAGTACAAGGCGCTTCAACGCCGTGCTGCCGTCCGGAAGGATCACGAGATAGATCCGCCCGGGCAGAACATGCCGACGCTCCTCCTCTCGCGCGTCCACAAAAGCCGTTTCCCCCTGGTTGATGGTGGGAGACATGGAATCTCCTCTCACCCGGATGAGAAAGAAATCCTTTCCCGACTCACCCTGCCTGCCCAGAATCCTCTCCACCCACGAAGATGTGAACGGGTAGTATTCGGCAACTTCCTGGTGAAGCAGCCGCCCGTCCATCCCGGCCGTCACCCTCGATTCAAGCAGCGGCACGAACACCGGCCGGTCTTCACCGGTACCAGCCGGTAAGCCGGCCTGCCGTTGGAAAGGAGTCCCCGTCCCGCTCAACAGCCACTCGGCTTCGACGTGAAACTCCTCGCACAACACCAGCAGAAAATCCGCGGGAGGCGATGTCACTGCATCCCGGTAATTCACCAGCGTATTCTTGGACACCCCCGTTCTTCGAGCGAACTCGGGCAACGAAAGACCAGAATTATGGATTATGCTGCGGATTCTTCCAGCGAGCTTCTCTCTATCCTTTTTCCTTTTCATACTCCATCCCATTCCTTGAATATCTCCTTGCAAGGCTCCCATGCAGACTCCACCCGGCTTCAGCCCCTCCGGTGATCCTTTTTTAGCATGAACTAAATTTTTGGATTGACGGTTCACTTCTTTGGTGCTAGCCTTCGCCGTGAATTGCCGGCATTCGTCGTAATCGACGCAGCAGGAAGATGTGGACTGGCCGCGGGAAGTCAAAGCCGTTCTCGGGAAAAAGGATGTTGCCTCGGACTGCACCTTTCGCGAAGCGGACATTCTCGAACAATCCCCTGCCCGGGTGCACGGCGCCGTTCGAGCTCATTCGGCCCGCATCAGGCAGGGCGGTGAAAATCCGTGGAATTTCTTCGCCCTTACCGGCTTGAACCCTGTGCATGGAACTCCCGAGGATGACCGGATGATCAGGATCTTATCGGCATCCATCCAAACCGTCCATCGGATTGATTCATAATAATGGATCATCTGCCTTTTGCAAGACAGAATTCAGGTTTACACCATTGGATCAGGATCGGAACAGAGGGTCATCCCGAAAGGATCGGATGAATTCTGCCTGGAGGGAAACGACACGGCACCCGGAACAGGAAGGAGACCGTTATGAGGTCGAACGGGCAATGCGTGATGTGCGGACAGGACAAGAAGATAACGGCTCATGGACTATGCACCGCCTGCTATCACAGGCAGAGAAGGAGGAAGGGGACAGACCGGGTGAAGGGTGCGAAGGCTGCCGGCCTTGTTCTTCAGGTCGATTTCCAACCCATGTCCGGCCTCTTCGAGGACCTGAAACAGCGTGCGGACGCAGAACTCAGGGACGTATCCAGCCAGGTTCTGTGGGAACTGAGCAAGAATTTCGAAAGGCGGGCATGAACCGCGCCGGCACCACATTATGAACACCGGCGCGTCGCTGTTGTGCTTTCCCGCCTGCCGGGCTTCGTCCACGGCGGCGGCGGATATTCGAGCATGCGCGACAAAAGGAGAGACACGATGCACAAGCCAGGCCACAGGGGCAGAATGAGAGATCACGCGGTCATCCTGCTCAGACTGCTCGAAGAACACAAACGCATATCACTGGTTCGAATCGCCGAGGAACTGGGTTCGAGTGAACAGACCGCGCGAAGGTGGGTGGACTCCTACAGCTGCGTGCTGCCCATCCGGATGGAGAAGGGCATCGTCATCGTGGGGGATACCGAATAGTCTGGCTGCCGCATCACGCGGCGAAAAAACGAAAGAGCCGGCGGGCGGCCGAGAGCATCGTTCCCTTTGCTGACTTCGGCCGTGCCGGCGGCTCCATCCCTGGGCTGGTAAGAATTCATCCGCCCCCAGTATCCGCTGTTTCAGACTTATAGAAGCCTCAGTAGCCCCTGCTTTTTTCCCTCTGGTCAACGATCGCTCCACCGACAACTCCCGCAGCGCCTCCGATTGCCGCACCGGCTGCGGGGCTTCCCCCGGCCGCGGCTCCAATGGCCGCGCCCGCGCCCGCACCGATTGCTCCACCGCTCAGCAAGCGCTGCTCCGTTCGCGTCATCCCGGCACAACCCGCAAGCATGATCAGAACGGAAAGTACTCCAATGATCCGTTTCACTTTCATATCAGGACCTCCTGTAGAGGGTTTCATGCGTTATTATTACTACTATTCTTAAAAATAATGCCTCCGCCCGGAAGGTCAAGCTCCGCAGCCCGGCGCCCCCCCTGCCCGCGCAGCGGACGTGTCCAGCCCCGGGGCCTCTTCCTCAACCTGGATTGCGGCGACCCTGCGACAAAAACCCGGAGCAACGTCATGACCATCCCGCAGTTCCGAACATCATTTGACAATCCGGCGGCATGACTTAGATTTTAAGCGTGAAGCGGGCAGTCGCTGCACATAATCTCTGGAGGATATCATTGACGTTGCAGTTTGAAGAGCGAGCGCCGCATAAGGGCGCTCCGGAATATGGAGGATTGAAATGGCCGAAGTGAAAATGCCTCATCCCGCGCATGAGCAGCATCTGTGTTATCTGCACAACCTCGGGTATGTGGAATCAAACCTGGAAGACTACAAGAAGATCGTGAGGAATCCGAACTTCGTGTGCAAGAACTGCGGACGCGCCGCCGCCAGCGACAAGAACCTGTGCAAGCCGGACAAGCTGTGATCCGAAGGGCGATATCGACCCGTCCGCTTGTACACCCAAGCAGGTGAACACTCCGGATCCAACGCAAAAGGTGATTTCGGAATGCCCCCTGGCGTGATCCGGAGTGGAGAGCTTCAGCCGACCGCATGACAGGAAGGAAGCTATTCCCAAACGGAGGCAAGGATCTGGATGCCTCAGTGCCGGCCCGGCATCCGCCTGGAATAGTGAACCTTCGTTTCAGGGAAGAATCGAGCACCCCCGTACGAGTTCGGCAGGCTGCTAATGGGCGGCGTTGTAAATCAGCTTCGGGTCAAGATCATAAGTCCATGGTGCACCGGAATTTTTCCAGCCGTTCTTCATTCTCTTGCCCTTGAAAGAGCTGTCTTCATCCTGGACCTTGTCCCCCTCAAATCCGTCCACCACATTATAGACATTCGTGAAACCCGCTGCCGCCAGGCGATTCGTCGAGGCGGCGCTGCGATGTCCAGATCGGCAAACGACCAGGATGATGTCTTTTGTATCGAAGGCCTTCTTCACGGATGCTTCAAAGTCGGGATTATCCTGCAGGGCATAATCTTTCTTCTCGGGATCCCATTTTCCCGTCCAGGTTCTTGAAGGGATGTTGTGAGCCATCGGAGGATGACCGACATAGACATATTCCTCCGGTGTGCGACAATCGAGAATTTTTACTTTCTCCGGGTCCTTCAACCACATCAAGTAGGCGTTGGCCGCATCCACATACTTGCCCAGGGTCGTGTGTTTCTTTTCGTCCTTCGGGGCGGGCATCTCCGCAGAAACGAATGAAAAGGATCCCACTACGAAGAAAAGTACCAGGAAAACAAGAAGTCTCGTTGATCTGTGCATATCTCCTCCTCTTCAACAAATCGCAGCAGTTCAGGCCGGGCCAGCGCCGACATTATAAGGGATGGGAAGAATCCCCTGCAAGTTTTCCCTTTCGAAACGTCGAATGCCCCCGGCCCGGCGGCAGAGTGACTGAACAGTCCGGCATTCAACTTCTCCCACATCGGTTACTGCAGGCGATCCACTCCCCACATCCTCAAGCAACGAACCATGGCGAAACAAAGACGGAACCTTGTCGTGCATTCTTCTCCTCAAATAGCCATTGTCCATCAAGTGGGTGACGCTCGGCCTCTGTAATCCGCCCTGGTCTGCATTCGAAAAATTTTTCCCCGCCGCCGGCTTCAACTCCATTGTTCCGGTCGCCGCCCGGCTTCCATCCTTGACTGTCAGCCATCCCTCGACAGGGTGCGAGGCCGGTTGTGACTCTCCCGCGCCAGGATCAAAATATGTTGGACAACCCGCATGCGCATGCTAAGAAATAGACTGGGGGCAGGTGGCGGGACGATCCACGGATGGACCGTTTACTTTCACCGAATGCCCGTCGTGTCTTATCCGGAACGGGCTGCGCCGTCCTGAACCGCGCAAACCCGGAATTCGGATCACCGGACGGTCTTATCGAGTCATCGTTCGCCTGGTACCATGGATTCATCCCCCTTGAAGGTCAAGATAAAGGAACAAGGGGTGACAGGGAGACGACCCGCCCGATATGGAACACCTGAATGTACTTCTTATCGAAGACGACGAAGACGATTTCGTGATCATTCGCGATCTCCTTTCGGAAATCCGATCATGCAGTTACCATCTTGAGTGGGTTTCGAAGCGGGACAACGCACTGGATGCCTTGAAGTCGTCCGTTCACGATATCTGCCTTCTCGATTATCGCCTGGGCGAAACGAACGGCCTGGAAATCCTCGAGGACGCCATGGCCGCTGGCTGTGAGCTTCCGATCATCCTCCTGACGGGCTACGGGGATTATGAAGTGGACGTCAGGGCGACAAGATCCGGCGCGGCGGACTTTCTGCCCAAGGATCAGATGACTTCGCATGTGCTCGAACGCGCCGTCCGCCACGCCCTCGAACACAAACAGGCCCGGGACGCACTGAAGAAAGAACGCGACAGGTTCATGAACATCCTGGAATCCATGCATGATCCTGTCTACATCATCGACTGGGATTATACACTGAGATATATCAACCCAGTGGGGACAAGGCTTTTCGGACCGCAGTCCGCCGCACGGTGCTACGAGTACTTCCACGGCAGGCGGGACCCATGCCCGTGGTGTAAGAACTCCCGGGTCATGCGGGGCGAGCCGGTCCGCTGGGAATGGACGACCGCCGATGGAAGAACCTACGACGTCTTCGACACTCCCCTCCTGAACAGCGACGGCACGATTCACAAACTGGGGATTCTGCACGATATTTCGGAATACAAGCGGGTAAGTGAGGCTCTGTACAAAAGCGAGGAAAAATACCGGATGCTCGTGGAAAATGCCGCGAGCATCATCATGACCATGGACAGTAGGGGAGCGATCACGTTCTGCAACGAGTTCGGGCAGAGATTTTTCGGGCTTACCGAGGCTGAGATGCTCGGCAGGAGCCCCGTAGGAATGATCGTACCGGACAGGCCGGAATCCAGGAGCGATCTTGCCTTCATGATCCAGGACATCGTTATGCATCCCGAACGCTACGAATGCAACGAAAGCGAAATCACTTTACGGAGCGGGAGAACGGCATGGATCGCCTGGACGAACAAGGTCATCCAGGACGACCGGGAACGGCTGACGGGGATCCTCTCCATCGGGTACGATATCACGGAACGAAAACTGGCGGAGAAGACTCTTCGCGAATCCGAAAGGCAGCTTCGCTTTCTGTCGTCCAAACTTCTCACCGCCCAGGAAGAGGAGCGGAAAAGGATCGCGAGGGAGTTGCACGACAGTATCGGTTCGTCGTTGAGTGCGATCAAGTTCAGCCTGGAGCAGGTGTTGGAGAGGCTGGACGAACCGGAAGCGGTCCGGAAGTCCGTGGAAGCACTCATTGGTGCCGCGGCGAACGCCATCGAGGAATCCAGGCGGATCATGACGGACCTGAGACCTTCCATTCTCGACGATCTCGGAATCGTCGTGACCATCGGATGGTTCTGCAGGCGGTGCAGGTCCATCTATTCCGACATACTCATCACCGAAGACATCTCCGTGGACGAGGCGGATATTCCCGAGCACCTGAAGATCGTCATATTCAGGATCATCCAGGAGGCCATGAACAATATGGCAAAATACAGCAAGGCCGGCGAGGTCCGGCTCTCTTTGGGAATGAACGAGGAACGGATCGAACTGACCGTTGCGGACAACGGCAGGGGGTTCGATCTCCATGAATGCCTCTCCCGTGAGGGCACCAGGAAAGGCCTGGGCATCACCAGCATGAAGGAACGCACCGAGTTGTCGGGCGGCACGTTTTCCATCGAAACGGGCATCGGAAGAGGTACGCTGATTCGAGCCTGCTGGCCTTCAAGAATCCCGTGCGCCTGATCTCTGCCCCCTTTCCCCAGGATCCGCCGCACATGCCGCAGTCTCCCACCTGACCACGTGCTTCTCCCACAGATTTTCTGCCGTCCGCCCCGTCTCCACCCGCCGTTTTTCTTCAGTCCACTTCAAAAAAATTCCCCGTTCCTGCCACTACGTGGAAAACGAGCCTGCTAGCTTCCCCGCCAGGGTCCACTGCCAGGTCTTCTTTCGGGCGTCCCGACTCAGGCGGCCCGGCAGGTGCGGGCCTGTATGCCATACTTCCGGAACGGGGAGGGCTGAACATGATCTTGGGTAATATTCCGATAATCGGCCAAGTGGTCGGCAAGGTTATCGGACTGATCGACAAAGTGGTGGAAGACAAGGACCAGGCTTCGAGACTCAAACACGATCTTCAGATCGAACTCCTGAACAGGGACTTCTCCTTCATCGAAAAGGAAATCGATGCCCGGGCTCAGATCATCGCCGCCGAAGCCCGGGGCAAAAGCCGGCTCCAGCGCAACTGGCGCCCCCTGCTGATGCTCACCTTCACCTACATCATCGCCCACAATTACATCATATCCCCCATGTTCAGCCTCCCCAGACTCGATATTCCCCCAGACATGTGGGAACTGCTCAAGCTCGGCATGGGAGGCTATATCGTCGGACGGTCCATCGAAAAAGGTGTCGAAGCCTGGCGCAAACAGGATCCCACCTGATCCCATGCAGGAAAGGCCGCGATCATGACCGCAATGGACGGTATGACCCTGGATGCAATTCTCAAGATCATCTCCAACTTCGGCATACCCGGAATGGTCCTGGTGATCTGGTACTTCAGCGAGAAGTCCCATGAGCGAACCCTCAAACAGTACCGTGAAGACATGATGGGCCAGCGCATGATGTATGAAGACGGCATGCAGGAAATCAGGCGCATGTACGAGAACAACGTGGAACTCGTCAAAAACTATGCGTCCCTCGCCGGCAATCTCAAGGATGTGGTCATGATCAATACCCGATCCTGGCAGCGTGTATCCGACGACGTCAACCGGAACCAGTTCTGTCCGATGGTGCGTTTGAAAAAGGACGCCGTGGGAGTACAGCCATGAACGAGAGACTGAAGTTCCTGGGCAGGCTCGAAGAAAAACGCCTCGAGGCCGAACAGATGAAGCTGCGCATGGAAGGGTTGAGGGATTCCGTTCGAGATATCCTCGACCCGTTCGAACCGGTCGAGCACGTCAAAGCCGACGCTGCAGCGGCATTGACCGTGGAGCTCGCGGCCGTCCAGATCCGGTTGAGAGAGGCTCTTGCCGAAATGACCGCCATAAGGAAGGCTCTTTCCCGATGACCCGTTCCGCTCCCATCATGCACCGGGATAAATCCGGAGATCGCAAAACGATTCGCGCCGGATGCTCTACGGGGTTCTCTTCCCGAACCAGCCGGACATCGAGCGAGAAGGGGATGCACGAAACCGAAAGGTTCCTGCACGCCGAGGTCCTTCACATTATCGACGGATTTCCTCTGAGCCGTGTGGCCGAGATAACCGGGCTTCGCCTGGAAGAACTCGAGGCCGCCTGCGTTCGCGACCACTGGCAGGAGCGTCGGCGCGAGTTTGTCGGAGCAGTGCTCGACATTCGCCGGAACACGACCATGTTGAGAAAGCGCCTGATCGAAAAGGCTCTCGACAGCCTGGATCCCCGGGACATTTCCGCCGTGGCCAGGCTCGAAACCGCGGCGGCAAGAGAAAAGCCCGCCTGGGACATCCTGTCTTTCCACCTTTCTGACAAAAAAACCATCCAGGTCGATCCCATCGATGCCCTTCAAAAGGCAGTGGAACGAAAAACCGCGTTGATGCTGCACCGCCCCGAAAACTTGTCTCTCCAGGGCATCAGGGAGCTCAAGGAAACGCTGCAGCTCATCGAAACTTTGAAGCTGAGTGGCAAAGACGAAGAGAAGAACCGGACGTCCCGGGGGCTGTCGGAGGCCCGAATCGAGGAAATCCGCAGGAAGATACTCGGAATCTGCGAGTGAAAGAGACGTTTGAAATGATCGAAACCATGAGATCCATCCAGGCTGAAGAGATTCTCGATGAAGCCCGGCAGGCCGGCAAAGACCCGGTTAAAACGGGCAGGGAGCCTGGTTTCCCATGTGGAGATCTCCCGCGGACATCGCGGGCTCCGGCGGCCCTGCTTCCCTACCAGCGGGCATGGATTGCCGATACGAGCCCCGTAAAGGTCTGCGAAAAATCCAGGCGGGTGGGCATATCCTGGTCCGAAGCCGCCGATGATGCACTCACCGCCGCATCGCGGAAAGGAATAGACGTCTGGTACATCGGATACAACAAGGACATGGCCCTGGAATTCATCAACGATACGGCGTTCTGGGCGAGGCACTATGGTCTGGCTGCCTGCTCGACGGAAGAAGCCGTAATCAGGGATGAAGACAGGGACATTCTGGCGTTTCGAATCCGGTTCGCATCCGGGCGTCGGGTGACCGCGCTGTCGAGCAGGCCGAGCAACCTGCGAGGCAAACAGGGAAAGGTGGTGATCGACGAGGCGGCCTTTCACGACGACCTGCAGGGGCTTCTGAAAGCGGCCATGGCCCTGCTCATGTGGGGAGGCCGAGTCGCCGTCATCTCCACTCACAACGGAGAAGACAACCCCTTCAACCAGTTGGTGAAAGATGTCCGCGCGGGTAGAAAGCCCTACCGCCTGCACCGTATCACCCTGGACGACGCCCTGTCGCAGGGGCTCTTCCGGCGCATCTGCCTCAAGACCGCACGGCCGTGGACCCTGGAATCTGAAAACGCATGGAGGAAAAGCCTCATCGAGTTCTACGGGGAAGACGCCGACGAGGAACTCTTCTGCGTGCCGGGTCGCGGTTCGGGGGTCTTCATGTCACGAGCCCTCATCGAGGCATGCATGGACCGGGATATTCCCGTTTCGCGCTGGACCTGCCCGCCGGACTTCGTCGAACTGCCCGAACACATCCGGACGGCCCATGCTCTCGATTGGTGTGACCTGCACCTGGCTCCCCTTCTCGCCGGTCTGCCCGAAAATCATCCCACGTACATCGGCGAAGACTTCGGTCGAAGCGGGGATCTCACCGTGATCGTTCCCCTGCAGGAATGCTCCGGCATGAAGTATCGTACTCCTTTCGCTGCGGAACTCCGCAACGTCCCATTCCGGCAGCAGGAGCAGATCCTCTTCTACATCGTCGACCGACTGCCGCGCTTCCGTGCCGGCGCACTCGATGCCCGGGGCAACGGCCACTACCTGGCGGAAGTGGCCCTGCAACGATACGGGTCCGCTCGAATTCACCAGGTCATGCTTTCGGACCGGTGGTATCTCGAAAACATGCCTCCGTACAAAGCGGCTTTCGAAGACAGGGCCATCACCATCCCGGGAGATCCGGACATACTGGACGATCACCGAGCCATCCGCATCGAAAGAGGGATTGCCAGGGTGCCGGAGGGAGTTCGAAACCGGGGCCGGGACGGCGGCCGCAGGCATGGAGACGCCGCAATGGCCTGCGCACTGGCCTGGTATGCCGCCCACAGCAGCCAGGCCGGACCGGTGGAATACCAGACCGTGGCGGGGACTCGCTTCTCGGACCAGCGGGGAGCCTACTGAAAAGGAAATCCAGACCATGCCTTCGATTCTCTATGACGCTCTGGGAAGACCGCTTCACACCAGCGAAACCTTCCGGCCGGACACCCGGGAACTCGCATCGATCCGCGTTCGAGACAGGTGGAGCGGCTACCCGTCCAACGGACTTACCCCGGAAAGACTCGCCCGCATCTTTCTCGAAGCCGACGGAGGGGACATGCTTCGCCAGGCCGAACTGTTCGAGGAAATGGAGGAAAAGGACGCCCACCTGTCGAGCCAGTTCCAGATCCGGAAGCTGGCCGTCCAGGGACTCGACTGGGAACTCATCCCCGGCGGAGAGAACCCGGCATCACGTGAAACGGCAGTCTTCTGCCGCGATTTTCTTGAAGCCTTCCCGGATTTGGATGGAGTCGTCCTCGACCTGCTGGACGCCCTGGCCAAGGGCTACAGCGTTCTCGAAATCCTGTGGGAAGCATCCGAAAAACAGGCTTCCATCCGCGCTCTACCATGGGTCCACCCCAAAAAGGCCACTTTCCGGGATTCCAATACGCTGCGCATTCTTACCGAAGACGAACCCGTACGCGGGATCGAACTCCCCCCTTTCAAGTTCGTCTACCACCGCTACAAGGCAAGATCCGGCCATGACAGCCGGGGAGGCATTCTGAGAGTCTGCGCGTGGATGTACCTGTTCAAGAACTATTCCATCAAGGACTGGGTGTCCTTTGCAGAGGTGTGCGGAATGCCGCTCCGAGTAGGGAAGTATGAACCGGGAGCCAGCAAAGCCGACAAGGAAGCCCTCATTCAAGCCATTCGCTCCCTCGGAACCGACGCGGCAGGAATCATATCCAAGTCGACGGAGATCCAGTTCATAGAAGCTCAGAAATCTTCGTCTCTCAACATCTATGAAAGCCTTGCCAGGTTTTGCGATGCCCAGACTTCCAAGGCTATTCTCGGCCAGACACTCACAAGCGAAGCAGGCGGCCCGGGCGGCTCGGGTTCCTACGCGCTGGGAAGGGTTCACGGTGACGTCCGGCAGGATCTCACCGAAGCCGATTGCATAGCTCTGGCCAAGACCATCACCCGCCAGATTCTCACTCCTCTCGTCGGTTTCAATTTTGGTTGGGACGCCCCCGTGCCCCTCTTCAGGTTTCTTTTCGAACCGCCCGAAAACCTGAAACTGACCGCGGAAACGTACAGGATACTCATCGACTGCGGGTTCGACATGAGCCAGGAGCATATGAGTGAACGATTCAAGGTGCCCATGAGAAAGCAGCACGAACAGCCCCTTTCTCGTAGAAAAGCCGATGATCGGGGCTCCATACCGGCCTCGACGCTCATGGAAGCCTCCTTGAAGACAATGGACCGCGACAGGAAGAAAGGTCGGCCTGTCTCCCGGGATCCCAATCCAGACGAACCGGAACCGGGGCAGGAGTTCCTGGATGCCCTGGCGGATTCCATGCCGCTTCGGGGAGCCCCCCTGGATGCGGTGTTCCAGACCCTGATGCCCGCCATCCGGGAGGCCCGCTCCTACGAGGACATCCTCGAAGAAATCTACGCGCGGTACGGCAGTCTAAACACGTCGATGCTCCACGAGATGCTCAACCAGGCCATGTTCGCCGCCAATGTATGGGGGTGGCTCAAGTCCCGGCAGGAGGCTAACGACTGATGCCTCGAATCGCTCCTCAACCGCTGCCCTTCAAGGAAGCCCTGGATTTCTTCAGGGGCCGGCGCCTTGCCGTCTCGGCCCGATCATGGAGAGACGTGTGGGCCTCCGAGCATGTTCATGCTTTCACCGTGGCCAGGGTCACGGCGCTGGACGTCATCGAGGACATACGCAGCGCGGTGGACAGGGCGATCGAAGAAGGAACCTCCCTGGAGCGGTTCAAATCCGACCTGTCCGACACCCTCGAAAGAAAAGGCTGGCTCGCCCGTACAGCCGCAGACGCGGAACGGGCCATCGCCCCCTGGCGCCTGGACACCATCTACAGGACGAATATCCAGGCAGCCTACCAGGCCGGACGCTACAGGCAGATGGTCGAAGCCGCCTCCCTTCGCCCCTACTGGATGTACGATTCCGTGGGCGACGGGCGCACCAGGCCACTCCACGGATCCCAGAACGGCAAGATTTACCCCTTCGACCATCCCTTCTGGGAAACCTGGTATCCCCCCAACGGCTTCCGCTGCAGGTGCACGGTCCGCGCCCTCTCGGAAAGAGCGCTCAAACGGCGCAGGCTTCAACCGTCTCTCGAAACGACCCGCCTGAAACCCGATGAGGGTTTCCACTACAATCCCGGCATGGTGAGGTGGGCGCCCGACCTGAGAAAATACGGTCCCAAAACCCTCCGGCATCTGCACCGTGAAGGGATCGGCGCACCCCTTGGCCTCGAACAGCTGGAACAAAAAATCACCCTCTTTCGCGACGGATACCGAACCTCAGGGATCCATGCATCGAGGAAGCCTTTAAGAATCGTTCCCATGCAATCCCCTTCGTCCCATGGCTGGACAAGAATCGAAACGGGCGAAATCGCACTCCAGGAAGACATCCTGAGCGATATCCGTCAAACCCTCGAACAGGGGGCCGCGAAGACAACGCGGCAGATCGAAGCCTTCCAGACCCTCCTGCACGAACTGGGGCACCACCTCGGGAAAGAAATAAACCCCGCTGGATACGCGAAAGACGCGGCGTACAGAGCTTTGGTCGAAGCGGTGAACGACCTCTGGGCCAGGCACAACCTTGCGGGTTTTCTCCGCACCCTGGATATACGGTTCGATGCCGGGAAGGCAGCAGCCGTATTCGATACCCAACTTCGTTCCACCCAGGCTTGGTATCTCCGATCCGTACTCCGACTGCTCGAATTCGACAATGCCGCCGAAAAGGCCCTGGTTGAAGACCTCAACCTCGAGGAAGATCCTGAAAATCTGTCGGATCGCCTGTGGAACATCGTCCGGGCGAAGAAGCCTCATCTCCATGCCTGGGGGCATTTCGGGGAGACCTTGATCGACCCGGCCGGATGGGTGCGTCTCCTCGACCTGCTGAAAAAATGAGGAGCATCCAGTGACACGGGCACCGAATACGAGATCTGCCGTTCCTGTTCCCGGTCTTCACGCAGCGCGGCTCGATTTCCGCCGAACCGGCAGCGTCGGGTTACCGTTCACACAGAGGATTCGAACCCATGACCACGCTGAGCATCGCACTCGATGAAAGACGAACGAAATTCATTCTTCTCCGGCTGCTCAAAACCATGAGCGACCTCACCGCCGCCATGCGACAGGTCGGAGAGGTGGCGCGAGAACGGACCATGCAAAGCTTCGAGCGGAGCCGTTCGCCTTCCGGGACACCCTGGACTCCTTCACGCAGAGCGCTTCGAACGGGCGGAAAGACACTCGTCCGAAACGCCGTTCTCAGGAACTCCATCCACGTTCGGGCATCGTCTGATCGGGTGGAGGTGGGAAGCCCTCTCGAATATGCCTCCATCCACCAGTTCGGCAGCTCCGGCAACGTCTTCTGCGCCCTCGGGAAAAGCGTTTCATCGAGGATCCTGGGACCCGATCGACGCCGGAAATCAAAGTCCGCTTCCTGCCCGGGCACCCAGGAGACCCACTCCCGGGCAATTCCAGCCCGTCCATTTCTGGGATTGAATCAGTCCGACTGGGGAGAAATCCGGGATGTTCTGACTGACTTCCTTTGCGGCGGTATCTGACGGAAGCCGGATTCGTCCTGAATCTTCTGCGCCTGACTGGGGATTGCTGACTGACACAGGAGGAAATCGATTGTCATGAAGGAGAATACGGATGTGCCAAGGGAAAAGCTGACTTTTGCGGAAGCCCTTACGGGGGCGGGGCCTCCGGAAGGTGTTCCAGGGGAGTTCCAGGTGTTCCCGTCGGGCAGAGTCGAAATCTGCGGCGACGAACCTTTCCTGGTGGACGACGAGGCGCTGAACCGGGTGATTCAGCGCTTCGAGTCGCGGGGACTCGATATGGTCATCGACTATGAACACCAGACGGAGGAAGGCATTCGAGCTCCCGCCGCAGGCTGGATCAAGAAACTCGTGAACCGGGGAGGCCTCGGCCTCTGGGCGGTCGTCCACTGGACCGAGCAGGCAAAGAAATACCTGGAGAGCCGGGAGTATCGCTATTACTCACCGGTCTTCCTCGTTTCAAAAAAAGACCGCCGCCTGGACGAACTCCTCCGCGTCGCCCTCACCAACGCTCCGCGCCTCAACCGCATCAGACCCATCGTGGCAAAAGATGATGTATTGAATGGAACGAACCCGAACAAGGAGAAAGTCATTATGGACCTGTTGAAAACCCTGGCAGGAATTCTGGGACTCGGTGAAAACGCAGCACCGGAGGAAATAGTCGAAGCGGTGCGAGCACTGGTAAAGAGAGCGCAGGAAGAGACCTCCCCGGGGGAGACGGTGTCGGCCAAAGACCTCCGTCGAGCACTCGACCTGGATGAAGGCATTGGCAAAAGTGAAATCATCGCCACCATTCACGCCCTTAGGCAAAGGCCCGACCTCACCCTCGAAATCACGACGCTCAGAAAACAGCTCGCCCAGCGGGATCGCGACGCTCTCGTACATGCCGCCCTCAAGGCGGGCAAGATCACTCCGGCTCAACGGTCGTGGGCCGAGGAATACGCCATGAGTGACCCGGACGGTTTCAAGCTGTTCGTGGCCAAGGCACCCCAGGTGGTACCCATCGATCCGGTAGCCATCCTCCCGGACTCCCTGTCCAACGGAACCGGCATTTCCGATGCGGCCCAGCTGTCCATCAACAGGATGATGGGAGTCGGGACCGACACCTGGAAGAAGTACGGCCCGCAAGACGGTGGAAAGGTATGACGGACCGGGGGGCGCACCGGCTTCCCGCGCATCATTCCCGCCGATTGAACAAAGGAGGAATTGAACATGGCGGACAGAAAGACGCAGATGAAGGACTCTGACCTCATTCCCCTGCCGGTTGCGGCATCGACACTGATCGAAGCCGGCAGGATGGTTGCCGTCAACGCCTCGGGCCATGCCGTGAAGGCGGCTGATGCCGCTGGACTGAAGGTGATGGGCAAGGCGGACATGCGGGCGGACAATTCAAACGGACAGAACGGAGACATTTTTGTGCTCACCTGCCGAAAGATGGCTTTCAAATATAGGAATTCGCCCGCCAACGCCGTGGGCATGCAGCACATCGGCTCGGACGTGTACATCGAAGACGATGAAACGGTGTCCAGCAGTGGAGGTGTGAACAGCATCGTTGCGGGCAGGTGCCTGGGAATTGAAAACGACGGTGTCTGGGTGGAAATCGGCTGAAGGCGGGGGCCTCGAGCCCGGGAAAAAACGGAGGTAGAGAAATGATCATCAACCAGGCGAATCTACAGGGAGTCTACAAGTCCTTCCAGACCATCTTCAACGAAGCTTGGGACATGGCCGCTCCGGCCCAGTGGCCGGCGGTGGCCATGGAAGTTCCCAGTGAAACCCGCGAGGAAAGCTACGACTGGCTCGGAGATTTCCCCATGATGAAGGAATGGGTGGGAACCCGGGTGATCCGGGACCTCACCGCCTTCCACTACGCCATCGTGAACAGGGATTTTGAAGCCACTATCGAGGTAGACCGCAACGACATTGAAGACGACCGCATCGGAATACACAGGCCGAGAATCCAGCAACTGGCCGATGCAGCCAGGAGACACCCGGATGTTCTCGTGTTCGATCTGCTCAAGAGTGGCTTTTCCACTCCATGCTATGACGGCCAGTATTTCTTCGACACCGACCACCCCGTCGGCGGCCAGAGCGTATCCAACTTCGGAGGCGGCACGGGAGCCCCATGGTATCTCATGGATCTTGCGCGGCCCATCAGGCCGCTGATCCTCCAGGTCAGGAAGCAACCCGAACTTGTGGCACTCGATGATCCGACAAACGAGAACGTTTTCATGCGCAGGAAATACCGATACGGGGTAGACGACCGGAAGAACGCGGGCTTTGGACTCTGGCAGCTTGCCTACGCCGACCGCCGGCCCCTGGACGCCCAAACCTACGCAGAGGCGCGGGCAGCCATGATGAGTCTCAAGAACGATGAAGGGGTCCCTCTGGGAATCATTCCGACCCACCTTGTCGTGCCCCCCACCCTCGAAAGCGCGGGCCGCTCCGTGCTCAAAATCCAGAACGACGCGGCGGGCGCAGGCAACCCATGGTTCGGGACGGCGGAACTCCTGGTCGTCCCGTGGCTCGCTTGAGCCTGCACGGCACCCGGGAGAGTACACGGGAGCGTGCAGACGGCATCTTTCCGGAACATGTCCGCCCTTCGCGTGTACTCCCCGGACTCCAGAGAAAGGACTCCCCTTGATCAGAATCAGGTCCCGAAAGGAAGGCTTCAGGCGCTGCGGTGTCGTACATTCCACCGCGTGGAGCGAATACCCTGCCGGCCGCTTCAGCGCCGACGAACTGAACATCCTGCGTAACGAACCCATGCTGCAAATCGAGGAAGCCGAAGGATCCGAATCACCCGCCCTTCGTGATTTTGCAAGGATCTTTCAGCCGCGGAAGTCGAAACCGGCAAGAACCCTTTCATGCCCTGATAAGCGGGCATTTGAAGCGACTGCGGGTTCCGAATTCCCGGCTTTCGATGCATCGCGTTCCCTCGAGACCGAGGAGTCGTGAATGCCCTACTGCACACCAGCGGACATCCGAGACCGCATCGACCTGCGGCGCCTGGTTCAGCTTACCGATGATGAAGGGGAGGGGATCGTCGACGATTCTCGTATCGAGAAGGCCATTGCCGACGCCGACAACGAGATCGACGGCTACGTGGGAATTCGTCACGCCGTCCCCCTGCCCTCGCCTCCGCCCCTGCTCAACAAGCTTTCCGCGGACCTGGCGGTTTATCACCTGTATTCGAGGAGAGGCAGGGTGCCGGAGGTGCATGCCGAAAGGTACCGGAAGGCCGCGGGGATTCTCGAACAGATCGCCCTCGGCAAAATCTCCCTCGGGGGTTCCGACCCGGACGGCAATCCTCCCGCGTCCGACGCACCCGAGATGTCGTGCGAAAACCCGTCGAGGCTCTTTACAAGGTCTTCCATGCACGGGTTCTGACCACAGAGGAAGGACGCTCATGTACCGGATCTCGGAAGTCGAACGAGCCATCATCGAGAGGCTCAGGCGGCAGATCCCCTACCTGCGGGTCTGCACGTCCCTGGCCCGGTTTCTCGTGGACGACATGGAAGAAGCCGTGCTGAATTTCCCGGCCGTCTGCGTGGCCTACCAGGGAGGCGAATACGAGCATCGGCTGAATGGAATCCAGGACCGGCGGATGACGTTCACCGTCTTCGTCGCTGCGCGAAACGAAAGAGGCGATGAGGCATCCAGGCACGGCCACGGTGAAGAAGCAGGGGTCTACGGGATGCTCGACGATGTTCGAGCCGCTCTTACCTCTCACAGTTGCGGCCTGGACATGGACCCTCTGCTGCCCGGGATCGAGCAGGCCGTAGACGGCGATTCCAGACTGTCCGTTTACGGTATCACGTTCGAAACCCGGTGCAGGTTCATGATCCCGTGAGTTCCGTTGACCTCGAATCCATGCAAAGGACGGCATATGAAGATCTTCATTCATACAAACCGGGGAGGCAGCCGAATGGTTGCCCCTGGCGAAGGTGGCTCCGCCGGGTGCACTTCGAACCCACTGCATCGAACCGTTCACGACACAAGCAGCGATTCGGCTTCGCATGACTCGATTCACACAACGGAAGCTGCGGCTCAGGGCTGTGGAAAGAACGAAAAGTCCGAGGCTCCGCCCGATGCGATTCCGGACTCTGAAGGAGAGTAAAGCATGTATACACGCAGAGCGGTCGTTCTGGCCAAGATCGAGACTTCGTACGGAACGGACGCCGATCCGACCGGGGAAGCCAATGCCATCCTCACCGGCAGGCCGTCCGTAAAAGGTCTTTCCGACAACCTGGAAAGGAACTTCGTTTCCCCCACCCTCTCCCCCCTGGCGCCCTGCAAGGCGGGTCATACTGTCGAGGTTTCCTTCGACGTAGAGGCGAGAACCGGCGCGGAACCCGGAACGCCTCCCGAGATCAGCCCGCTGCTTCGTGCCTGCGGGTTCGAAGAAACCGTCGTCGCGGGCACATCCGTGGCTTACAAGCCGGTGAGCGACGATTTCGAATCGGCCACCCTTTACGTATTTCTTGACGGCATCTGCCACAAGATCAGGGGATGCCGGGGAAATATGAAGTTTGTGGGAGAAGTGGGAAAATATGGGGTTTATTCATTCAGCATGAGAGGTCTCTACGCGGAACCCGTAGACCTGCCTCTGCCTTCCGCCGCCTATTCCGCCGTTCTGCCGGACCTCGTCGAATCCGCAACCCTGAAGATGACTCCTGAAGGCGGTTCACAGTACATCCCCGTGATCTCGCGCATCGAATTCGACCTTCACAACGAACTGTTCAGAAGAGACGACGTCACCCGGGAGGATGGAGTGCGCGAAATCATGATATCGAGCAGAAAAACATCGGGAGTCATCGATCCGGAAATGGTGCCCGCGGCGGCGAAGAACTACTGGAGCGAGTTCAGGAACCGGGTTCCCAACCAGGTCGTTTTCGGATATGGGGCAGCGGGCGCGACCGACAAGATCACTCTTACGGTCCCCCGGGCCGTCTACGACGAGGTGAATTACCAGGACAGGGGGCCTCTGCTGTCCATACAGCTCCCTTTCATCTGCCAGTACAACCTCGGGGATGACGAACTGATCATCGTCTACCGGTAGCCACAGAAATGACGGCACCGCGCTGGAACGGGGTGCAGTGCGCGTAAGGTTCGAACGACCAGGAAGG
>JABUEY010000019.1 GCA_013314815.1 Syntrophobacteraceae bacterium
CTCAGAGGGAGAGATACCGTCGGAATTGCTGCAGGCGGCCCGGGAGAAGAGGGAAGAGATGCTCGACGCCGTTTCGCTCTTCTCGGACGAACTCACGGAAGCGATCCTTGAAGACCGGGTCACGGAAGAACTCATCCATGACGCCATACGCAAAGGCACACTCTCCCTGCAGCTTACTCCCGTACTCATGGGATCCGCTTACAAGAACAAGGGGGTTCAACTTCTCCTGGACGCAGTGTACCGCTATCTTCCCAGCCCATTGGACATCACCAATGAGGCGGTCGACCTGGAAAGGGACGAGGCTCCGGTGCAGTTGGCAAACTCGCCGGAGCTGCCTCTGGTCATGCTGGCCTTCAAGCTGGAAGTGGGCCGCTACGGACAGCTTACGTACGTCAGGGTTTATCAGGGGATCCTCAGCAAGGGGGACACCATCGTCAACGTCCGCACTGGGAAGAGGTCGAAAGTCGGCCGCCTGGTCCGGATGCATGCCGACGAAATGGAAGACATTGAACAGGCTCCCGCTGGAGATATCGTGGCCTTGTTCGGAATCGACTGTGCTTCCGGAGACACATTTACGGACGGCCGTGTGCAGTATGCCATGACTTCGATCCATATTCCCGAGCCCGTGATTTCGCTTGCGGTCAAGCCGAAGGACAAGAAGGCCGAGATGAACATGGGTAAGGCATTGACCCGGTTTACCAAGGAAGATCCGACTTTCAGGAGCTACCTGGACGAAGAGACGAGCGAGACGATCATCTGCGGGATGGGGGAACTGCACCTCGACGTTTACGTGGAAAGGATGCGCCGGGAATATCAGGCCGAGGTGGAAACGGGAATGCCCAAAGTCGCATACCGGGAGACGCTCACGCGACAGGCCGAATTCAATTACACTCACAAGAAACAGACGGGCGGATCCGGGCAGTACGGTCGTGTGGCCGGGTTTATCGAACCCTGGTCCGAGGGGGACTTCCATTTCGAGAACCGGATCACCGGTGGCGCGATCCCGACCGAATTCATTCCCTCGTGTGAGAAGGGATTTCAGGCATGCATGGCGAAGGGAACTCTTGCCGGGTTCCCCGTGGTGGGAGTTCGGGTGACCATCAACGACGGCGCGGCCCATTCGGTGGATTCGTCCGACCTGGCCTTCCAGCAGGCTGCCATCGGAGCCTTTCGTGAGGCTTACGGCAGGGCGGCTCCCATCATCATGGAACCGGTGATGCGGGTGGTGGTGGAGACACCCTCAGAATTCCAGGGTTCCGTGCTCGGGACTCTCAACCAGCGGCGCGGAATGATCATCAGCACTTCAGAAGACGGGGTGTTCTCAACGATCGAGGCGGAGGTGCCGCTGGCCGAGATGTTCGGGTATTCCACCGTGCTGAGATCGTCCACTCAGGGGAAAGCGGAATTCACCATGGAATTCGCCCGATACAATCCCGTACCCAAGAGCATCGCCGAAGAGATTGTGAGGAAGCAGAAGGAAGAGCACAAGGCTGTGAAAAAATAGGAATACCTCGACGGCAAAGAATTTGCTTTGCGACGTCCCGCCTTGGTGTATGATGATCTTTAAGAAATGGTTCACACGCCTTGGATCGCAGACGTTTTCCAACGCGTCGTACAAGGAGATGATTTCATGCCCACCGAACGCACGATAAGTACGGACGTTCCCGGAATAATCGAAAGAGCACTGGCGCACCCGCTGAAGCCCGGCGAACTTGGAGCCGTCATGGCCAGGGCCGGGGCCGGCAAGACGGCCTGCCTCACCTACATCGCCCTCGAATATCTCCTCAGGGGGGAACCTGTGCTCCATGTGTGCATAGACGTCCTGCCGGATAAAATCAAGGTCTGGTATCATGAAATGCTCAAGAACATGATCGGGGCCATCCCGGGAACGGATCTGGCGAAGATCCAGCACCGTATGGAACCACAGCGTTTCATTCTTGCTTATCTGCACCAGACCTTCACGCCGGAAAAGCTTGAAAGCAGTTTGAAAAACCTGAGAGAACAGGCGGGGTTCAATCCCGTGATGGTCATCCTGGATGGCCTCGATTTCGACAACACTTCCTCCTATATGATAGAAGAACTGCAGGCGTTCGCTCAAAGGCACGGCGTTTCCCTGTGGATGTCCGCGCGCACTCATCGCCACAGGTCCGACGTGAACGAACGGGGAGTGCCTTATCCGTTCAACGAGTGTGACGGTCTGTTCCAGTCCATCCTCGTTCTCGAACCCACCAGCGACGCGGTCCGGGTGAGGGTGCTCAAGGACAGCGGCGTTTATCATCCGGGAGATCGTGGACTCATACTGAATCCCCAGACCTACCTGGTCACAGCTTGATTTCTTTGCCGGAACATCAGGAGCCGGCTTTGCTGCAGAAAGGTGTTTCCCATGGAAGATGATCTCATTTCCAGTCTTACTCGCCAGGTCAAGGAAGAGGTCATCGAGAACTACCTGCAGGAAAGACGCATCCTGGAGCTGCAAATCGAGGACCTTCACAAACAGGCGGATCAGCTTCTCTCCTGCGCTCACAATACGGGAAGGCGACTCAGCCGCCTCGCCTATCTCATGATCCACCCCGAGATGATGTCGAGGCTCGTCAACATTCTGAAGATTCCACCCTCCTCCTTCTGGTCTGCCTGCATGGAAGCGGTCTTTTCCAGGCGCGTTCAATTCATCCGAGTGCGGGCACTCACGGAGAGGGCACGATTCAGGAAGCTCATGATCGAAGCCTACAGCCGCCTTTACCGGATGATGGAAATATACCGCCAGAAACATGAAAGCCTTCGGGCGGAATGCAGGGCGGTGAACAGAAACATCGAGAAATTTCAAAAGAATTTCGATCTGCTGACCATCCTCAGTTTTCTGCGCACCCTGGACATGCAAGGGCTGGAAAGAAAAAACGTATTGGGAGAGAACTTCACGCCCGCTGAAATGGCATCCCTCGATCAAAAGCTGTATGTGCGCCCTGTTGCGTTTGAAAGCCTGGCCGTGCCCGAGCCACTGGTTCTTCCTCGAACCGAAGTCATGGAAACCATCTTGTCCAATCTGGCCCAGGAGATCTACCTCAAGCACAAGAAGCAGGTCCGGCGCCTGTTGAGTTAGGGGGCTTCGCTGCCGTCCACGCGTTCCCCCTTCAACCTTTTGCACCATTGAAACTCGTCCCGCATGAACAGTTGCCTGAATCGCGGCATCATTCCCAGGCCCGGCGCCGTCATGTCTGCACGGCAGTATCCGTTTCGAACCACGAAAAGACCCCGCTGGAATCTTCGGTACAACGGGCATCAACCTGCACTGCCGAAATAAATGCCGGCCCCACCTCCCATGATCGCTTCTTTTTCGTGTGCAAGAAATGTAACGCCTTGAGAAAAAATCGTAACCCGGAAAGAACTCCTTCGAAAGTTTGTTTCTCTAGCCTATCCGAATCATTATATTAGTTTTTTATGGCATACTGTTTGCTCATGGCAATCAGACCGGGGAAAGATTCGAGCCGGGTGCAATGGGGACTCCTTGCCCGGACATCGGCAGGCATGGAGCATTGAAACGAACGCATTGCGCGGGCTTCCGGCGCACGCTGACGGCAGTCAACTTTCGATGCCCGGCCCAGGCCGAGCACGAGGGAGAAGAAGATGAAGTTCCAGTGTATTCGATGCCGATTCACCTGGGGTGAAGGAGAGCCGGAGGTAGACGGATATTCGCACGGGTTGTGCACGGGTTGTTTGAAGGACGCCCTGGCTCCGCTATATCGCAGGAGGCAGATCACCGAGGGCAATTTTGACTGTTTCGGGAGATCCTCCGGCTTCTGCGATCGACATGACTGCAAATACAGGGAGATATGCCTCGCGTTGAACTGAACCGGGGGAAAACCACAGGCTGGCCCGGAAAGTCGATCCTCGTGGCGCATCTTTCCTGTGTCCTTCAGGAGTATTAGATTGAGTGGACAAGATGAAAGAACCCACGGGATGATTGCCGGCGGAACGGCATCACCCGGAACGGATATCGGAAGGAGGGCAGACAGATGGAAACCGGGAATCAATTGAAGGTGGTTGCGGCTTTGGAATGTGACTGCTGCGTGCTGGCTGAGGACGCCGGCAGCAGAGACTATGGTTGTGCTCAAAGGGGAACCGTTTTTACGGAGAGGGAGCAGCGGGTGTTGAAGCGGATACGTGAGGCGAGCGCGCACGCGGGTTTGCTTCGTGAGCGGATCAAGGTGATCGAAGGAGAATCACCGGTTGACACGGGAGCACGGGAGGCGGCAAGGGAGGAGTATGAAAGACTGAGAGCCCTGCGTTCGGAGCTTGAAAAAGAGCGTGTGGCCGCAGCGGAAGAGAGGATGAGGCTGCTGGGTCATGCGTAAGGAGACACATGGAAAAACAGATCCAGCCACAACCCGGTGTTGACGGACACCGGGTTTTTTGTTTTGTATCCTAGGGCGATTCAGGGTGCCACATTGTGTTGTGCGCGAGTGGAGGAAATATTCTTCAGATAACAGGAGCCCGGCGCGCAGTTGAAAACATTGCCGTAACAGCTGGTACTTGACAGGACTTCACCTTCCACACGAGCAAGTTCGTCTCTCCGTTGAAAAGTCCTATTCCATCGATATCGGTTGCCGGCATGGGTTCTTCCGGCATTCTTTCATCAACACGTACCCGAACGGTTGTCCCACAAAGATGGAACACTCCCGCAACGACGTCATTTGGCATTACAACGTCATTGCCGCGAAGGCGGGAATCCAGGAAGAGTGAAAACGTGCATGACGAAACAGTTTCATGCAATGGGAAAGAGCCTGGAAGATAAGGAAGATAAGATGGATGGAGATGTCATCGATCCATTGCGTGAGAAGCACCTCATGCGTGAGAGCACCGGAGGTACTCGACTGCCGGATGAACCACCTTTTTCACGGGGTATTCTTTATCCGAGGCCGGGGTTTCTTTCTTTAAAGGCACACTTAAACCTTTCGATGACCGTTCAGGCGTGGTGAGACTTTGTTCAGGAGCAGCAGGAAATGGTACGCAGAGGAGATGCACTCGAATACCACAGGCAGGAGCGACCCGGCAAGATCGAGGTCAAGTCGACAAAGCCATGCATGACCCAGAGAGACCTTGCCATGGCTTATACGCCGGGGGTCGCCGAACCCTGCAGGGAGATCGGGCGCGATTCGGACAAGGTTTTCGAATACACGGCCAGGGGAAACCTGGTGGCCGTTGTCACCAACGGCACTGCGGTGCTCGGCCTGGGGCACATTGGCCCCCTGGCGGCCAAGCCCGTGATGGAAGGCAAAGCGGTTCTATTCAAGAGGTTCGCTGACATCGATGTATTCGACATCGAACTCGATTCGACGGATCCTGAAGAGATCATCCAGGTTGTGAGCCTGCTCGAACCCACCTTTGGAGGGATCAACCTGGAAGACATCAAGGCTCCCGAATGCTTTTACATCGAGGAGCGGCTCAAAGAGATCATGAACATCCCCGTGTTTCATGACGACCAGCACGGAACGGCCATCATTTCCGGAGCAGCTCTTCTGAATTCCCTGGAATTGAACGGGAAGAAGATCGACGAGGTCAAGGTGGTTTTCTCGGGAGCGGGTGCAGCGGGTATTGCCTGTGCCGAACTCTACATCAAGCTTGGAGTAAGAAGGGAGAATCTCTACCTGGTGGATTCGAAGGGCCTGGTATTCAGAGGGCGGAAGAACGGGATGAATCCATACAAGGAGCGGCTTGCAAACGGAGACGGCCCGATGACCCTCGCCGAAGTCATGAAGGGGGCGGATGTTTTCGCTGGAGTATCCGTCTCGGGACTCGTCACGAAAGAGATGGTCGCAAGCATGGCCGACAGCCCGATCCTGTTCGCCATGGCCAATCCGAATCCAGAGATCATGTACGATGAAGCCGTCTCGGTTCGCGACGACATCATCATGGCGACCGGGCGTTCTGATTTCCCCAACCAGGTGAACAACGTTCTGGGATTCCCCTTTATCTTTCGGGGTGCACTCGACGTCAGCGCCAGGGCAATCAACGACGCGATGAAGATTGCGGCCGTGAATGCCCTGGCAGATCTGGCCAAGGAGGATGTCCCCGATTCGGTACTGAAGGCCTACGGCATGAAGAGGATTGAGTTCGGGCCCGAGTATATCATTCCCAAGCCGTTCGACCCGAGAGTCCTCGTCTGGGAAGCCATGGCCGTGGCAAGAGCTGCGGTGGAATCGGGGGTGGCAAGAAAGCCCGTATCGGACTGGGAAGCCTACCGGGACAGTCTTGAAAGCCGCCTGGGCCGCTCGCAGGAAATCATGCGCAGAGTGATCCATAAGGCCAAGAGGGATCCCAAGCGGATCGTCTTTCTTGAGGGCAGGGACCCCCAGATCCTGCGCGCCTGCCAGGTGATCCTCGACGAGGGCATCGCAAAGCCCATTCTGCTTGGCGACGGTGAAGTCATCGAAAAGAGGATCGTTGAACTTCACCTCGACCTCGAGGGAGTCGTGATTGTGGACCCCAGGAATTTCGAGCGTCTCGATGAATATGCTCTGCAGTTCTATAAGCTGAGATGCCGCAAGGGGATCACTCTGCAGGAAGCCAGGCACCTTCTGCGCTACAATCCAAATTATTTCGGAGCCATGATGGTGAAAATGTGCGATGCAGACGGACTGGTGGGGGGCGTCAACCAGCACTATCCCGACACCATACGGCCGGCCCTGCAGACTCTTCCCCTGGAAAAAGACGTATCCGTTATCGCAGGTGTGTACATGATGGTCTTTCCCAAGGATGTCATGTTCTTTGCGGACACCACGGTAAACATCGACCCGACGGCCGAACAGCTTGCCGAAATCGCCATTTGCACCGCGGACACGGCAAAGCAGCTCGATATCGAACCCCGGATTGCCATGCTTTCCTTCAGCAACTTCGGAAGCACTCGTCACCCGAGGTCCGACAAGGTGGCCCTTGCGACCAGGATCGTCAAGCAACGGCGGCCGGATCTGATCATCGATGGAGAAATGCAGGCGGACACAGCGGTTGTCCCCGAGATACTCAACGGAGTCTACGACTTCAACACACTCAAACACAAGGCGAACATCCTCATATTCCCGTCGCTCGAGGCAGGAAACATCGCTTTCAAGCTCATGTCCCGCCTGGGGGGAGCCCGAGCCATCGGGCCGATCCTCATGGGCACGAGCGAAGCCATCCATGTACTGCAGCGCAACTGCGACGTCGAGGACATTGTCAACACGACATCGCTCGCCGTAGTGGATGCCCAGGAACATCAAAGATGCTCACTGGTGGAATAATGATAGACGCCCGGCGGATGTTGATTGATGTTTTCCTGATTTTCTAGTATGTTTGATATCGTAAGATTTTGTCGACCGGATTTACAATAGGTTCAATAGCCGGAGGGGTGCTCTCTTTGCGAGAGCTGAGATGATACCCTTGGAACCTGATCCAGATCATACTGGCGGAGGAATCGGCGAACGAGATGGAAGTGATCTCTCGATGGCCGTTTTCTCGCACGGCCATTTTTTATTCTGGGCAGTATCCTGATCGGTCTCAGTGGGACGACACCTCTCCTCCTATGCATCACAGGAGGACACCGTGGCAACACAATTGGATCACGCCAGAGCGGGAACGATTACCGAGGAGATGAAACAGGCCGTGGCGGACGAACCCGTCACAGCTGAGGAGTTGAGGGATCTCATTGCAGCAGGCCATGCAGTTCTGCCCAGGAACGTCAACCATTCCTTTCCCATTGTGCGCGCCATTGGCCGGGGCCTGAAAACCAAGGTCAACGCAAACCTCGGTACCAGCGGCGAATGCCACAGCCATGATCTCGAGAGCAAGAAGCTGGAAGCTGCCATCAAGGCAAAGACGGATTCCATTATGGATCTTTCCACGGGAGGAGATCTCTCCAGTCTGAGAGGATTCTTTCTCGAAAAGTCGCCGGTCATGGTGGGATCCGTTCCGATCTATGGACTGGCCACTGAAATGGTCTGCAACCAGCAACCGCTCGACAGGATGGACGCGGACCAGCTGCTGCGAAGCATTGAAAGACAATGCGCCGAAGGGCTGGATTACATCACCGTTCATTGCGGCGTCACTCTGGCTTCCGTGGGCAAGCTCGAGAAATTCGAGCGGATCATGCCCTGTGTCAGCCGCGGCGGATCCATCCACATGCACTGGATGCGCAAGAACGGGAAAGAAAACCCGCTTTACGAGTACTACGATGATCTTCTCGAGATTGCCCACAAGTACGACGTCACTTTGAGCCTGGGAGACGGGTTTCGTCCGGGAACTATCCTCGACGCTACCGACGGCGCTCAAATCGAGGAACTGATGATTCTCGGCGAACTGGCGAAACGAGCCTGGAACCGGGGGGTCCAGGTGATGATCGAGGGACCCGGTCATGTGCCTCTCCAGCAGATCCAGGCGAACATGATGCTTCAGAAGCGCCTGTGCAACGGCGCACCGTTCTACATCCTCGGCCCCCTGCCCACAGACATCGCGGCGGGCTACGATCACATCACATCCGCAATAGGTGGAGCCATCGCGGGGGCAGCGGGGGCGGATTTCATCTGCTACGTGACTCCCGCGGAGCACCTCGGGCTCCCCAATGCCGACGACGTCTACCAGGGGGTGATGGCTGCAAGAATCGCCGCCCACGTTGCAGATATTGCCAAGGGCCTTCCCGGAGCCATGGAGGCGGATCGCCGCATTTCCATCGCCCGCCAGAAGCTCGACTGGGATGGGGTCATAAAGGAATCTCTTGACCCCGACCTGGTCAGGGAACGCCTGCAGATCACCGAGGACAGGGAAGCGTGCACCATGTGCGGGAAACTTTGCGCCGTCAAGATCAGCCGGCTTTAAACATGGCCCTGCGAAGGATCCGATGACGGGACCGGCCAGAGCGCGGCCAGACCTCACCATTTCGGACGTGGAATCCGGAATATGCCAGACTTCGGGAAGACTTCTGAAGGAAGATGGAGAGGGGCGGTACAGGGGGAGAATAAACAGATCAGGGAAACGCCAACACCCGGTTCTGCGCCTCTCGCCCGCCCGCCTCTCTGTCGGTGCTTCTTCCGTGGATAAATAATGTCAAAAAACGAAAGTGACTCTCAAAGAGGCGGCACGGTCAACCGGGTAATCAAGTCGATCTAACTTTTTGATGCTACGGGTTTAGTTGACTTTTTCTGGGTCTTGGTCTTGCTTTTTGCAGTCTTCTTCGTGGTTGTCTTTTTTGCCTTGGTCTTTGCGGCAGGCTTCTTCTCACTTTGCACAGCCTGCTTCTCCGTTGCCTGCTTCATCGCGGCCCCGGCCGGTGCCACAAGAACCGTCGCCCCGAAAAGAATCGCTGCCAACAACGACACTGCCTTTTTCTTCATATCCCGCTCCTTTCCTCCACAAGAACGAACCGCCTCTCTGAGAAGAGACCTTCAAGCGATGCGCATTCTAAGTTCAATTTTCAAAATGTACAATAGAATTGATCGAGGTATGTCGATTCATTTTTTCTTTTTTGTTTCCGGAGACCTGGATTGAGGTTTCGCCTTGTCCCGGTTCTGTGCCTGCTCCTTTTTCTTCGCCTGCGATTTCACTTTTTCCGTGGACCCAGAGGCGGCTTTGCTCCCGGATTTCTGCACTTTCTGAACGGTTCCCTGGGTACTCTTGCGACCCGTCTGTGTCTTCTTCACCGCAGACCCTGACTTGGAGGTCTTCTTCGTCTGCCTGGAGGACTTGACGGACTGTTGGCTGTGAGTCTTGCTCCTGCCCACGGATTTTGACCGGCTGCTTCTGTCGGAGTTCACGGGAGCATCGAAGGACGGCTTCCTTTCAGGGTTGGGCTTGACGGCGGCAGGATTGTGTTCGTTCTTCATGATCTGCCTCCACTGTTCCTGCAGTTCACGAAGCGGCTCCCCCATGGACTGCTGGTCCGCCTGCTGAGCCCACGAAATCACCGAAAGGACGAGCAGGACGAAAAACATCGCGCCTGCCTGAATACCACATATGTGCCTGGCTCTCATAGGTCTGAGCTCCCTTCCTCATCCGGACACCGAATCCGCCCGGGAAGAGATTGGTCAAAGGCCCTGAGCTTGCTAGCCTTCCTGTAAAGTGTTCTGCTGCAACGTTGCGGGACGTGCTCTTATAACATATCATCCGGCGCAAAGGAACGATGAAAGTTCTTGCCGGCCGGCCGGCTGTCTTGCGTTAGGACCTTTCGAACAACCCTGGATCGTGAAATAGCCGGATCCTGCAAAGCCGGTCCTCCCAATGCGGGTGAGAAGTAATCTTCCGCCCGAGTTATAATATAAAAAACGGTAGCCAAACCCTCTGGGCACACTCGTCTGAAAAGGAAATGGAAATGGAAAGAATCAAAGGTGCCATAGAGCAGATTCTTGTGGCAAGAGACGAAAAAGGTGCTGAATTTACATGCCCGGCAGGTGTTTTGAGAAATCCCAATCGGGTATCTGAAGAGGAAAAACGCGACTGCGAGCCGCTCAACCCCCGGAACGGGTTCAAAAAACACTCTTGACCTGTACGGAACCGGAAACGATAATCACCGCCGAAACGATCAAGAATTTCCGACCGTTGAGGCGGCATTCTTTTCGGCTCTTTTGCGGGAATGACGTTGGGATGCCCTCGATCCTTTGCGTGAAAAGCCCCGGAGCTATTCGTTTGCCGGATGAAGCTTCTTTTCCTGCGGGCGATGGAGTATAGCTTATGCGTCGGACATCCTTTGATTTCTTCAAGGCCGTTTCACAGGAACTCGACCCCGACAGGCTGCAGAAGAAGTTTCTGAACGCTCTTCTTGAACTGCAGAACGTTGAAAGGGGATCCATCTGGGTGAAGCGAGAGAACGGCTACCAGTGCGTGGTGGCTGCGGGAAGTCAGAGCGAGGAAATTACGGGGGTCACGGTCAGATCGGACCACCCGAGCATCGTCGGCTGGGTGATCGAAAATCGAACCATGACCATTGCGGAACCGGGAAAGGATGAACGTCACTATAAGGACTTCGAGAAGAACATCGCCGTAAAGAGCAGGCTCATCCTTTGTTTTCCGCTGTTTCTCAGGAACGGCGATGTCTATGGCGCGGTGCAGATCATCGATACCAGCGCAGGCGGCAATCGCCTCAATCTCCGCAAAGAGTACCTCCAACTCCTCCAAAACCTGGTGGATATCGGCTCCATCGCTCTCGGCAATTCGCTGCTCTACTCAGACCAGCTAAAAGAAAACATGAAGCTCAAGGAGGCCCTGGACGTTCTGCGCGGTGATGATATTCCGCTCGGCAAGAGCCCGTCTTTTCTCAAGGTCATGAAGCTTGCCGAGGATTATGCCCGGACGGATTTCCCGGTGCTGGTCACAGGGGAGAGCGGAACGGGCAAGGAACTCATCGCCAAGGAGATACACCGCTTCAGCAAACGCCGGGGAAGGCCTTTCCTGGTGCAGAACTGCAGCGCCATACCGGACACGCTCCTCGAAAGCGAACTGTTCGGCTACCGGAAAGGCGCCTTCACCGGCGCGGACTCTGACAAGACAGGGCTTTTCGAGGCTGCGAACGGCGGGACCGTCTTCCTCGATGAAATCGGGGACATGCCTTCTCCCCTGCAGGCACGGATACTCAGGGTCCTGCAAAACGGCGAGGTCAAGCCGCTCGGAGGCACAGGCACCCGGAAGGTCGACGTGAGGATTATTTCGGCCACCAACAAGGACTTGGGTGAATCCATCGCGAGGGGGGAATTCAGGGAAGACCTCTTCTACCGGCTGAACGTACTGCCTTTGCGCATTCCGCCGCTCCGGGAGAGAGTCGAGGACATCCCGCTTCTGCTCGGCCATTTCATGAGAAGAGAGGCACTGAGACTGAACGTACCCGCCAGGGGCATTTCGAAAGATGCCATGGATTTCCTGCTCTCCCACGAATGGAGAGGGAACGTGCGGGAGCTCGAGAACTTCGTGAAACACATCCTGGTTGTCTCGCAGGAAGATGTCCTGACCGGGAGGACACTCAAGCTGCACTTTTCCCACGGGTCAGACGTTCCAGATAATGCCTCCACAGGCGTAGAAGGCGACGCCTCTTCATTCCGGGCGGCGGGAACCGTTGCGTCGCTCTTTGAGGGCCGCACGTGGGAGGAGGTGGAGAAGGCGTATGTTCTGCATCTGCTCGAGAAAAACAGGTGGCATATCACAAGAGCGGCCAGGGAGGCCGGCGTCAACCGATCGACATTCGATTCAAGAATGAGGCGACTGTCCATTAGAAGGTAGCCTGACCCAACGCATATCGGGTTCACTCGAAGCCGGGCAGATTGCCATGAGACAGGGGGTGCGAGCTTGCCGTCCACGCCGGTTTCTTTCTCGGAATCCATTCAGGAAAAGATATTGGAGGCGCACAGGATTTTTCGTAGCTGGGGCAACGATCTGATGGGAGACCGGTCCATTGCACTTCTCCTGCAGACCCTGAAAGGACAGATCCTCGATTCCCGCAAGGCCATGTTCGACCTCGGCATCGTGGCCACGTGTACACACTGTGATGAAGAGGAGGGCGGGAGCTGCTGTGGAGCAGGCATCGAAAACAGGTACAACACGGTCCTGCTTCTCATGAACCTGCTCCTCGGAGTCCACTTGCCCGCGGAACGTCTCCTGCCGGGCGGCTGTTTCTTTCTGGGGCGCCACGGCTGCGTTCTCGAGGTGCGCCATATATTGTGCATCAATTACCTGTGCCTTCGCATCCAGAGGGAAATGCCCCCCGACAAGATGGCTGCCCTACAGGATGTAACGGGCCGTGAGATGGATTCGGTCTTCACGGTTCACGAGGCAATCAAGAAATTTATGAGGCGTTGATCCTGTGGAAACAAACCTTCTTTTCCCTGCATTGAAGGCAATCGCGGCTTTTTTTGACGGATGCAAGGTAGGTTACCAAGGTACGAAAGGCTATCGCAAGTCTACGGACCTGTTCAAATTCATTCACTGTATCCGGGAACTCCGGACCCTGGGCTTCCTGGATAAGGATTCCACCGTGTTCACCGACCTGGGTTGTGCCGACGGCAGGGTGAACATATTCATGAGTTACTTCGTTCGACAGTCCATCGGCATCGAGATAGACTCCGAGATCCTGAACGAATACACACTCAGGCGAAAAGGACTCGACGGTCTGCTCCGGCAGGCCGGCCTGCCTCTGCCTCCAGGCAATATCTTCCTTTTTAACGGAAATTCCATCGATCCAGAGACTTACAAACGCATGGGGGAAGAAACCGGCGTCGGTTTCGCAGATGTGGATATCTTTTACACCTACATCACCCTGCACGATGTCTTTGGAGAAAAAATCGCTGCAGAAGCTCGTCCCGGAGCCCTGTACCTGGTTTACGGGTTCAACAGGATACTTCCCCGCTACGGGGAAAAGATGGAAATCGTGCTGCCTGACGTGGGTTCCCAAGGGATCGCGGCTTTGTATAGAAAGAAGGAGTAAGGGCTCACTGCCTCGACCGGTCGATGGATATGCAGGTGCCGGCCACCGCCGCAGGCGCAGGGTTCCGTTCCGGGCACTTTTGTTCCCACCCGCGGAAGAATCGATTACCTGCCCTTATTTCACCGTTTTTCGGTAGAGTTCCATCACCTCGTCCCGGGTCACAAGGGCTTCAAAGTCGGGCACTTCCTTCATGATGTTCTCGCGGCCGTTCATCTCCTGCCTATCCACCAGGACAACCACCTTCAGCACCTCGATGCCCGCGGCGCGGCATGCGTCCACAGCCTGAAGAGTGGACCCTCCGGTGGTCACCACATCGTCCACAACCACCACTCGATCCCCCGCCTGCACCTTGCCCTCGATCAGGCTCGACGTTCCGTGTTCCTTTTGCTTCTTTCTTACAACAAAAGACTGCACGGGAGCATGCCTCAGCCAGGATGTGTAGGAAACCGCGCCGGCTATCGGGTCTGCCCCGAGCGTCAGGCCTCCCACAGCATTGACTTTCAGGTCTTTCAAGGCATCGAACACCAGGTTGCCGATAAGGTACTGTCCCTCGGGGTCGAGGGTTACGCGCTTGCAGTTGAAATAGAACCGGCTCATGCCTCCATGGACGAGCTTGAATTCGGCGTTTTCCGAGAACTTGAAGGCATATTCCAGAATGAGTTGCAGCAGGCGATCTTTCATAAGTCTCCATTCAGGCCCCCGGGCAGTGCGGATGGCACGGTGCAGGGCAGGGGGCTGCGGGGAGCGCCTCAGCTCCACGTCATCATCTTGACCAGCCGCTGCCAGAAGCTCTCCCGGCGTTTGGCTTCAGCCAGCTTGCGGTCGAAGGTTTCCTTTTCCTGGTCGAGCTTGTCCGACCAGAACCTTTGTTCCATGGCAAGCCGTTCGTCGAAGTGCCTGCGTTCCAGTTCCACTCTTTCCTGGAACTGTTTCTCGAGGGCTGCCATCTTATCCTGGTAACTTCTCAGACGCTCCTCAAACTCCTTCTCCAGCAGGCGCGTCTGGTAGACCAGGTCCCTGCGAAGCTTTTCGATTTCAGTATCTTTCTGGACCAGCTCCCGTTCCCTGGCATGCAGCAAACCGGAAAGCTCGCGGTTTTCGTTCAGGCAGTCCAGGCGGTCCAGGATTCTGTTTTCGAGAGCCGCGAATCGTTCCAGGAGGGACAGGCAGGCGTCCCTTCGCAGCAGGATATCCCGAGGTTCCTCGCCGGCCGGAGACTCCTCCGCCGGGGATTCGACGTCCGAACGTATGGATGGATCAGGATGACTTTCCACTTCCACCTTCCATGGATTCTTGGATCAGTACGGCATTGGATAACGGGACTCAGCCGGATCGAAAGGAATCGGAACGGATGCCGTAGCGCCGCATGAGCTGTTGAAGCGCCTGCCTTTCCAGTCCGCAGAGCCTGGCCGCCTGGCTCACGTTTCCCTGTGTTTCGGAAAGAACTCCCGAAATGTACTCCGAATGAAATCGTCTGAGAGCATCTTCTTTCGCGGCCTTGTAGCTCAGTTGCTTCGCTGTCCCCTTGGATGCCTCCCTGCCGGGCTTGACCCCTTCGTCAAATCCGACATGCTCCGGCCTGATCTCCGCTTCGGGAGCATACAGGATACCCCGAATAACGATACTTTCCAACTCCCTCACGTTGCCCACCCAGGGAGCCCTGAGAAAGAGGTTCATGAGTTCAACGGAGACATTCTTGCGCGGCCGTTTCAATTCCCCGCAGTGCTTTTCCAGGAAATGATCCACCAGCAGTGGGATATCTTCAGGTCTGTCGCGCAGGGGGGGCAGGACAATGGGAAGCACGTTAAGCCTGTAGAAAAGATCGTCCCTGAATTCTCCGTGCCGGATCTTTTCCGGCAGGTCCCGGTTTGTGGACGAAATGACCCGGACATCCACATGAATGGATTTTGTATCTCCCAGGGGCTTGATCACTTTTTCCTGGAGAACCCTCAAGAGCTTGGTCTGGATCGCGGTGCTTATGTCACCGATCTCGTCCAGGAAAATCGTTCCGTTATGGGCTTCCTGAAAAAGCCCGATCTTGTTTTGAGCCGCATGGGTGAACGCACCCTTCCGGTAGCCGAAGAGCTCGCTTTCGAGTATATTCTCGGGAACCGTCGGGCAGTTTACCGCCACGAACGGCCCGTTCCTCCTGTCACTCAAAGCGTGAATCGCTCGAGCCACAAGGTCCTTGCCCGTCCCGGATTCACCTGTAATGAGCACGGTCAGATCCGTCTTCGCCACCATCTGGATGGTTTCGAACACTCGCTGCATTCCCGCGCTTTTTCCCACCAGGTTCTGGAAAACATTTTCATCCTGAAAGCGTCTCTGGAGATGAAGGTTTTCCCGGATGAGCCGGCTGCGTTCGAGCGCCTTGGTCAGGCTCAACAGCAGGGCCTCGTGATCGAACGGCTTGGTGATGAAGTCGTAGGCACCGGCTTTGATGGCCTGAACGGCAAGATCGATGCACCCGTGGGCGGTCATCATGATGACTGTCAGCCAGGGATGAGACCGGCGGAGGATTCCGAGCAGCTCCATGCCGTCCATGGCCGGCATTTTGAGGTCTACGAGCGCCAGGTCCACAGGCCTTTCATCCAGAATGCGGAGGGCTTCCTCGCCTGACGAAGCCGTCTTCACCTCGCATTCGAGATCGGGCTCGATGCTCCGTTTGAGCAGGTGCAGGAGATCTTCTTCGTCGTCAACAATCAGCAGGGTTTCTTTGATCATGATCGCCCTTCTCCGTATTTACGGGAAGGATCACCGTGAATACGCTCCCTTTGCCCGGCCGGCTCTCCACCAGAATTTCGCCTCCGTGATCCTTCACGATCCCGTAGCTCACCGACAGCCCCAATCCCGTTCCTTCACCCGTGCCCTTGGTCGTGAAAAAGGGGTCGAATATGCGGGAAAGATGTTCGGGGCTTATACCCGTCCCGGTGTCGGCCACCCGGACAACCGCCTGCCCCCGGGGGGCTTCGTAACGAGTCAACAGGTATATCGTCCCCTTCTTTCCGATGGCCTGCTTGGCGTTCATAAGAAGATTCATGAGGACCTGCTTGATCTTCGGTTCGTCCATGACCATTTCCGGCATGGCCGGGTCGAGTTCTTTTTCCAGCTTTACCTGGTCGAGCTCAAAATGATTCCGCAGAACGCCGAGGATTTCGTTGATCGCCGTATGGAGATGCCCGACATCTTTTCTCGTGCGGGTGCTCCGCGAGAAGCTCAGCAGGTCCCCCACGATCGTCTTGCACGTGCGGGCATGCTTTTCCATGATCTTGTAGTCCTGGTAGTGTTGAGTCCCCTGCGGTTCACCTCGAAGCAGCAGCTGAGTATAACCCAGGATGATGCTGAGCGGGTTGTTGATTTCGTGGGCGATCCCGGCGGCAAGCTGCCCGATGGACGCCAGCTTGTCGGCCTGAAGAAGCTGCTGCTCCATGTTCTTCCGCCGGGATATATCCTTGACGAGAAAATGCATCGTTACCGATCCGCATGCTGAAGACTTTTCCGCAGTGCCGCTCAACAACCCGCTGAACTGCACTCCACCCGTTCCCCGCAGCCTGAATTCCGTCTCGGGAATCCGGCCGTCCGCCTGCATGGCTGCGGCAACGGAAGACCAGTCCTGTTCGAAAATAAAAAAATCCTTGAACGAACATCCCGATCCGGCTTCTCGGCACCGGGAAACACCGAACATCCTCGCAGCCTCGGGATTGACCTCGATGACCGTCCCGTCTTCCGAGGCCACCACGATCATATCCTGGGAAGATTCGAAAAAGCTGCGGTACTTGCGCTCGGTTGACGCCAGTCTCTCCGATCGTTCGGCAACCAGTTCCTCCAGTCTGCGGTTCGTGGTAAGCAACCGGTCACTGGTTTCCACCAGGTCCCGTTTCTCTGTGAACAACTGCTGATGAATCCTCCGGCTTCGATCGAAGAACACAGTGACGGATCCCAGGACCACGAGCATCATCGAGGTTGCGGCGTCACTGTAGTCCCGAATCGTTCCTGCGGCTTGCGGGTCGATCGGCATGCAGGCGGCCATGCGGCCCAGTGTCCTCGATACGGCGACCACCGCCAGCCCATAGCTCAGCCATTCCAGGTACGTCCAGGCAATGTCCTGGGGTTCCTTCCCGGCAAGCCGCCTTGCCAGCACGATGCACAGGGACGAAAAGATGATCAAAAGGGAAGAATAGACAAAATCGACGATCCAGTACGACGAAAACGGCGGGGTCATGACCGTCTTTCCACAACGGATTCCCTGCTTTCCCGGGCCTGATCGAGAAGAATGCGCAGGCCGAAGTAGAGAAGCAACACCGCGGACAGCAACGCCACGTGATCCATCTTGTCGAGGTAGACAAGAACCCGTTCCATCGAGCCGTCCAACTGCCGAATCGGGCCGCTCCATCCCCCGGCATTCATCGCTTCGACCATGCCGTGTCTCCGGCCGAAATAACGAACCAGCAGCGATGCCATGCTCCAGAGAATGAGAACCCCTGCCGAATACCTTATGAACCGCCATCCCCTCTCGTTCATCGCCCCCGGCTCACGGCGCCGGAAGGCGAGCATCCCCATGGCCACGATGAAAAGGAGACAGCTGACAATGTGTTGAAGATAGCTGGATAAACCTGTTCTCATGAAGTATACCCGAAGCGGAATCCAGGGCTTCCGGCTGAAACGGCAACAGGGGAACAGCGTCGATGCGTCTGTACCCGGCTGCCGCCTTTCTGCCTGAAATCACCGGCATCTCGATGCAGTCCGCGGATTTGGCCGGCACGCACTTCTTTGTTAATGCTTTATAAAACTTTCATCTTATGTTATCAACTTTGTTCGATCCGGTGTTGGCAAACTTCACTTGAATTCGGGTATCGCGGTGATGATACGCAGGTGTACAGATAGGGATTTTGAGAGGATCTACTCGGTAATCAACGACTCCGCCGTTGCGTACAGGGGCGTTATTCCCGAAGACAGGTTGAAGACTCCGTATATGTCCAGGGAGGAGCTTCGCCACGAAATCGATGAGGGCGTCGTCTTTTACGGCTTCGAGGAGGAGGGGGAAATCCAGGGAGTGATGGGCATCCAGCAGGTTCTTGATGTAACTCTCATCAGGCACGCCTATGTGTGTACCGCCCGCAGGAACCGGGGCATCGGGGGAAAACTGCTTTCACATCTCCGGCAGATGACCGACAAACCCATCCTCATAGGGACCTGGACGGATGCTTCCTGGGCCGTGCGTTTTTACGAAGGCCGCGGATTCAAGCTCGTCTCCGAACGCGAAAAGAACCTTCTGCTCAGAAAGTACTGGAACGTCCCGGACCGGCAGATCGACACTTCCGTGGTGCTTGCCGAGGACAGGTGGCGAGAGGTCGGGATCCGGTGAGGAAGATGAAAGGACAGGCGAAAGAAGGGGTGGAATCCCTGGAATTGCTGCCTGAGCGTCGAGTTCCGCTTTCCCGCCGGCGACCGCGGGTATGGAGCCGGGCGTTCCCATGAGCCGGTTCATTCGTCGATTGAGTATATGTTTCGCCGCCGGATGCGCGGCCGCACTGGTCAATTCCCTTCTGGCATGGTACGCGGGCCGGGCGGGGTTTCCGCAGAAATTCGGAGTAGCCCTTGCGCCGGAGTGGAGTTCTTCCTTCCTCTATACCCGTCTGGTTTGGGGAGGATTGTGGGGGCTTCTTTTTCTGGCGCCCTTCCTGAGAGGCGGTTTCTGGGTAGGGGTTTTCAGCCGTGGTGTCCTTTTCAGCTTCGTGCCCACTCTCTTTCAGCTCCTCTACGTATTCCCCGTGCTCCAGGGCAAAGGCATGCTGGGGCTTTCCCTCGGCAGGCTGACTCCTGTATTTGTCTGTCTCTACAATGCGGTCTGGGGTTTTTGTGCGGCCCTCTGGATTCAATCGTCGAAAGGGGATTCCTGAGGCAGCCGGCCGACTTCCAGGCCCAGATGACGGGGAGGATGAATCGTGGGATTGTGTATCGCCCTGGGCGGTAAAGGCGGCACGGGCAAGACCACCATTGCGGGACTGCTCATTCGCTACATGATCAGGCAGGGCATGAAGCCGATTCTGGCCATCGACGCGGATTCCAATTCGAACCTCAACGATGTCCTTGGCGTGCCCCTGGATGAAACTTTGTCCGATGCCCGGGAGATGATGAAGACGAGCGTACCTGTTGGGATGACCAAGGATGTTTTCATGGAAATGAAGATCGAGCAGTCGCTTGTCGAGGGGGACGGATTCGATCTTATCGCCATGGGAAGACCTGAGGGGCCGGGCTGTTACTGTGCGGCGAACAATCTTTTGAGCAGACTCATCGAGCGGCTGATGAAGAACTACGACTACGTGGTGGTGGACAACGAAGCAGGGATGGAGCACTTCAGCCGCCTGACCCAGAAAGACATCGACCTGCTGCTGCTCGTATCGGACCCCAGCCGCCGCGGACTGACCGCCGCCTGCCGGATTGCGGAACTGGTCCGGAGTCTTCCCATCAGAGTCCGGGAGACGGTGCTGGCGGTGAATCAGCTGCAAACCGTGCCTGCATCCTGGCCGCCAGACGTCCTGGAAACCTTCGGCCCCGAAAGGATTGTCGGGCTGCCCGCCGATCCGCTGCTCGCCGAGTATGACCTGGAGGGCAGGCCCACCATCACATTGCCTGACGATGCTCCCGTCGTAAAGGCCGCTGAATCCCTGTTCGACAGGCTGCTCGGAAAATATAAACAAAAAACGTCCTAGAGAACCCGCTTTAATGGCTGTTGGGAGTGGATGGGTTCCCAGCCGACAGCCGTTGCTGCGGAGGAAGGTGAATCCTTTTCTTTTCATTCAACGGAGGAATATCATGTTTCCGATTCGTCGCGCCCTAGTCAGCGTTACGGATAAGACAGGGCTGGTTGAATTCGCCGAAGGTCTGAAGGAGTTCGGAGTTCAAATGCTCTCCACGGGGGGAACAGCCCGGATTCTTCGGGACGGCGGCATCGATATCACGGAGGTTTCCGACTACACGGGATTTCCTGAGATGCTCGACGGCAGAGTGAAGACCCTGCACCCCAAGATTCATGGAGGGATCCTTGGAATCCGCGACAACGAAACCCATGTGAAGACCATGGCGGAGCATGGCATCAAGCCCATCGACATGGTGGTCGTGAACCTGTACGCCTTTGTCAAGACCATCGAACGGCCCGGTTGTACGCTGGAGGAAGCCATCGAGAACATCGATATCGGCGGTCCGACCATTATCCGCGCCGCAGCGAAGAATTCCCGCTACGTCGCCGTGGTGACCGATCCCGATGATTATCCGCGGATTCTCAAGGAAATGAAGGAGCTCAAGGGCCACGTTTCCCGCAGGACCAGCCTCGAACTGGCCTGCAAGGCGTTTTGCACGACCCACAACTACGATGGAAGTATCTGCGAATACCTCGAGAAGATTACCCGGGGCATCTGACGGAAAGACAGGAACAAGAGAGAGTACCCATGAAGGTTCTGGTGATTGGAAGTGGAGGCAGAGACCATGCGATTGCCTGGAAGTTCACTCGAAGCCCCCGTGTAAAGCAGGTCTTTGTAGCGCACGGGAATGCGGGAATCGCACAGATCGCCACGTGTGTCCATGCGAAGTCGATTGAAGAGATGGCCGATTTCGCACATTCGGAAAAGGTGGATTTGACCTTCGTCGGCCCCGAAAAACCTTTGTCCGCCGGGATCGTGGACCTGTTTGAAAGCCGGGGCATGGCGATCATCGGGCCGGACCGCCGAGCGAGCCGCCTCGAATCCAGCAAGTGCGACACCAAGGTCCTGCTTCGAGACCTTCAGATTCCGGTGCCGGAATTCGAGATCTTTTCCGATCCGGATCGCGCCAGGGATTACGTCCGGTCGGTGGGCCGCCCGGTGGTGGTGAAAGCAGACGGGCTTGCCGCAGGAAAGGGTTCACTGGTCTGTGAAGGAGTCTCTGACGCCGAAGAAGCCATTCATTCCATTATGGAAGAGAAGATCTTCGGCGATGCGGGATTGCGGGTGGACATCGAAGAGCGGCTCTACGGCAGGGAACTCTCCTTCTTCTGCTTTACGGACGGATACACGGTGGTCCCCATGGTGGCGGCTCAGGACTACAAGCGGGCCAGGGAAAACGATGAGGGTAAGAACACGGGTGGCATGGGTTCCTATTCCCCCCACCCCTGGCTCGACGACTCCCTGGTGCACACCATCATGACTCGAGTGGCCGAACCCCTGATCCATGGAGTTCGCGAGAAGCACGGGTTCCTCTATCGAGGGATACTCTACCTTGGTCTCATGCTCGTTGAACAGGGGAGCGATATCATTCCCTACGTCCTGGAAATCAACATCCGCCTGGGAGACCCGGAAGCCCAGGTGATCCTGCCGCGCCTCGAAACGGACCTTGTAGATATCTGCGAAGCCATCCTCGGGGGCCGGCTGAGCGACACCCGGCCCCGGTGGGATCCGCGCTACCGCCTTTGTCTCATTGCCACAAGCGGTATGACAAAAGGGAAGAAGGGCTGGTACAAAGGATATCCCGACAGGTACAAGATAGGAGTGCCCATCGAAGGAGTGGACAAGATCGACCCCGGCTGCCTGGTTTTTCATTCGGGCACGGAACTGAACTCTTCGGGGCGCCTGGTGACCACGGGAGGCAGGGTGCTGTGTATTGTGAGCAGCGGGGATACCCTGGCGGAAGCAAGGGAGACGGCTTTGAGGGAAATGGGAAAGGTTTCTTTCGAGGGGATGTACTATCGAAGTGATATCGGGCGGGAGTAGCAGTCGGGATCGTCGCCCGCCGGCATTCCGCATATTTATCTGTAGATACTCTTCCGTCCCGTTGATATAGTTTTGTGTGACGGGAGCATCGGCCGGGTCCTGTGGCCCATGGAGAAAAACATGCCTCAAGCGAGTACTCATCCGCTCGTGGGAGTTATAATGGGAAGTGAATCGGATCTTCCCGTGATGGAGGAGACCCTGCGCATCCTGGATTCGTTCGGGGTTCCGTATGAAGTTCGCATTCTTTCGGCTCACAGGTCTCCTCATGAAACGTCCGCCTATGCTCGGGACTGCATGGGAAGAGGAATCAAGGTGTTGATCGCGGGGGCCGGCTGGGCCGCGCATCTTGCCGGTGTGGTTGCGGCTGAAACGACGCTTCCCGTGATCGGAGTTCCCGTTGATTCTTCCCCTTTGAAGGGGATGGATTCACTTCTTTCCACGGTGCAGATGCCTCCGGGCATACCTGTCGCCACCATGGCTATCGGGAGAGGGGGAGCCCTCAACGCCGCGATATTCGCCCTGCAGATCCTTGCCACATCCAAGCCGGACCTGCAGCAGAAGCTGGTGGATTATAAGAAGGGTATGGCGGCCGACGTTATACAGAGGAAGAACAGGAACCTCGAGGAATACCTGCTCAATCGCAAGACCGGGGCTTCAGCATCTTGAACGGGGGTGCAGTCTATTCCGGGCCGGCAGGCACAGTGCCTGTCTGGAAGGTAGATCCGGTTCATTTCGATCCGGAAATGCTCGATGAAGCCGCATCCGTGCTTCGAGGGGGGGGAGTATTGATCTATCCGACGGAAACCCTGTACGGCCTTGGCGGCAAACCGGTTCAGAACGTCGTTGATCGCGTCTACAGGATCAAGGGCAGGACAGCCTCGAAGCCTTTGCCCCTGGTTGCGGAGGATATGGATGCTGTGAGGGCGGCCGTTGCTCTATGGCCTTCGTCGGCGGAGAAACTGGCAAAGAAATTCTGGCCCGGCCCGTTGTCCCTCCTCCTGCACGCAGCTCCTCACCTCCCCCCCACTCTGCACGGTCGTACGGGCAGGATCGCCGTACGCATTTCGCCCCACCCCGTGGCGCGTGCACTCTCATCCGCTGCCGGCGGACTCCTGATTTCGACCAGCGCCAATCCTGCCGGGCAGCCGCCCTCTCATGATCCCGACGGGATATCGGGGGAGCTGATTTCGAAAGTGGACGGCATGGTTGACGCGGGCCTGCTTCCGGGCGGCCCGCCGTCCACCATCGTGGACGTGACCGTCGTGCCGCCCCGTATCGTGCGCACGGGTTGCGTACCCGTGGAAAGAGTCATGGAAGTAATCACCCGTTGAAGGAACGATCATAACGGACCCTGTCCGATGGAAACGCCTGTGAACGGTCTTATCGCTCTTATATCTGCACTCGCCCTTGTGGTTCTGATCACCTTCGGAAGCCTCCGCTGGAGGCGGCTTGCCGCCAGGGAACCGAGAATCCTTCTCTCGGGAGGCGGTACTGGGGGACATGTCAACCCCGCCCTCGCCATTGCGGAAGGAATCAAGAATAAGGAACCGAACGCGAAATTCCTCTACGTGGGCGTGCGGGGAAAAGCCGAAACCATCATTGTGCGGCGCGTGGGATACCCGCTGCTCTTCGTTTCTTCGGAAGGCTATCCGGGCCTGAAGTTGTCCTGGCGTTCCTTTCGCTTCCTGTGCCGGCTGTGCATCGGTGTGACCCAGTCCGTCATCATCCTTTTCTGGTTCGCCCCCCGCTGGATCATCGCCACGGGAGGCTACGTCAGCGCTCCGGTCATACTGGCCTCGCTGGTTCTGCGGCTGTTCCGGATCTGCCCGACCACGATCTTTCTTCACGAACAAAACAGTATTCCCGGCCAGTTGAACGCAGTATTGGGGAAATGGGTGGACCGGGTGCTCCTGACCTTTCCACAGACCGTTTCGTTCTTCCCCCGCAATGGCGTGGTCGTCGGCTATCCCATCCGGCATTCCATCACGCTGGTACCCAGGGAAGAGGCCTTCTCGCGCCTGCCCTTCAAAGTCCCTGAGGGGAGGCAGGTGGTTTTCGTGTTCGGCGGATCCCAGGGAGCCCGGACGATCAACCGGGCCATCGTGGATGCTCTGCCCCATCTCCTTCCGCATCGACACCGGCTCTTCATCATCCATGGCATGGGGCTGGCCCGGTCTTCGGATTATCATGCCGTCGAAGATACGGAGTCACGGATCCGATCCGCCTTGAAACCCGAAGACCGGGTCCTGATCGAGGAATTCTACTTCAGGCAGGATTATTTTCACAACATTGCCGACGTCTACTCGATAAGTGACTTGATCGTCTGCAGAAGCGGAGCAGGAAGCCTCAACGAGATTTCACGCATGGGAAAGCCGGCCATCCTGATACCCAAGGCCAACCTGCCCGGCGATCACCAGGTCATGAACGCCAGGGCCATGAAGCACGCAGGTGCAGCGGAAATCCTCTTCGAAGATACCATCATGGAAAACGGCAGGCTGCTCGAAAAACTCGAAGGCAAATTCCTGGCTGAACGCATATTGAGACTTTTGCAGGATCCGGACCAGATCGAGAAGATGGCCGCCAACACCAATCGCTTTCTGAGGCGTCAGGCCATCGAACGCATCCTGAGCGAAATCTACCGGGACAACAGCTTCAACAACGGAATCGGCTGTCCTCCTGTCCCTTTTCGAGCCCTGTTCAGCAATCACCGGCTGCTCCAGATTCTGAGCACCGCGTACGAAACATCTCCGCGAAGCTACGACCCGCTGGCCGTGATAGGCGACGAAGACGATCTCATTTATTACCGCCACAGGGCTGCGGGGCTTCTCAGTCACCAGGCATGGCAGGACCGGAACCTCGGAATCAAGCTCATCGGGCTCACTCACTACAAAGAAAAGATCCCCACACTGCTCCATATGCTGACGGATCGTTCACCCACAACGAGAATCAGGAGGATCTTCGGTGGAGATTTCGAGCAGGTGGGCTTTATCCGGCGAAACATTGTGCAGGCACTGCAGGTGATGAATCACTTCGATGCGGATGTGGAAAAAGCCCTGCTCACAGCGGCTGATGATCCCTACTATGAAGTCCGGGCGCAGGTCTGCCGCACGGCAATGCATTTCGGATCCGCCATCGCCGGCAGGGAGGTCTGGATGGACACCCTTATGAAGAAACTGGACGACGACTGCTTCGAGGTGGTTCTGATGGCAGCCGGAGCACTCGGAGAAGTGGGCATCGACGGGAGAGCCCTCGAAGCCCTGCTGAACTTGAAGAATTCTCACTACTGGCAGGTTCGGGATGCGGCACTCAAGGGACTTAGCCGCCTGGTGGAACGTCGGGTCATCAGCCCCTCTCCCGATCTCCTCTGCCGAATGGCAGGCTTTATCCTGACCTCGACGGACTTCAGGCCTCATTTCTCCATCAAGGAGACTTTCAACATGATTCAAAAAGGCTGCCGGGACAGGCTGATGATCGAGGAAGGACTCGATGCATCCCCTCTCCCGTCCGAAAAAGCCGCTGGGAAGAGCTGAACATGATTTACCACCTGGGGAATTTTCTTTTTCAGATATCCGAGGCCTTTTCATTCTGCCGCCTGGTGAACTACATCAGTTTCCGCGCCATCATGGCGGCCTTGACCTCTGTTATTTTCGTGTTTCTGTTCAGCAGAAGCTTCATTCTCTTCGTTCACAGGCAGTGCTTCCTGGACCAGGTGAGGGAGACCGGGGTGCATTCCGCGTTCGATAAGAGTGGGACTCCCACCATGGGCGGGGTTTTGATCATTGGAGCTGTGTTGAGTTCCATGCTGATATGGGGGAACTGGAACAGCCCCTTCTTGCTGTGTTCTCTGGGCGGGATGCTCTGGTTCGGTTTTCTCGGCCTCCTGGACGACCTGTCCAAGGTGAGGATGAAGAGTGGAGACAGGGGACTTTCCGAGCGCACCAAGCTGGTCCTGCAGGGTTTGTTCGGCCTCGTTTTCGCCTGGATCTGCGTGGGCCCCTACGCCCCGCTGGGAGAGAACCTTTCCACCAAGCTCTATATCCCGTTCTACAAGTACCCTCTCCTCGACCCGGGCCCTTATCTGTATGGAGCTTTTATCTTTCTTTTCGTCATCTTTGTATCCAACGCGGTCAACATCACAGACGGACTCGACGGACTTGCAATCACTCCCGCCCTGTTCGTCGCCGTTGTCCTCGGAATCTTTGCATACGTGGAAGGAAACCGGATCTATTCCAGCTACCTCTACTACCCGTATCTCAGGGGAGCAGGGGAGCTGACCGTCTTTGGAGCGGCGTTCGTGGGGGCGGGTCTCGGGTTTCTCTGGTACAATGCATATCCGGCCCAGATTTTCATGGGAGACACCGGGTCCCTGGCCATTGGAGGAACCATGGCCGTCATGTCGGTGCTCCTGAAGCAGGAAATGCTCTTCCCCCTGCTGGGAGGGCTCTTCATTGCGGAAGCTCTCACCAGCCAGATCCAGGACAAGATTGGAGTCCGCTGGGTGGGGCGGCGCATCTTTTACCGGGCTCCCCTCCATCACAACCTTCAACACAAGGGCATCGCCGAAACCAAGGTCGTGATCCGCCTGTGGATTGTCGCCGGCATCCTGGCACTCATCTCGCTGGCTACTCTCAAGCTCCGCTGAGGCATACCGAATAGAACGTCCCGATGCCATCAGGCAGGAGAAGTGAGAATGTTATGGACTTTCCCTTCGTGGTGCCGCACGGGGATTTCTCTCATCGCTTTCGGTCTTGTGATCGAACGCTTCAACATCCTTATCCGCGAGCTCCAGATCTTTTCCACGAGGGCCGAGCTGGCAGGGCAGATGAGAAGCACTCGCCACCTCGGGCTGACAGCGTTTCTGCTGGGGACACTCATTATCGTTATTGCCGGCTGGCGTTTCCCTTACCTGCGCAGACATATCAACGGCGGGGAAACGGTTTTTTCCATTCTTTCGGACGTTATCCCGATGGGGTCCATGCTCGTTACCGTTTACGCCATTCTCCTGTTCTTTGTGTTTCTGTTCTGAAGAGATGGAGGGATCCGCCCGAAAACACCACTCGAAGGAAGGAGGAAGGCAATTTATGAACATTCTCATGCTGGGAGCGGGGGCCATGGGAAGCCTGCTGGGAGCCAGGTTGTCCCGGACATCGGCGCGTATTGTGCTGTTCAGCACCAATCAAAAGCATATTGAAGCCATTGGCCGGAACTCTCTTACGGTGGAAGAACTGGACGGAAGCGTCAGCCGGTTCACCATCGAGAGCTACCACCACGCTCATGATATCCCCATCAAGGCTGACCTGGTGATCGTCATGGTGAAAAGCTACGCCACCCGGAAAGCCGTTTCGGGAGTACTCCAGTGCTGTGGTGACTCCACTGTTTTCCTCACCCTCCAGAACGGCATCGGCAACTGGGAGCAGATCGCGGAACGGGTGGGTGAAAAATCGGTTCTGCTCGGCAGCACCGCCCAGGGAGCCACCCTTGTGGACGCGGGCGTCATCCGCCACGGAGGCAACGGTCCGACTTATATCGGGGAACCCCGGCAGGGTGTTTCACGGCGAGTCAGGAACGTGGTCGACCTGTTCAACGAGGCGGGCATCAAAACCGAGCCCAGCGGCCGAATGGAACAACTCATCTGGGAAAAACTCCACGTCAATGTCGGGATCAATGCCATCACCGCCCTGACAGGCATTCGCAACGGCTTTATCCCCGAGACGGAAGCGGCCGCCGCACTGTGCAAAGCTGCAGTTGTCGAGGCGATGGATGTGGCAGGCAGAAAAGGGTTCTCCATACCCGGCGACATGGTGGATCGCGTGCTGGGCATCGCCCGAGCGACGGCCATCAACCGGTCCTCCATGGGACAGGACGTGGACAGGAAGAAGCGCACCGAAATCGACGCAATCAATGGAGCGATCGTGAGAGCGGGGGACGAACTGGGGATCCCGGTCCCCGTCAACCGCACCCTCACCCTGCTGATCAAGACCCTGGAAGCCCACTATCTGAAGGCGCAGTAGCGCCGCTGTGGCCGTCCTCTATCGAGATCACTCGATTTTCGCTTGACGAAAAAGGAAAAGGCGGCGATGTTGTCTTCGCGCCAGGAGATGACCCCCGGAAGGGTTGCATTTACCGGCGGCGAGGAGCCTGGACATTGTGTCTCACAGGCTTGGACCGAACTGTTGGACGACGTGCACCAGACACTTGGATTACCAGGAGGAAGGTACGATCATGAAAAATCGAGTTACTGTTCCGGATGTTGTGGCTGCCAAGGGCAAAAGAAAACTCTCCATGCTGACCGCGTACGACTACCCTACTGCACTGTGGGCCGACCAAAGCGGAGTGGACATGCTCCTGGTGGGAGATTCGCTGGCAATGGTCGTTCTCGGGCATGAAGACACCCTCTCGGTCGGAATGACCGAAATGCTTCATCACACTCGCGCCGTCACCCGGGGTGCGAAAAGAGCGCTGGTCGTCGGGGATATGCCCTTTATGTCCTACCAGGCGAGTATCGAACAGGCCCTGCTGAACGCCGGCCTGTTTCTTAAGGAAGCAAAGGCCCAGGCGGTAAAACTCGAAGGAGGCAGAAGGGTCGTTGCACAGGTCAAGGCCATGGTGGAAGCAGGCATTCCCGTGCAGGGGCACCTCGGCTTGACTCCCCAGAGCGCAGCCGTATTCGGCGGATTCAAGGTGCAGGGCAAGACCGCCGAAGCCGCCAAGGTTCTCATTGAAGACGCTCAGGCACTGACTGAGGCCGGCTGCTTCAGCATCGTGCTCGAAGCCATCCCCTCACCCATCGCCACGATGATCACCGAAAGCATTCCCATTCCGACCATCGGCATCGGTGCAGGACCGAATTGTGACGGCCAGGTCCTGGTGGTCCACGACGTACTTGGACTCTTCGACCGCTTCACGCCGCGGTTTGTCAAGCAGTACGCAAAGCTTGGAGAAGCGATGAAGGCTGCCATCACCCAGTACAGGGAAGATGTGGAAAAAGGCATCTTCCCCGGACCCGAGCACGGTTTTGCCATGGACGAAAAGGAAATGACCAAGCTGTTCGCTTCCTGAAAAAAGAAGTCATCCGGGCAAGGTCGCAAGATCGAACCCGTTTCCACTCGTTCGTACAGACCACTTTCACCTCCCCTGCGAATCATCGCACGGGAGGTGAACCGTTTGGGGCACCCGGCGGATTTTCAGCGAAGGAATGACGCCTCTGCCTGGAGCTTTTGCCTGTACTGCCCGAGGGCCATCAGAGGGAAACAATTGCGGTAGTTGTGATAGCGGATGTAGAAGTGCTTCGGAAAACCCGTCCCCGTAAAATACAGCTCTTCCCATGTCCCATCAGCTTGCTGGGTGCGAACCAGGTACTGTATACCCCGGTATACCTCCGGCGATTTCTCCTCGCCGCATGCCAGAAGAGACATGATAGCCCAGGCGGTCTGAGAGGGTGTGCTGGGGCCCTGCCCTCGAAGTTCCGGGTTCTCATATGAATCACACGTCTCCCCCCACCCTCCGTCCGGGTTCTGGTGGTCTTTGAGCCAGCGCACGGCTTTGCGGATACAAGGAGATTCGGGGGCTTCTCCGATGGAAATCAGGCCCTTCAAAACAGACCACGTCCCGTAGATGTAGTTTACACCCCAGCGCCCCCACCAGGCGCCGTCGGGTTCCTGAAGATCCAGCAGGAATTGGATGGCCCTTTGAGCACGGGGATGGGAGCGATCATACCCGAAATAACCCATCGCCTCGATCACCCTGCCCGTAACGTCCGCCGTGGGATAATCCACCATGGCTTCCTGGTCGGCGAACGGAATCCTGTTCAGGATAACCATGTTGTTGTCCTTGTCAAAGGCGGCCCATCCTCCACATAAACTCTGCATGCTCAGGCACCACTCCATGCCTCTTTCCTTGACGCACGTGAGCCCATCGCAGCGGTCCGGGTTGAATCGGTTCAGGGTGCTCAACACCACAGCCGAATCGTCCACATCGGGATATTGAGTGTTGATGAATTCAAAAGCCCAGCCGCCGGGAGGACAGCAGTTTTTGACCTGCCAGTCGCCGCCGGTGGTCACCTGCTTTTCCATGAGCCATCGAGCGGCCTTTTGCACCGCAGGGTGATCGGTGGGTATGCCCGCATCGAGCAGGGCGAGGCAGGTGAGGGCGGTATCCCAGACCGGAGAGACGCACGACTGCATTCTCAACCCCTCTTCATCCTCGATGCAGAAATCCTCGAGAGCCTTCAAGCCCTTCCTGATCACCTCGTGGTCCAGCGGATATCCGAGATAATAGAGCGCAAGAATGGAATACACCATCGGGGGCTGAATTCCACCCCAGTCTCCACTCTCTTCCTGGTGCTCGAGTATCCAGGTTTCCGCTTCCTGCACCGCCCTGTTGCGCAGAGACCTGATGGGATTCCGTTCAAAAGCCTTGGCAATGCGGTCGAAAAGGTAAAAAAGTTTATGGGTGCAGGACTGAAATCTCCTGCAGGTACCGGAGGAATCCGAAACATAGAGCTCGCGCACCCCGGCTTCCTCGGGCAGAGGATATCGGGGCCGTATGGCCAGCACGATGGAAAGCGGCACCACGGTGCCCCTCGCCCAGCTGCTGAACTCGTAGATGTTGAAGTAGAAATGCGGAGGCAGCAGGACCAGTTCTACCGGCATGGACGGCACCTTATCCCACGGGTATTGACCAAAGAGTGCCAGCCATATCTTGGTAAAAACGCGGGCCGATTCGATGCTTCCATGATCGAGAATGAACTGCCTCGCTCTGCGCAGAGCATCCGATTCAGGATCTTCACCGGCAAGCTTCAGGGCGAAATAGGCTTCGATGGTCGTGCTCAGATTGCCGCCGTCGCCATAGTACAACCCCCAGGCTCCGTTCGGCATCTGCTTGTTGAGCAGGTATCTGACCATACTTCTTTCAGCGGCGGGATTCTTCAGATCCAGGATCCGCAGAAGCATAACATACTCGGCCGTGATGGTTACATTCGATTCCAGTTCCGCCCACCAGTACCCATCGGAGTGTTGAGTGCGAAAATAATACTCGCACGAGTTCCGGATCGCCGTCTCAATCTTTCTGACCCACGAACTGTGGACACCCGAATACTGAAGGTGCTGAAGATCGTCGGTCTCGGTCCCTTCCCTCGCATACCAGTCTCCCCTGGATGGAGAAACGTTGGTCGTCGTTGAGGATTCAGAATCTTTACAGGCTCCCCGATCCTCCCAGTCAAATTCGTGTTCGAGGAGTTCAGCCTTGTTTTCGCGTTTACCTGTAATTGGATTCATCCATTCACCCAAATGAGGTTGAGAGCCTTGCTGATCCGTTACGCGAGCATACGGATGGAGAAAACACGCACATTCAAGCCCCGACTTCCCTTTCCGCCGGAACCTCTCCACGCACCGCGCCTCGATCCCCGGCCTGTAACCGTTACTTAAGTAGACAGTACTTATAACATTTTGAAGATTTTCTCAAGTAAACTCGAAAGTATTGATGAATAACTCGCTAAACCCTTTGCGTTTCCAGGCAGATATGCAGCCGGGAGTCTCAGGTCGACACCCTGGCGCGGCCCCAGAGCAGCGACACAAAGAAGAACAGCGATGCCACCAGAATGACAGTGGCTCCTGAAGTCAGATTGAAAGCGTAAGAAAGCCACAGCCCGGTAAAGGAAAAGATACAGCTCAATATCGTGGAAAACACCATCATCCAGGCGAGAGAGACACTGAATTTCTCGGCAATATAAGGCGGTATCGTAAGCAGTGCGATAACGAGGATAAGCCCGACCACACGGATCACCATCACCACGGAAAGGGCCATCAGGCCCAGGAGAATAAAATAGAGAGTCTTCACGGGAACGCCCATTGTCTGAGCGAATTCCTCGTCAAAGGACAAGGCGAGAAATCCGTTGTAGAAAAACGCGACCACCGCCACGATGACGACATCGAGTACGACCATCATGATCAGATCGTCCGAGGGAACGGCAAGGATACTCCCGAAGAGGTAGCTCATGACATCCACGCGATACCCGGACGTCAGATCGATGAGGATGATACCCACGGCCATACCCAGGGCCCAGAGAACTCCGATGATGGTGTCGGCTCGCTGCTTGTTTCGAAGAGTGACCGTCGCCATGACCGCCGCCATGACCAGGGAAAAGACAGCAGCGCTGAAAGTCGGCGAAATACCAAGGAAAAACGCGATGCCGACTCCCCCGTAGGCCGCATGCGCAATGCCCCCGGAAATGAAAACGATGCGATTCACCACCACCAGGGTGCCAATAATGCCGCAGGCAACACTTGCCAGCAATCCTGCCCACAGGGCATTGCGCATGAACTCGAATTGAAGTGCTTCCAGCATCCCGCTAATCCTCGTGCCTGCGCAGGACCCGGTGCGGCATTCCATGCGCGACGAGTTCAACAGGACAATGATAGGCCATTTCCATCATTTCATCCGTGATTTCAGCCGCATCATGATAGTAGAGCGTCTGGTTGAGGCAGGCGACCGATTTGACATAGCTGGAAAGAACGGCCATATCGTGGCTGACCACCACGATGGTCATCGATGTGTTCAACTCCTTGAGGAACTCGAACAGCTCCGTCTGGAATTCCTTGTCGACGCTGGCCGTCGGTTCATCCATGAAGAGTATGGCAGGGTTTGCGGCCAGGGCCCTGGCGATGAAAACACGCTGCCGCTGTCCACCCGAAAGTCTGCCGACGGGCCGGTGGCGGTAATCCCACATCTTCACCCGCTCCAGCGCCTGCCTGGCCAGCAGCCTGTCCGTCGCAGAATACCTCCACCCAGACCCCAGAGCGGCAAGCCTTCCCATCAGAGTCACATCCATGACCGAAATGGGAAATTCCTTGTTTATGTTCGTATCCTGGGGAACATACCCGATCTTGTGAGCCATCTCCCCGGGATGTTTACCGAAAAGAAGTACGCTGCCCTTTGCCGGTTTGAGAATTCCAAGCAGGATCTTCAGCAGAGTGGTCTTGCCTCCCCCGTTTGGACCCATGACAGCAAGGAACTCCCCTTTTCGAATCTCAAGATTCACATCCCGAAGCACAGGATGCCCGTCATAGGCAAAACTCACATTCCTTACTTCGACCGCCAGGTCCTCCATAATCTACTCCGTGTTCCCGGATGCGACCCGGAAACGCTCCTTCCGTTCACCTTTCACCTGCCCTCATGAGGAAAAATCACGCCGGGCCTTGTATCCATACTCCATTTCGGATTCAAATGCCAGTTGCATGAAAATACTTCATCCCCCTTTTCCCGGTGAATATAATCATCCAGAGCCACAGTGCCCATTTCTTCCTTATCGCAGGGGGTTCACGAGTTCTCCTTCCGCCACCGTGGGAATGACGCCGAACGAGTTTGCGTGATGAATGTTTCGCCCCTGCCATCGGAGCAACATCCGGGGCAACGTCCTGCAGGCACATCGGAAACCATCGGTTCCATGGTACATGGTTTCAGAATCGGCCTGACCCAATGGATGCCGAAGAACCCATCCCTGCAACGAAAACCCACCCGCGGGGCGAATAACATTCCGCAGGGGCGAAAAAAGATGGCCTGCCTGCTTTTCCTGCCTGCATCCGTCCTCTTCCCATGATGACAAACACCCGGCTCATGTCTTAGAATAGTACGCAGGGTCTGTGTCCGGAAAAGATTTCAACGAATGCCCGTGATGCCGGGCGAATGGCCGCTGCAAATCCCGGTCGACAGGCCCGCGCAATCGTGTGCCGGAACGGGAATGGAAAGAAGAGAAATCCGACAATTGCAGGGCAGGCTGATCCGCTGGTTTACGCAAAACCAGAGGCCTCTTCCATGGAGGGAAAGGTATCTCCCGTACGAGATTTGGATCTCCGAGATCATGCTGCAGCAGACCCGGGTCGATACGGTGGTCCCTTACTATCTGCGGTGGATGCAGCGTTTTCCCGGTGTTCGATCCGTCGCCCGGGCAGGCCAGGACGATCTGCTCAAGCACTGGGAGGGCATGGGGTATTACTCGCGCGTTCTGAACATTCACCGGGCGGCAGGAATCCTCATGGATCGCCACGGAGGCGAGTTGCCCCGCAATTATCACGATTTACTTGAACTTCCCGGGATCGGCCCCTATACCGCGGCGGCGATCCGCAGCCTGGCTTTCAATCTCGATGAACCCCTGGTGGATGGGAACGTCGAGAGGGTTTTCAGCCGCCTTTTCAACATGGAAGCCCCGGTGAAGTCTCGGCAGAGCCAGGCATATATCCGGAGCATGGCCTCGGACATCCTCCCGTCGGGCAGGGCAAGGTGCTTTAACCAGGCACTCATGGAACTCGGCGCTACAGTGTGCACTCCGAGGAAGCCGGGATGTCTGCACTGCCCGGTCGCCCCCCATTGCGAAAGCCTCAGGCTCGAAATCGTGCACCGGAGGCCCGTGCCCGGAATACGCAGGAAGATCGTTCCCGTGCAGGTTGTCGTCGGAATCATCGAACAGGACGGAAAAGTCTTTATCCAAAAGCGCCCATCAAGAGGGCTTATGGCCGGTTTATGGGAATTTCCCGGAGGAAAGATCGAAAACACAGAAACACCCGAAGAAGCTCTTGCCCGCGAGATGAAAGAGGAACTGGGCCTGCGGGTGCAGTGCGTAAGGAAGATCGCCTCCATCGAACACAACTACACCTCCTTCCGCGTTTCACTGCACGCCTACGCGTGCACGGCCGACCCTCGGGACGGAGCTCCCGCTCTTCGCTGTGCCTCCGATGCCCGCTGGGTCGATCCGGGCGATCTCGACAACTACGCCTTCCCGGCTGCGAATCGCAGGCTGATCGATATCATCCGAAAGAATCCTTGAAAGAAAAGAAGGGAGACATTCAGAAATGTTCCATACCCTCATGAAGGTCGTTTCTCTGGGAGCTCTCATCTGGACCGTCGCCGGCTGCGCGACCACGAGCCCCGTCTCTCCGGGCTCCCCCCTCGACACCGCCGGGGGATTCACCGTCGACGACATCATCGATACCGGTACGGCCAGGACTCTTTCCCGGGAAACGCTTTTCAGCGCCCTGGCAGACTCCCGTATCGTCTATGTCGGGGAAACGCATACAGGAAAGGAAGACCACCGTGTTCAGCTCGAGATCCTGAAAGGAATGCACCGAAAGAATCCATCCATCATCCTCGCCCTGGAGATGTTTCCCAGAAACGCACAGCCTGCCCTCGACCGTTATTCGGCCGGGATCACATCCGAGGATGAACTCATCGAAGAAAGTCGCTGGGCCACGGTCTGGGGATACTCTTTTGATCTCTACCGGGATATCCTCGAATTTGCCCGCAGGGAGCGGTTAAGGATCGCAGGGCTCAACGCGCCCAACGAGATTGTCAGCAAGATCGCGCAATCGGGCTTCGAATCCCTTTCACATGAAGAACGCATGGAAGTGGCCCGGGATTTCAACCTGGACGATCCGGCCAACAGGGAGCGGATTCGCAGGGAATATGACCAGCATATCCGGGGAAGCATTCGGGATTTCGAGAGCTTCTACGAGGCTCAGTCGGCATGGGAAGAGACCATGGCCGAGACCCTTGCGGACATGATCCTCGCCCTGCCTCCCGAGGCGCAGGTCGTCGTGCTGCTCGGCAAGGGGCACATGACAAATCGGCTGGGAGTACCCGCGATGACCTTCCGAAGAATCGCCCACACCTTCACCACCATAGCTCCCGTTCCCGTCAACTATCCGTACAGCCTGTTCAACCCGGACATCGCAGAATACATCTGGGTTACGGACAAGGCCGAAATGCCTCACCGGGGCAGGCTGGGCATACTGATCCGTCCGCACGATTCGGGAAGCGGCCTCGAAGTGCTCGGCCTGACACCGGAAGGCCCCGCAGCCACGGCGGGTATACTCCAGGGGGACATCCTCGTCATGATCAACGGCACCCCCGTAAACAGCCTTGAAGACCTGCACAGGGCCATGGTCCACCAGAAAGAAGGGCCGCATGTTTTTGTCATTCGAAGAAACGGCGAGGAACGGACGATGAAGGTCAACGTCGCCCGCTGATGATGTGAAGAAACCACACCGGCGCACGGCCTCCAGGTTGTTTCTCAGATGTCCAGGATCACCGTGGCCCGCCAGCCGCCGGGTGTCTCCTCCACGGCAAACCGGTGCAGGGTCACAGCCTTCACGTCCACCACCAGGTCGTGTTTGCCGGGGTCGAGTTCCTCGCCCCTGGCATCGGCGGTCAATGTGTAGAGCCCGTTCGACTGCTCGATTTTCAGTCCATCGATTCGCAGCAGGAGCTTTTCGGCGTCCTTGTAGTAGATGAGTTCCTGCAGCAGTTCGAAAAGCAGCATGTCCACGGCATCGGCTTCCACCCTGATGGACCTGTGATCCACTTCATCGATCGTACTCAGGTCGCCCACCATCACGTTCATGGTGGCTTCGGCCGCCGCCTTGAACGTCTCTTCGAGGCTCTCCCCCCATGCATGGAATGCTACATCCGCCGTCGCGATGTCGTCCAGGTATTCAAAGGGCATCTTGGAGCTCACATTCTTTCAGTCGAGCCAGGATTTCGCCGCGGACATTCTCGAGGCGACGGCCGATAAAGACGAGCTGAGTGGTATCGGCATCGAATTTCTCCAAGTCGGAACGTCCGACGACGTAATTGAACAGGTACGTCGAGTCTCTGAATCGCACAAATCCCTTGGCTCGATATACGCATTCCGGCAGGCTGGCGACAATCCTGTAGAATCCGGTGCTGTCCAGCGGAGCGTCGGTGGTAAACGAAAAGGACTCGAACGCCGGTTCGCCGTGGTGAGTAAGAGGCAGGGACCTTTTCTCGAAATCAAGGCCGAAGAGGACATACGGATCGATATCGCATCCCACGGTCTTGAAAGACAGCACGTTCCGGTTGAATTCACGGATCCGGGATTCCACTTCCCTGATCTCTTCGTTGGTCACGAGGTCAATCTTGTTGATGAGCACGATATCCGCGGCGGAAAGCTGCGCCCGCATGGTCTGACTCACGTAGGGATGCCTTGTGCTGGCGTAGGCGTCCACAATGAAGATAACGCTGTCCAGGCGCACCTCCGGGAGGTTGTCCTCGACTTCATAAACCAGGGCGTCGGCCTCGGCCACGCCGGTGGCCTCCACCACGATAACCTCCGGCTTCGCCCTTGCAATCACCTCCCGCACCGCCGCCTCGAATTCGCCCGTAAGAGAACAGCATACGCACCCGCCCGTCAACTCGATGATGTCCACGTTCATACCGCGGATCACCCTGCTGTCGACGGCAACTTCACCGAACTCGTTCATCAGGACGGCAAAACGCTTTATGCCGCTGTGCAGTATTCTTTGCAGCAGCGTGGTTTTCCCACACCCGAGAGACCCCGTGATCAAAACGACCGGTGTTCTGTAACCCATATGCTGTGCCTGATGACTCCCTTTTCCAGGATCATTCGGGGAAGGCGTTCTATCCCTTCACATTCCCGACCGGCGCGAACCGCGCCACCCGCCTGCTGATCCCGGCCAGTTCCGTAGCCTTCACCACGTTGTCGATGTCCTTGTACGCAGGCCCCGCCTCCTCCGCCAAGCCCGCATACGAAACGGTGCGAACGTAGATTCCCCTCCCCTCCATGTCCTGCTGCAGCTTTTTGCCCTGAAACATCTTCTTGGCCTGCCGGCGGCTCATGGTCCTGCCGCTTCCGTGTGCCGTGCTGAAAAAGGTCTGGGCTCCCGTTTCAACTCCCGCCAGCAGGTACGAACCCGTCTCCATGCTTCCCCCAAGGATCACCGGCTGGCCCGTCTTCCTGTAGATCTCCGGCAGCTCTTCGGCCCCGGGGCCAAACGCCCTGGTCGCCCCCTTACGATGGACAAGCAGCTGCCTTTTCTGACCATCCACCACGTGGGTCTCGATTTTCGCCGTATTGTGGGCCACGTCGTAGACCTGCCGCAAACCCAGGTCGGAAGGATCCTTGTGAAAGACCTCGGAGAAAACCTCCCGCACCCGGTGCAGGATGACCTGCCGGTTGGCGAAAGACATGTTGATGGCGCACTTCATGGCGGCAAAGTAGTCCTGGCCTTCCGGCGAATGGAATGGCGCACAGGCCAGCTCCCGGTCCAGGATCCTGATCCCGTATTTTTTCTCCATGACCTTGAGGAACAGCTGCAGGTAGTCCGTCGCCACCTGGTGACCGAACCCGCGGCTCCCGCAGTGGAACATCACCACCACCTGGTCGGGCACCGTCAGCCCGAATGCCCGGGCCAGCTTTTCATCGTAGATGTTCTCCGGCTTCAACACCTGGATCTCCAGGTAATGGTTCCCGGATCCAAGGGTCCCTATCTGCTTGAAACCACGCTCGACGGCTTTCTTGCTGATCTTGGATGAATCCGCTCCCGGGATGCATCCCATTTCCTCGGTGCGTTCAAGATCCTCCTTCCAGCCGTAACCGTTCTCCAGGCACCACCGGGAGCCCAATTCCACGGCTCGACGAAATTCGTCCTGGGATATCTTCACAAATCCGCTGCTCCCGACACCGGCTGGAACTCGAGCAAACAGCCGATCTACAAGATCCCGGAGGTGCGGCTTCACCTCCCCGTACGACAGGTTGGTCAACACCAGCCTCATCCCGCAGTTGACGTCGAAACCTATCCCTCCAGGCGATATGACGCCGTCTCTCACATCCATCGCCGCCACGCCGCCGATGGGAAAACCATACCCCCAGTGGCCATCCGGCATGCAATAGGAATACTTGACTATTCCCGGCAGGGTGGCCACGTTCGTCACCTGCTCGATCACCCCTTCATCCATTTCCTGAAGAAGCTTCTCCGTCGCAAAAATCCGCGCGGGGACACGCATGCCCTCTTTGTACGTCACCGGGATTTCCCATATCGTGTCCGAAATTCTGTTGAAATCTTTGATCGAAGCCACGACCGCCATTCCGCTTTCTTCGACCTTCGCGGCGCTCCCGCCACAAGGTGTCGATTCTATAATCCGGTACGATTCGTCGATCCCAGCCCCCGGGAGAGAAGTCCAAAGCCCTGTGCCGGAATAGCCCGAGCGCGGCGGAATTCCAGAATCCGCCGCAGAACCTCGATTCGCGCCTTCACACTCGTGGCACAAAACAGCCCTCCGAAGGCTCCCGCAGCGCAATACCCCATTCCACCGTGTTTACCTTATAACTATATTGCCTGCCGCATGCTTTGTCCACTGCGCCCCGGCTTCCCGCGTCCCCCGCCACATCAGGCTCCCCCTCCCGCAAATTCAGGAAGAACATGGCGAAGACGCCACACCGCCAGGCGCAACGCACGGCTTCGATCCCGCATGGTACGTCATTGTGTTCCAAACCACTTCCCGGACCGACACCCGAACCGGACCGGCTCGCAACATAAGGCATCCGGCTCTCCTGTCGGTGGTTTGACCTCGTGAGGACTGAAGTAAAGCGCGGTGGGCTGCTTCCGGGCTGAAGAGCCCCAGGATGGTGATGAAACAGGCGCCATACTGCGAACAGTCGCAACCGGGCAGGCGAGAATGGATTGCCGTCCATGTCTGTCCCGGCGGCAGTTCATACCCCGAGATCCTCCCTGTATGCGCGAATCAAGCGCCCAATGGGTTTGCGGCGGCGTCTCGCCTGGGTGGGATCCCGCAGGGGCTTGACTCAACATCGTCAATCTCACAACGTTATCAGTCTCACAGCAGTGTCATTGCCTCCACAACGTCATTCCCGCCTTTTGCGGGAATGACGTTGTGATGCAGGATGACGTTGTTGCGGGATTGAAGTTGATTGCGGGAATGGTGTCGTTATGGGTGCATTCCACCTTGACAGCCTCCAGGATGAATGAAAGACTATTTGATCAGATAGAAGTTGTTCATGATCTGAATCTGGTCTCATTGATGAGATGCGACGCCCGCATGAGGCGCCCGAGATTCGAGACTTCACCACCGGCAAGGTCTGAATTCCTGCAGTTCCCGCTCTGGCAGGAGTGGATCACTCCATGACCCGCCCGCACCGTAAGGCGATAGAACTGCTGGGGGTTAAAACCGGCGCCCGGAAATCCGCCTCCACTGCAGCTTCTGCATGGCCTGCCTGCCGCTGCTTCGCCTTTGCCGTTCTACTGCTTCTCTTCCTCACAGGCGCGGCTGCCGCCGAATCCGCCGTACCCGATCCACTCCCGAGAACCGGTGAGATCATCTCCAATCCCCAGGCTGCATATACCTTCGCCGGCTGGGATCAGCTGGGAGTGGCTCTCGGGGTCCCCGAAGACCTTGGGCTGCGCCTGGGCGGCTTTTTCATTTCGGAATTCAACCATATTGCCTCGGGCGGAGTCGACCCGGACACCACCCTGGCCAACCTGGCCCTTGGACTCCACGCATCCCTCGACACGAACAAGGCCTTCTGCATTCCGGGCGGGACACTGGGCATCGAATTGCTGGAATTCACCGGGGGCGCGGTCAACGATTCAGCCGGATCCGTGCAGCTGCTCACGACCATGGACGGACCTCCGCCGCGCACCCGCCATGAACTCATGCAGCTGTGGTGGCGTCAGAGCCTGTTCGACAACAGGCTGATCTTTCACATCGGCAAAATGAACGGCTCCGGCACCTTCGGGAATCTCCAGGTCCCGGTCATCATCGGCGACAGGCAGCTTCAGGACGGAGACATCACCAACCTGATCTTCGTGCCGGTCGGCCTCAACCCCACCCTCTTCGGCAGGCTTCCGTCCTATTACAACACCGGTTACGGAGCGGTGGTGCACATCGCCCCCACCGAATCCCTCTACTTTTCCTACGGTCTCTACGACGCCAACGCCATACGAGGCGTCCAGACAGGGATCGAATGCCTGCCGACCCTTAACAGCTACAAGCTCCACATCGGAGAAGCAGGGTATTCCTGGCGTGTCGGCGAAAGAAGGAAGCCGGGCAGAGTCGGCATTGGAGGCTGGTACCAGACGGGGGAGCTCTACGCGCCCGACCTCACCACCGAAGACGGCGCAGCCGGCTTCTACCTTTTCGCCCACCAGCGGCTTTGGTACAAGCATCCGGACATCGACAACGCCGGCATCATCGGCTACTTTCAACTGGCTCATACCGATTCGCATACCCAGGCGGTCAACACCTACCTCGGCTCGGGCCTCACCGCCCTGCGCATGGTGCCCGGCCGGCCCGCGGACCAATTCAGCCTGGGGATCGCCTGGTCCTGGCTCAACGACAAGCCCGGCGCCGGCTCGTTCTTCTTTCCCGATGTGGTGTCGCGGTCGAAAGACCTGGGTGAAAGCGAATTCATGATGCAGTTCGTCTACCAGACGACGTTTTTCTTCAAGCTGCCCCGCGGCTTCTGGTCTCTCAGTCCGGTGATCGGGTACACGCATATCCCCAGCCCGGGGCAGCGTCCGGATCTTCCCGCGGCCAACGTAATCAGCCTGCGGCTGATCACCCTGTTTTAAAAGGCTCTCTTCACCCTCGAACTCTTGCGGGGTGTCGTACCATTGAACCTGGATTCACACTTCAGCGGTATTGGCACAGGCCGTTCGTCCCCGGCTATTCCAAAGGCCCTGCAGGAAGACTTCACGTCTCCAG
>JABUEY010000207.1 GCA_013314815.1 Syntrophobacteraceae bacterium
CATCTTGCAGACTTCTCCTCGCCTGCCGGTGGTTGGATTTGGCAATCAACCAACTCGCCCTTGGGCATCTGGTGGATAGCCGTCGCGCCAACTCGAATGTTATAAATCGATACGACACGGTCTCAAAAGGCGGGAATCCAGTCTAAGCGCAGATCTCGCCATGAAGATCCCTCCACCCGGGATTGCCTTCCTTTATCCATTCCTTCGACCACGCCCTCTTTGTGATGCCCTGCCCGCTGCACCGGATTCGATGTTACACCGATGTACAGCGCATCGTTTGGTCTGCCTGCCATGATGTACACAAAGAACTGTCGCGCCGTACATGGTTACCCCTCCTGAACGAAAATTCCGGTCTCCCGTTCGCAGGATTGGGATCGCTACCGGTCGAATCGGGATGGAGTATCTCGCTTTTCAGTTAAACCATTGCCTGTCAGTATTCTCAAGTGGTACTCAAAGCCGTTTTGTCCTATTATAATCAAAAAAGTCGGAATCAGTCTTTTACCTTCCGAGGTTTGTCGTGTGAGGGCTGTTGGGCGGCTCGGGAACGATGGTCCAGGGGTGTGAATCCCGGGAGGCGGATCCAGTCCAGTCTGCAGGCTGGCGGCTGCAGGTGCAAACCTTTGAATTCCAGCAGGATAGAGGCGTCTGATTCAACGTGGATCGAGGTGTGCGGGAGCGGCGGCTCCTGTGTGAGAAGTGCTCCATACGGGGAAGGCGATGGCTGGTATACATTTTGACAAGCAGGATCACGAACTTCTCAGAATTGTCAACGACGTCCTTGCGCGGGCTCCCTCACGCAAGTCCTTCAAGAGTCTGCTCGTTCCCTACCTCCATCCCAACGGCATCAAGGAAATGGCCGCTCCCAAGGAGTTGAGGATTGCGCATGCGGTCATCAACCTGCTCGATGTTCTGGAGGTCGGCGGAGCCGATGAGCGACTCATGGCCCTCAGATCCGTCAGGGACGAAGTGCTGCATTGCGCCCGCAGTGAACTCCGGAACAACACAGGCCGTGTCCTGCTCCAGATCATGAAGGAACTGGTTCGGTCCAAGTCTCCCCGCCGTCAACTGGAGCTGGCTCACGATTTCCGCACCGCTGCCACGGGAAAGCCACGGGTGATCCGATCTCAGCTCAGGCTTTATCACCTTCTGGAGATGCCCGAGGCCTGGAACCAGGTTACGTTCGACGGGCATGTCCATGACGCCAATACCAAGGGGCGCAAATCCCCCACGCACTTGATCATGGATGCCTGGATCAAGGGGATCAGAAGCCTGACCGTCATCTACTACAATCACATCCGCCAGGCAGCCGCGGCGGAACTTCTTGAGGCCGCGGAGATCATGGGAGTCGAGGCACGCATCGGAATCGAATTCTCGACCAGGTTTCGAGGCCGCTACGTGCAGTTGATCTGGTCGCCCAGGGGGTTCAGCGGCACCCAGGAATTCATCGAGTTTCTCTCCCAGCCGGAGGTGTCCGAGCTGATGAGCGAAGGGCGCGAAGTATCCGATTATCAGCAGAGATATGTCTTCCAGGTCCTGGAATCTTTCAACCGGCGCCACCGGCCGATCCTGAACGCACGTTTCGGCCTCGACGTCGAGCCGTTGAGCCTGGAAGGCTTTCTCGCCTTTATCGGCACCGGCCAGGCGTCCATGCTGCACTTGGCCAAGTATGTTCATGACGGTTTGATGCCCGCCATGCATGCCAGGATGACCGAACTGAGAGATCAATACAAGACGGCGGATGCTGAACAGAGAGCTCGGCTGCGAGAGACGGTCAACGAAATGGACTCCCTGGATTCCTACACGATCCAGCAGGAATACCTGAGTCCTTCGGCAAATCCGGATTTGCCGCCGCCTGACATCCCCAGTGACGAAGCGGGTATCCCTGCGCTCCTGCACTACTCCCCGTGCGGGCTCGTCGACCGCCTGACCCGGCTGCATGCCAGCTATCACATTACGGTGAACCTCACCGATATCCAGACAGAAGACCTCATCGAACTGCTCTACGGTTGCCAGGGACATATTACGCACATCGAACTGTTCAATCTCAAAGACCACGTACAGCAGAAAACAGCATATGTCCCGGAAATCAACGAGCTGCAGCTGGCCATCAATGAGGGCAACGTACTGAGGCTGAAAAAGCTCGTTCGAGATGTGCTCCGCCGAGTGGAACAATCGGCAGATCCCGCTGCTGTGGAAAGAGTGGAAAAGATGCGGGAGATTCTCCACCGGATCGGCACGCTGTGCGATTATTACAGGGATACTCCTCTTCGGTCTCTTATCGGGAGTGATTCGACAGGCCGCTCGGCCACCGTTCCGGGGATGGGGCTCGCCATTCGGGAGACCCTCCCGCCAAGGGCCCAGAGGGAACTGGTAAAAGGGAGCCTCAGGGAGTGGGTGAGAATTCCCGTGCGTCGTGATGCGTATCTGCGTATTACCTACTTTCATGCTTACAGTGCAAGCAGCCGCATCAACGCCCTGTACAGGCTCGCTCGCAACTTGCCCGGACTCCGGCTCTTCGGCATGAAGCGACGGGAGGACTGGGTTGCGGACAATTTCTCCACTCGCCTTGACCAGCGAGGCAACGTCATTTCGCTGGGTGGAGTCCGCACGCCGGGATCAAATGGCCTGACTCTGGACGAGACGGGAAAAGACGGGCACGATTTTCTGATCCACTGGGAGTATCTCAACACCGGCCTGAAAAACACGTTGAAGATCCTCCTCGGGTTCATTCCGGCCTTCCTTTCGTTTGCCCTGACCAAGGACTGGTGGCTGCTGGCCTATTTTGGAGCGGTGATCTGGTTCGCCGTGACAGGGCTGCGAAACATTATCCAGTCGGTGATGGGAGGTGGAGGCACCAGGCGTTCGCCCCTTCTGCACTGGAAAAGCTATGTCAGCTGGGACAGGCTGGTTGATTCTCTCATGTTTACTGGGTTTTCAGTTCCTCTGCTGGATTATTTCATAAAAACCATGGTGCTGGACCAGACTTTCGGGGTCAACACAACCACCGCCCCCTTCATTCTCTACAGTGTCATGGCCTTGGCAAACGGAATCTACATTTCCACCCATAACTTCTTTCGAGGGCTGCCTCCTGCCGCAGTGTACGGCAACTTCTTCCGCACCCTCCTTTCCATTCCCCTCGCCCTGGCCTTCAATTTCACGGCAGCCTGGTTGCTCGGGATCTATGGGGCGGTGGGCATCCAGGACACATTGCAGAGATGGGCGGCAATCATCTCGAAGGCGGCATCGGACTGTGTCGCTGGTGTCATCGAAGGGATGGCGGACCGGTACAGAAATCTAAGCATGCGCACCTGGGATTATTCCGGAAAGCTCAAACAGGTGTTTGACAGCTTCGCCAGGCTCGAACTGCTCTTCCCCGAATCAGATGTGGCCGAGATGCTCACGAAACCCGAGGATTTCATCAAGGCCGTGAACATGAGGTCGCCCGAACTGGCCAGGGTGACCATAGTCAATGCACTCGATCTGCTCTACTTCTACAATTACCAGCCCAGAGCCGCGACGGCGTTGAGTGAGATTCTCAAAACCATGTCCGATGAGGAAAGGAGGGTCGTCGAGAGCAGTCAGTTCGTTCTGCAATTGAACCACGACGTCAGCAGGATGTTCGTGGACGGACTCGTGGGCAACAGGTTCGGCAAGGCTTTGGCCTTCTACCTGGATCGCTGGGAACAGTACCTCGCCGCCTTTCACAGGCTGACAAAAAAGACTCCCCATACCATCGCCGAAAAACCGCCTTACCATGCCATTGCATTTGAACATTCGTGCAGCCGGACTCTCTATCCGGATGAACCGGCTCACACTCATTTCATCCAGAAGCGAATCGCCGGCTGATTCCCCGGTTCAATGCCCTCCGGCATCATGCACGACCGCCTGTGCACGATGCCTTGTGCCCTCGATGACCGCCGAAGAATTGCGGTTCCTTGTGCAGGGGGGAACTGGAAATCAGCTGGAGTCATCGGTTCAACGGTCTTGTTCCGAACAGGAATAAAGAAGCTGCCTCCTGCCTGCCGCAACTGGCCTGTTGGAGCCTCGTTTGGCACTCCCATGCCTTGGGTTCCACCGCAGCGCCGACGGAGAGCATACTTGCATCCGGATTCCCGCCCCGGTTCAGCATGACAGTTCGCCAGGTCTTTGAGTCCATCCGGCAAACGAATACCTCCGGTGCTTTTCACGAATCCGGTGCTTTCACGCAAAGGATCGATGGCATCAGAACGCCGTTTGGGCATCACAAAGTCTTGCGACATTGCAGTGTCACTCGGCATCACAACGTCATTCCCGCGGAGGCGCATTGCCGTCAAGTTAACAGGGGATGGACAGGACTGTACTGTGGACGTTTGCGTGTTTCAAGTTCCAGGTGGATTGCGATCGGTTCGAGGCTCAGGGTTTTAAAGCCT
>JABUEY010000208.1 GCA_013314815.1 Syntrophobacteraceae bacterium
AGCCATAGCCCTTTTCCTCCTGCTCTCAGGGCTACACTATACCACATAACCTTCCGATTTGCCTATTTTTTATTCCTATTAAACCATAAAAATCCACTCCCAGGCCCTACAATTACGACACAGTCTCTTATGAGAAAATGCCGAGACTGTTTGGCCCGTATTTTTAAGAGATCAGCTGATTAACAGTTTTATGTGCGTTTTCATGGTGGGTTGTGATCCTGCGGCTCATGGAAGTCTGCCGGATGAACCGGAAGCTTTACGGGAGGTGACCGTTTAGCCTCCCCCCCGGTTTCGTGGAAAGCGGGGGGATTTTGCAGGTGTCGACGGCGGCCACTCACGGGATGAATGGGAGGCGCACAGGCGTGCGGATCTGAAGATGTCGGCGGCGAAGATACCATCCGTCTCGGCGGGGTCGAGGGTTGCGCGTCAGGACTCTTCCTGGATCTGGATCCTGCCGAGGGGTGCCCTGTCAAGTTCGAAGGCGTCGTGAAGTACCCTTACGGCCAGTTCAGTGTATTTCTCGTCGATAATGCACGATATCTTGATCTCCGACGTGCTGATCATCTTGAGGTTGATGTTCTCGCGCGCCAGTGTTTCAAACATCTTGGTGGCCACTCCGCTGTGGCTTCTCATCCCGAGGCCGATGATCGAGATCTTGGCGATATCCGCATTGCCGTGCACCGGGCCGGCGTCGATTTCAGGGGCGATCCGCTCGACGATCCTCATGGTTCTTGCAAAGTCCGTCTTGGGGACGGTAAAGGATATGTTCGCCCGGCCTGGAGTGCCGCTGCTGCCCTGAACGATAAGGTCCACGTTGATCCCGGAATCGGAGATGGGACGAAAGACCTTTGCCGCCATGCCAGGGATATCGGGAACATTGGTGATGGTGACCCGCCCTTCGTTCTTGTTATAGGTGATCCCGGAAACCACCACTTTTTCCATTTCTTCGTCCTCCTTGGTTACAAGGGTGCCTGGAGCGTCGGTAAAGGATGACAGGACCAGGATGGGCACGTGGTACTTCATGCCGAACTCGACCGAGCGCAGATGCAGTACCTTGGCCCCCATACTGGCCATTTCCAGCATCTCTTCATAGCTGATCCGGTCAAGCTTTCGAGCCTTGGAGCAGACATTGGGGTCGGCGGTGTAAACGCCTTCGACGTCCGTATAGATCTCGCAAACGTCCGCTCCCAGGGCGGCTGCCAGGGCAACGGCCGTGGTGTCCGACCCTCCCCGGCCCAGGGTCGTGATGTTCCCCTCGTCGTCATAGCCCTGGAACCCGGCGACGACGACGATCTTGCCTTCGTGCAGCTTTCCGACGATGGGCAGAGTCTCGATCCAGTTGATGCGCGCCTGGCCGTAGGCTCGGTCCGTAATGATACCGGCCTGGTAGCCCGTCATGGATACGGCTTCCTCGCCCATGTCGTGCACGGCCATGCTGAAAAGCGCTATCGTCACCTGCTCCCCCGTGGCCAGGAGCACGTCCAGTTCACGAGGGTTCGGTTCGGGACTGACGTCGTGACCCAGCGCCAGCAGCCGGTCCGTCTCGCCGGCGCGTGCGGACAGAACCACCACCAGGCTGTCCCCTTTCCTCCTGCGTTCCACTACCTTCCTGGCCACCGCCTGGATTCGTTCAGGGTCGGCAACCGACGTTCCACCATATTTTTGCACTACAAGGGCCATGTCTCTAAGAGCCTCCGTCACCTCGAGGTGTATCTTTCGCGCTCCTGCCTCCTTCCGTGTGGAATCGGCGATCGGGCAGAGTATTCCCGCTTGGAAAGAGAGCTTTATTTATTAAGATAATTACCCGGCTTTGTATAGTACTTTTGAAGGAGGAAGCGCTGTGGCCCTCTGTGCGGCACACCTTGGCCGAAGGTCTGTCGAAGGTCAGGCATGACGATTTCGGGTTCATTCAGCAAAAGGTCCAGGCGCAAGGTCCCGCTTTACAGATTTCCTTGCATTAACATCGAATTGACTGATAACGTGCTGCTTTCGACGAGGGAGACCATGGTACGAGGCATGCCACGGAAAGACGGACAGGCAGATTGTTTCGAGTTCGGCGCAGAATCACAGGCCGGCATTGCGTCGAGGTGGACCGGAAGATGCAGAGCAGCAGAAGCGAAAGAGGGATAGTACTTTGTGTGGCGATGGCAGCGTTTGTTTTCCAGTTCGAAGCCTTTATGGTCAATGTGTCATTGCCGACAATCGCAGGCGAACTCAACGCGTCGACATCGCACGTTTCTTTTGTCGTCATTGCCTATCTTGTCGCCGCTACTGCCGCCTTCCTGCCCGCGGGGAAGCTTGGCGACCGGAATGGATTGAAAAGGACCTTCGTGGCGGCCTGTGTCACGGCAATGGCCGGCACGCTGCTGTGTGGTTTCGCCACCGATCTCCAAACGCTGATGGTGAGCAGGTTCGTGCAGGGCCTGGGGGCGGGAGGGATGGCAGCGCTCGGCTATGCCATGATTCCGGCATGGCTGCCTTCCGAGAGAACCGGCTGGGGATTCGGATACCTCAACATGGCTGCCGGCATCGGCATGCTCGCAGGTGTTCCATTCGGTGGGCTGGTTTCCCAGTATGCTTCCTGGCGGTGGATTTTCTTCTGCAATGTTCCCCTGATCGCCGTCCTGACCGCATCCGCCCTGCGCTGCCTGCCCGGTGATTCCTCGTATTCGCGGACCGTCGAACCGCTTGACGCGACCGGGACGATCTCTTTTGCAGCAATCATGTCGACAGGCGTCTTCTGCCTCAGCCTCGGCAGTGAACTGGGCTGGACTTCGAAACCGATCCTCGCCGCCTTTGCGCTGTCGGTGGGATTGGCCGCGGCCATGGCGATCCGCCGGAGATGGACGGGCCGCTCTTTCTTCACGCGAGGGCTTTTCAGGAACTCGGGATTTTTCGCGTCTCTCATCGTTCTGTTTCTTGTGAGAACGGCTCTTGGCGGAACGATTTTTCTTGTGCCCTTCTACCTTGCGTTCTCGTGCAGCCTGTCTCCGCTTCTGACCAGTGGCATCCTGCTGGCCTATCCGGCAGCTTACGCCCCGGTCGGCCCTTGCGCAGGGCGCCTTGCCGACAGGATTGGCGCAAGGCCCCTGGTCATCTCGGCCGGTCTCCTGGGAGCCTGCGCCTCCGCTTTGTTTGCCTTCCTGCTTCCATCGAGAAATGCCTGGATTGCCGTTTCCTTCCTGTTCATCCTGGGGCTGGCCATGGGCATGTTCTTTGCGCCGAACAACAGGTTTTCCATGGAATGCGCTCCTGAAGGAAGAGAAGGAGAGGCGGCCGCGCTGATCCCGCTGGCGCTGAACATGGGAACGATCCTTGGCATTTGTGTATTCGAGACCATCTTTTCCATGGATTTTCCCGGGGGTGCCGCGCACCTGAGACACATGGACGGAACGGACGCCAGCGCTGATCTGCAATCGGAAATCCGCGGCTTTTCCGATGCGTTCCTCGTGGGAACCGGTGTTTTCCTGGCGGCAGCCATGATCACGCTGGCTGCATATCGAACTCCAGCAGGAGGCGGTTATAATGAACCTGAAAGACTCCACCGCGGATGACTTCAAAATGCTTGTTCAGGCGGCCAGGCCTACTCTGTTCAGCGCGACGTCCAGGCCCGAACTGATTACATCGCTTGTATTCGCCAACCTGATGTCTGAACGGCTGTGGTCCGCCAGCCGCCAGATTGCCGGATCTTCCTCGGCGAGTCCTTCGGGGAAACGTCCCGCCGAAATGCTCGCCAGGATCCACAAGTTCGTCAACGGCCGTTTCTATCATGCCAGGCCCCTCGAGTTTGCCAGGATCTACGGACTGCATGAACGGGAGTACATTGCCGATGTCGCTGACCTGGAGGCCAACGACTACGCCATGGGCATTCTGGCTCGCGGGTTCGAACAAAGAATGGGCAAGGTTTCGTGGGCACCGATGCTGCTCGAATTCCTGAAAATGGGTCTCTTCCCCGAATACGTTTATCCAACGATGGATGTCATTCTTGCCCACCGCCCCCTTCTCAGCGACCTCCCAGGCAAGCCCCTCGGCATGACATCCTGCGCCGACGAATGCATTCTAATCGCCTCCCTCGCTCTTGCCCTGCAGTGCTGTAATCTTGACGACATCATACTTCTGGGATCGCCTTTTCACTACAGCCTTTTTCTTTTTCCGGAAGGTGGCGAGGGGTTCTGGTTCAATGCCAAGAGGGAGTTTTTCGAGGCCGGGTCCTGGAAAGCGCTTCATGGAGGTGGCTCCGGCGGCAACGCAAAGCAGGCATTCGAGGAGAGAATGCTCATTTTCGACCGCGTCATAACGCCGCGCGGGCATGCCGTATTTCCTTTCAAGAAATCGACTCTGTCCCGCGTGGAAGTGCACGCCCTGCTCGAAAAGATGAACCGGTTTCTCGGGATGGAGCT
>JABUEY010000020.1 GCA_013314815.1 Syntrophobacteraceae bacterium
AGATCGCGAAAACCAGGAGCGGACTGGCCATCATGCCCGTGATGTAGATGGCAATGAAAACGGCGACCAGGTCGCATGTGATCTGGATGTGCGCAAACACTGAAAAGGGTCGAATATCGGGTTTTTCCGAATGTTCGAGCCACCTCGCCACAAATACAAAGACCACATTGTAGAGCAGGGCCGAGCTGCAAAGCATGGCGAGAGGTCGAGCCGGAATATCGAAGCCCATCAGTTCGGCGGTCATGGAACCCGTCAGTGCGAGTCCGGCGAATATCCACCTGATTTTGATTACCCAAAGAACTCGTTCTTTCAGTTCCTTGCGGAAAAAGATCTGTTCCTTGATGAGTTCGTGTCCCGGCCGCATATGGTCCCTGTATCGAGTGGGGATAAAAAGGAAACAGGATTCGGCGGGGAGCCGAATCCTTTCTGTCCTTGACTGGATGTTGTGAAGGGTTCATGCCGGATTCCGGAGAAATCCCGACACGTACTCATGGAGATACCTCTTGTGCCGCTAGCCTTTTCCCACTTCTTTCAGAACCTCTCCCACGGCAACCGCAAGCTTCTCGATGTCCATGGGTTTTTCAAAAAACCTGGCTGCAGGCCAGTCATCCCCCAGGATATTCTGGAATTTCTCCGGCCCCATTTCGGCCATCTGCTGAGGGAAACCGGTCACCATGATGATGGGGATGTCCTTGTATTCCGGATTGTCTTTCAGGTAATGAGCCATGTCGAAGCCTTCGGTGGGCGTGGTCATCATGACGTCCAGGATCAGGACGTCCGGTTTCTCATCCTTCAGTGCCTGAATGCCTTCCTTGCCGTTGTTGGCTGTTCTTACCTTGAATTTCTTGCTTTCGAGGACTACCCTTGTAGCGTTTGCCAAATCCTTGTCATCTTCCACGATCAACACACTGTATCCGCTGCTCATGAATCCCTCCCTCATCTCTCGAATGGTCGAAAAAGATATGTGCCGTTGCAACATAGAATCGGGTTCAACAAAGCGTTGTCCACACTTACAGCAAGCACTCCTGTTATCCCTCCTCTCTTTGAAAAGAACATGACCCGGACCGGGTTTCAGTCGATTTCAGAAAAGCACAAACCGTCATGCCCGGAGCAATACCACTTCACATTCCGCAGGCGCCCGGGATCCGCCCGTCCGAAAACCACAGCGCACGCCGACCGGCCGATCCTCCTGTTCCAGGCCTGCCGACGGTGTCCTCCGCGGTGAATGCTCTTCCCCCTCTGAACGGCACCCCGGCGAGAACCGGTCCGCCTTCACGGCATGCAAGATCGACATTTCGCACATAGACTGGAAATCCGATTTCTTCTCCTGTATCATGCCAAACGGCAAAATCCAGCCTCTTCATCTGCTTAAGCCTTCGAAAGGCTAGCACAAAGAGGATGATTTGCCAATTATTTTATGGACATTTTGTTGTGGACGTTCCAGGATGAAGCCCTGGGGGTTGCATACCCGGGGTCTATCCTGCATTCTCGTCAACCATCTTCTCATCCATGAACGCTTCGAGTGGCTGCGCGCTGGAGGATGCAACGGCTCACCTGCCGCGGCTGCCCCCCCCATGCTTTTCGCCTGCAGGACGATGTCCCGAAGCTGTTGCTACGGTTTTGTGATGCCGGCGGCGTCTCGGGATTTCCCAGCTGCTTTTCAGCCCTGTTCCTCCTTCCAGTCCAGTGCGTTGATCACTCCGTGGCAGCGGCAGCTGGTGCAGATGAGGTATTTCCCCCTTTTCGCGCGAATCTGTGAGATCGCCCTCCTGAGATCCGCGCCCGTGTAACCTCCGACACCCGGAGCCAGCTGCAGGCTGCGGACCACGACCACGTCAAACCCCTGTACCCGGATCTCGCCGAACCGCTCGAAAAGAATGCCTGGCCGGGGCAGGCCGGTATGGGTACAGACTTCATCGGGCTCGTTGCAGGCATCCGGGCAGATGAACGTCGCAAAACTCGCGTATAGGGTTCCTTCCGAAACCCTTAGAGGATTGGGAACCTGGTGGTCGACATCTTCGGGAACGGGAAGCGCGTCTGCCTTTCCGCTTCTGCTCAGCATGTCGAGGAGGTAAAGATAGGCCACATGGACGGGGACGGCGGGGACGATCCACTGGGTATCAGCGGCGGATTCCTTTACCAGAAATCCGACAGCGCTTTCAGTGCGTACGGGGAGATGCAGCTCATCACGGATCTTGGACGTCCTATCACTTCGATGATCGATGACAAGCAGAGCCGCTTCCGGGTAGCGGCGGCTCAACCTCCTGGCGGCAAGCGTTCCGAAGTGACCCGCACCCAGAATCCAGATACTGCGCGGAGGAAAAGGATCAAAAAGGGGGGGAGTTCCGGTTTCGGCCATATTCTCCTTTCATTTGATGAATCTCGACTGGTATAATGTACACGTAAAATAAGACATGCGCCCTTGAGCGAAAAGGATCGCGATGAGCAATATCTTCGCCATTTTCGACAAAATCGCCGACGAACGCATACGAGAAGCCATCGACCGCGGGGAATTCGATGATCTTCCAGGCAGGGGAAAGCCTCTTAAACTGGAAGATGACAGGCATCTTCCTCCGGACCTGCGCATCGCCTATAAGATCCTGAAGAACGCGGATTGCCTTCCGCCGGAGATCGAACTTCGGAAAGAAATACGAAACACCGAGGCTCTGCTGGAAGGGATCCAGGATGCCCAGGAAAAATATCGACAATTAAAGAAGTTGAATTATCTGGTCATGAAGCTCAACATGACTCGCCGGGTTTCTGCCGCGCTGGAAGAGAACCAGTATTATCTTGAAAAGGTGCTGGACAAGGTGCAAACGAAAAAACCCGTCGAATAGCCGGGTCCCCGCCCTATAAAAAGGGGAGCCGCTTTGGCTCCCCTGTACCTGTCGTATTCCTGTCATCCTCTGATTTGGCGCTGGTTCGTGAGTGCGGAAGGTGGGATTCATTCCGGATTTCCGGTTTCGACGCTCCCACACCGGCCCTATTCGGTGCGCCCCTGGGGTACGAACCGCTCACGCGTACCGTCAGGGCCGCGGCTGGTGAGCACCCGGCTGACCAGGCGAGGGGACTCCGCTTTCCGATTGAGACGAGCCGGGCATAAGCGGGCCAAAGCGCCATTCGATCCTTTCGGCTTCAAACTTGATGCGCTCCTGAAGCTTGGCATAGGCTTCTTCGAGGGAGGATTCCATGACCACGAACTGCCCCTGGCTCATGATGAGACGTTTGAGTTCGGGGATCTTCAAACGGGTAGCCGCCTTGAGATATACCGGCTGGATGTAAATGATGACGTTGCTGATGGGAAGAATGATCATCTTTCCCCTGTCCACCTGGGATCCTATCTGGTCCCAGAGTGTGAACTGCTCCGCGATGGTCGTATCCTGGTTGATGAGAGCGTAGATCTGGGACGGGCCGTAGATGAGTTCACCCTTGGGAAAGCTGTAGACGATGATCTTTCCGTAGTGAGGGGGATCCGAGCCCGCAATGGCGAGCGCCCTCAGGTTGTCTCGACCCTTCGGGCTCATGGGCAGAAGCAGGAGGAAATCGAACCTCGCCGGGTCGATGAGATCCAGGGTCAGGTAGTAAGGCGTAATGGTCGCAGGGGTCTTGCCGTGGAAGGTCTTGGCGAACTCCCAGATGTCCTCCTGCTGATAGAAAACATCGGGGTCCCGCTGCTGATACCTCGTGTAGATGCTCATCTGGATTTCAAAGATGTCCTGCGGATACCTCACCTGCGTAGCCAGTTCGGGCGGCAGTTGAGCGCTGCTTTTGAAGACGCCCGGGTAGATCCTGGAATAGGCTCGCACGATGGGGTCCTTCGGGTCGAAGATATAATAATCGACGTTACCGTCAAAGGCGTCCACCACGATCTTCACCGAGTTCCTGATGTAATTCAGGTCTCCCGATTCAGAGGAATACGGCATGGCATTGGGATAATGGCTGGATGTGGTGTAGGCGTCCTGGATCCAGTAGAGCTTCTTGGGGGTCACCACCAGGTAGGGGTCCTTGTCCAGCATGAGGTAAGGAGTGAGGGTGGTGATGCGTTCCACGATGTTGCGCCTGAAAAGAATCTTGCTTTCCCTGTTCGTCTTGGTGGTGAAGAACACGTTCCGATCGCCGAAATAATAGGCAAAGAGAAGTTTCCTGAAGAGCGAGGACATGGGGACTCCATCGTTGCCGGAGTAGTTCACCATGACGTTGGTATCCCCTTTGGGGTAATCGATCTGACCCGCGTCGTTGGGGGCTATGATGTACGTGTAGGACCCCAGTCCGAGATAGATGCCCGGCTGTTCGATGCTGAAACCATATTCGGATTCGGGAGGAATCCCGCGAAGAAACCAGGTCATCGGTTCGTCCCCTCCCTGTCCGGCCGGTGTCATTACCGCGCCGTAGCCGTGAGTATAGGACAGGTGCTGGTTTACCCAGTTCTGGGCGGCTTCGGGGATGAGGGTATAATCCAGTTCACGGGCGCTGAGGAAAACCTGCTGGTAGACGTTGTTGACGGTGTACCTCCCTACGTCCACCGTGGGAAATGAATAATAGGTGCGGAGTTGCTGGAGTTGCTTGTAGACGTCCTCGAGCAATTCCCCGTCCCAGACGGGAATGTTTCTCAGTTCGGCCCTGATCTTCGGAGTGGCGATGTCGCCGGGGATGCGGGCCGGAGTGAACTGCCTGGTTTCGACGTCCGTAAGGTTGTACGCGGCGAGGGTCGCCCTGATGTTGTTGTCGATGAAGGGCCTTTCCCTCGAAATCTCGTTGGGCATGACGATATACTTCTGAACAAGGTTCGGCAGAAGCGCGGAGTGGCGGATTCCCATCGCCAATGCAAAGCAGACGGCGAATCCGACGAAGATCTTGAGCCCCTTGCGCCGCTGAATGTAATAGACGCAGGAGAGAGCCGTTCCCATGAGAAGCAGCAGGGTCATCCAGATCAGGGGCAGGATGATGCGTATCTCGGTGAATCCCGGTCCATAGAACAGCGGCAGGTGGCTGGAGCTGTAAACCAGCCCATGGCGCTGCAGAATGTAGTCCCAGATCTCGATGAGAAAGATCAGAAGGACCAGGTTGCTGAGATGCCATTTGGCGCCGACGGGCAGCTTCTGGTCCTGCTGGGACAGCAGGCGCCGCTCCATCCAGTACAGAAAGACCAGGCCGAGCAGAAGGAGGAGGAAGGCGAAAAGCAGACGTCGCTGCAGCAGCGTGTAGATGGGATAAGAGAAGAGGTAATAGCTGATGTCCTTCCCGTACACAGGATCCTGGGCACCGATGGGGGGAGCCGTGATATAGAGCAGAAAGGCTTCCCACTGTTCGAAAAGGGGCAGGGCGATAACGATGGAGAGAATGAGGGACAGGGGGGTATAAACCCAGAGGGACCCGGTTCTGAACATCTTGAAGAGGTCTTTATACGCCTTGATGGCAGAACTCCTGGATGTCGAAGGCTTGGGCTCCGTCGTGCCGAGGTACCTGGACGCCACCCAGAAGTTCAGGAAGAAAATCAGGAAGAACACCACGGTGACTGCGACGAAAACGAAGTAGCGGTAGAGCAGTCTCTGCCAGTAATAGAGGCCGTAACCCAGGGAATCGAACCAGAAAATGTCGACCAGGTAATTGACTGCGGCGAGGCTGCTCACGAGAAGGATTATCCCGAGACCAAGAATGCCAGCTCCCGACAAGAACAACCAGCGCTTCAAACGGCTCATTTTCCTCTCCTCTTCCTTTCACGACTTCCTGCAATTCGTAGGATAGTGTTTCGCGCGGTGAACACCGGAATCTAACCACAACAAGGCAGGAGGGTCAAAGAGTTTTCAACGGGAATCTGTCCAAAGATTCGGCTCTTCCGGGGAATGAAACCAGGCGGTTGTGAGAAAAACAGGGTCGTCCGGCACCCTCGATCATAGATTGCCATTCTTTCTTTGAGAGGTACTCGCCACTTGGAGGAGGCAACGAGGTGATTTGCCTTGGCCGTCGATCCAATAAGATTGACGTGGAACTTCAAATACGATACAGATAATCCGATTCATCCTGAGAAGCAAGAGGATTGTGTAAACTTTCGGAGTGACAAGAAGCACTTGGAGTTCCCCTCACAGGGTTTCTGCGGCTGGGAGGGGGGCCGGTTCTTTGATATTCTGCGGGTTCAGGTATCCGGAAAACGGATTTAAGAGGGAAGACGGTGAGATACCGTCGCGGTCCCGCCGCTGTGAACGGGAACGAAAGCCATGAGGACCACTGGTCTGATCTGCATGCGGACTGGGAAGGTGTGGCGAGTAGGATGATCCGTGAGTCAGAAAACCTGCCTGAATCCAACTTCGTTCTCGGGCAGGCTCCGGGAGCGCTTGTTTCGGGGAACGCGGTTTTCCCTGAAGAAACATGAGGATCAAGTTGAGCCGGGTGCAGTCCTTGTGATCCCCGCATTGGGGATTCGAGGACTTTTTTCGTTTTTGGGGGCCCGACTTGACGGGCCGGAAGGGATAAAGGGGATGCTTTCACGCAGGGAGCACAATCCGGAAATCGATCGGCCGGGTCTCGTCGAGGCAGGAAGGGATATCGAGAAGGAGAGCTTTCGCATCATCGATGAAGAGATGGGGGAGCATTCCTTTCCTCCCGAGCAGTGGCAGGTGGTTCGACGAGTCATACACACCACGGGGGACTTCGATTATGCCGGCCGGATTCGGTTCCATCCACATGCCGTCTCATCGGGAGCCGCGGCGCTGCGTTCGGGAGCCCCGATATTCACGGACACTCGCATGATACGGGCCGGCCTTTCCCCATGGCGGCTGAAATGGTTCGGCAATGACGTGGTGACTCCGTCGGCCGTGCCTGAAAGTCACCGGTGGGCCGAGGAGGAAGGGGTAACGCGTTCCGTCGCGGCATTCAGGCACTTTGCCGAAAAGTTTCAGGGAAGCATCGTCGCCATCGGCAATGCCCCCACGGCGCTGCTGGAAATGATCCGCATAGTCGAAGAAGATGGAATCCGGCCTGCATTGATCGTGGGTGTTCCCGTTGGATTCGTCAAGGCTGCCGAATCCAAGGATGCACTGCTGGAAATCATGGACCAGCCGGCTGTTACGGTACTCGGGCGCAAGGGCGGGAGTTCGGTGGCGGTGGCCATTTTGCACGCACTGCTCGAATGGGCCAGGACGGAAGACAGATAAGGATGAGATGATATGCTCGGCACACTCTACGGCATAGGTGTTGGACCCGGTGATCCGGAGCTGCTGACGCTCAAGGCGGTCAAGGTACTGAAACAGGTGGCTCACGTATTTGCCGCCTCGTCCAGCAACAACGACTACAGCCTCGCTCACCACATCGTTCGGGACCACCTGTCACCGGATACGCCCCTGGACCAGCTTGCCTTTCCCATGACTTTCAATTCCGAAAGACTCGAGGATGCATGGCAGGCCAACTGCGAAAAGGTGGTGGAGATCCTGCGGCAGGGCAAGAACGTGGCTTTTCTCACGCTGGGAGACCCTCTTACGTTCAGTACTTTCATCTATCTCATGCGCAAGATCAAAAGCAGGCTGCCGGAAGTTGTCGTTACGGTCATCCCGGGAGTGACTTCCTTCCAGGCTGCGGCAGCCTGTGCCGGATTGCCCCTGGGCGAAGGGGAGGAAGCCATCACCATCATTTCGGGTGCCAAGGGCGCGGATCGGCTCAAGGAAGTGGTTTCGGTGGCCGACAACGTGGTCCTGATGAAAACCTACAAGCAGTTTCCGCAGATTCTCTCGCAGATCAGGGAATCCGGGCTCGAGGACCGCTGCTGTTTTGTGAGCCGCTGCGGGCTGGAAGGGGAAATCGTGGAACGCGATTTCGAGAGGCTTTCAGCCATGGGGCAGCCTCATTATCTGTCACTCATGATCATCAAGAAGCGCGGCATCGAGTCTTAGGAACGGCCCGGCCCAGGCCGGATACCGATTGAAAAGAAGCGGAATATGGCGGGAGGACGAGGGAACATAGAAAGCGAGCACGTCGACGGTCGAAGTCCGCTCCCGCATTCTTCCCCGGTTTCCCGCATTCCTTCGCGGGCCGTCCTCTGCTGGGGATCCCTTCTGCTCACCATTGTCCTGGCGGCCTTTCTCACCTCGGGCATAGGCTCCTTCGAAACTCCCTACAAGACCGTGTGGAGACTCCTGCTCTCCCTTCTTTCCCCTGCCGCTGCAGCGGACATCGACGATACGGTGCGCTACATCGTTATTCATGTACGGGTGGCCAGGGTTTGCCTGGCGCTGACGGTAGGCGCCGCGCTGGCTCTGGCGGGAGCGGTCTACCAGGGGGTACTGCTCAACCCGCTGGCGGATCCCTTTACACTGGGAGTCTCGACGGGGGCGGCATTCGGTGCCTCCCTGGCGATTCTGCTCGGCTGGGGAGGCATTCATTTTCTGGGAATCAGCGCCCTGCCCGTGGCCGCTTTTGCGGGTGCCGTGGGAGCCCTTTACCTGGTGTATCTCCTGGGGCGCATGGACGGCCGCATACATGCCACCACCCTGGTCCTGGCGGGAATCATCGTCTCTACCTTTCTGTCCGCCTGGATCAGCCTGCTCAAGAGCCTGAACGAGGATTCCGTTTCAACCATCGTCTTCTGGATCATGGGGAGCCTTTCAGGAAAGAGCTGGTCGCACGTGATGCTCGTGATTCCCTACCTGCTGGCGGGAGGACTGATCATCGCGTGCTTTTCGAGGGAACTCGATCTTCTCAGCCTGGGGGATGTGCAGGCCCAGCAGCTGGGAGTTGACGTACAGCGTGTGCGATTCCGGCTTCTGCTGGCGGCGTCGCTCGTCACGGCAGCCGCAGTGGCTGTGAGCGGAATCATCGGCTTTGTGGGGCTTGTGGTTCCCCATCTCGTGCGCCTTTCTATAGGGCCGGGTCACCGCAGGCTGCTGCCCGCGGTCGCACTCCTCGGGGGACTGCTCGTTCTTGTTTCGGATACCCTTGCGCGGAGCCTCCTTCCGGGCGGGCAGGAGGTGCCCGTCGGAGTCGTGACCGCCATCCTGGGAGGACCTTTCTTTTGCTATCTGCTTCTGCACCGCAAGAAATACCTCCAGCTGTGATCCAGGTGGAAGACGTCCATTGCGGGTATCCCGGCCGGGATGTGCTGAAGGGCGTTTCATTCACGGTCCGGCGCGGTGAGTTTGTGGGTGTACTCGGGCCGAATGGAGCGGGGAAGACGACGCTGGTACTGGCGTTGAGCGGTGTGGTGCCGGCTCGGAAGGGGAGTATCGAGATCCTCGGGACCCCGGTCGACCGCCTCAAACACAAGGATCGCGCAAGGCGCATGGCTGTCGTGGCCCAGGACGGCGAACTGCGTTTTCCTTTTTCCTGCATGGATATTGTACGGATGGGCCGCTATCCTCACCAGGGCCGGTGGCAGCTCGATACGCTGAGGGACGAAGAGGCCGTGGAGCGTGCCATGGACATCACCGATACCGTCATGTTTGCCCAGCGTCTCATCACGGCTCTGAGTGGAGGAGAACGCCAGCGTGTGATCATGGCCAAGGCGCTTGCACAGGAGACCCCGGTCCTCCTGCTGGATGAAGCCACTTCGGCCATGGACATTCACAGGAAGCTGCAGGTGTTCCGGGTGCTCGATCGCATGAACCGCCACGAAGGAATAACAGTCATTGCCGTTATGCACGATGTGAACCTGGCTGCACTCTTCTGCCGGAGGATGCTGTTTCTGAAAGAAGGCTGGCTGGCCGCCGATGGCCCGGTCGATTCCGTGCTCACCTCCGAGCTGCTGGAAAAGATCTACGAAACGCCGGTCATGGTCCAGGCCATCAGCGGCACGAACAAAAAACAGGTCGTTTTTCTGCCCTGACCGGAATCCGCCAGGCACCGGAGAAAGGAAATATCGTGAATCGTTTGTCCATGACATGCCGGGCTGGAGTCCTCCTGATTGCGGCCGTCATAATGGTATTGCCGCGGAATGCCTCCGCGTCTGTTGTCATCGAGGATGACACGGGGAGCAGGGTATCCCTGAATCAGCCGGCCCGGCGCATTATACCGCTCTACGGAGCCTTCGCCGAAATGCTGTTCACCATTGGAGCCGGAGACCGGCTGGTGGGGCGCACGCAGGCCGATCAATACCCGCCTGGCATCGAAAAGCTGCCGTCTGTGGGAACGCACATGAGGCCCAATATCGAGATGATTATCGGCTTTAAGCCTGACCTGGTGATTCAAAGTGCGACCCGGGGAGATACTGCCGTCGACCTCGAACGCCTTCGGGCTGCGGGCATCCCTGTCGCCGTGTTTGCCCCCAGGACTTTCGAGGGAATATTTTCCACCATGACCAGGCTGGGTACTCTTGCAGGGAAGGAGAAGGAAGCCGGCAAGGTCGTTTCCGGGCTCGAGGAAAGGCTGAACGAAGTGAAGAAACGCCGGTCCGGGGCGGGCGGTGTTCCTCGGGTTTTTTTCGAGATCCGAGCCGAACCGCTCACCGGTGCAGGCCAGGGTTCGATCGTCGATCGGATCATCGAGGCGGCCGGCGGGATCAACGTCCTGAGAAACGAAAGGGCCATCGTGCAGTACAGCCTGGAAGCCCTTCTGCTTGAGGCCCCGGATTTCTACGTGGTGCAGGTGGGGCCCATGAACAGGAATCCCGTGGATCCCGCAAAGAGGACTCACTTCGATCGCCTGAAAGCGGTTCGCGAGGGCAGGGTCATGTTTGCCGATGAATTCATCTTTTCACGTCCGGGTCCCCGGTGCGTGGATGCTGTCGAACAGCTGGCCGACATGCTCCACCCCACAGGCCCCCGGTCCGTTTCCAGGTAAGGTCGCATGAAACCAGGTGCGGAGAAAGACGGGGACAAGAGCTCCAAAAAAAGGAAAAGGCTGCGCTGCGGGTTCAGCACCGGCACGGCGGCAACTGCCGCCGCCAGGGCCGCATTGCGGCTTCTTCTGACGGGCCGGTCTCCTTCCGTTGTCGCAGTTCGGCTGCCTCTTGGATATTATCTTCCAGTCTTCGTTGACGGCTGCGGCTTCGACGGGCTGAAGGCGTGGGCCCGGGTGATCAAGGACGGCGGGGACGACCCCGATGTGACACACAGAGCGGAAATCAAGACGTCGGTGAGATGCTCCCGCAACAGAGCGGACGGTTCCCGAATGCTTGACGGGATCACAGGGGAAGGCGGCTGCGCGGGGATATGCGTGCTTGCGGGCAAGGGAGTGGGAGTGGTCACCAGGCGGGGGCTGCCGGCGGCTGTCGGGGAGCCCGCCGTCAATCCCGTGCCCCGGCAGATGCTTGCCCTGAATCTGGTCGAAGAATTGAAGCTGCACTCCTGTACTGCTCTGCCAGGGCATTCGAAGAACACTGAGCCCTGCCGTTCATCCATGCCGCACATCCTGCTGCCTTTCGGGGAGCCGTTTCCCGGTTCGAACGGTCTGCTGGTCGAGGTGGAGATCGAGGTTCCCAGGGGAGTAGAACTGGCGCGGCATACTCTGAACCCGCGGCTGGGTGTTGCCGGTGGGATATCCATCCTGGGAACCACAGGGATTGTGAAGCCTTTTTCACATGAAGCATACGAGGACACCGTACGGGTGTCGCTTTCGGTTGCGGCATCCGCAGGGTGCAGGCAGGTGGTTCTTGCAACGGGCGGAAAGAGCGAGAAGCTGGCTGGTCGGATCCTGCCGGGGCTGCCTCCCGAATCCTTTGTCCAGGTCGCGGATTTCTTCGACTTTTCGGTGAGGGAGGCTTCCCGCAAGGGTTTTCGCGGTATCATCCACAGCGCCTTTTTCGGAAAGGTAGTCAAGATGGCACAGGGACATCCGTATACTCATGCCCATACCGTGCCGCTCGACCTGGGTCCTCTGGCCGATGCGGCTCGACGCAGAGGCTTCACAGCCGGATTCTGCGACGAAATCAGGTCGGCCAACACCGCCCGCCACGCCCTCGAACTGCTGCTCGAACAAAAGGCTATAAGTGTGATCGAAGACGTCTCCCGGGAAGCGCTGAGGCAGTCGGCGCAGATCGCGGGAGAGGCCTGTTCGGTGCGTCTGCTGCTTTTCGATTACAGCGGAAACCTCCTGATGGATGTGACCCAATGATACATGATCGTTCGAGGCTCGATCCTGACAGCTGGCATCCACCCCTGTTGGTTCTCGTGGGGATGGGGATGGGGAAGGCCGATCTCAGCGAAAAGGCTTTGAGCTGGATTCGACATGCCGAAGTGCTGGCGGGTGGCGGAAGGCACCTGGACGAATTCCCCGAACACGGGGGGGAGAGAATCCCGATCGATTCGTCCCTCGATACATTCCTTCATCGAGTGGCACAGGCTTCGAAAGATCGGCGCACGGTGGTGCTCGCATCGGGGGATCCCCTCTTCTTCGGCATAGGCAGAAGGCTCGTGCAGGCCGTTGGAGAAGACCGGGTGCTGGTCCTGCCCAACATCACCAGCGTGCAGGCCTTTTTCTCCCGGCTGGCGGAGCCGTGGGAGGACGTACGGGTGTTCAGTCTTCATGGGAGGAGCGGTTCACACGCCGGGGTTTCCTGGTTGGATGAATTGACCTGCTGTGACAGGATGGTCCTGTTCACCGACCCCGGGCATACACCCGAGTGGATTGCCCGGGAGTTGATCCGCGAAGGATTCAGTGATCGATTCCTCGTGGTGGCCGAAGACCTTGGTCTGCCCGGCGAGAAGGTGCGGCGGTTTTCTCTCGAAGAAGCCCTCGATGGCCGGTTCTCCCCTCTCAACCTGGTTGGGGTTTTCAGAGAACCAGGGTCGCCGGGCGTTCAGGAACCACTGCCCCGGCTGCCGGTGTTCGGACTGCCCGAGGAAGTTTTTTCCCACGAGGCCGGACTCATCACCAAGCTCGAAATCCGGGCGGTGGTCCTGGCTCTCCTCGGCCTCGAAAGGGGGCTCGTACTTTGGGACTTGGGTTCGGGGAGCGGGTCTGTCTCCATTGAGGCCTCTCGCATCGCTTCTTTGGGGAAAATCTTCGCCGTGGAAAGGAACAAGGCGCGTTATCGTGACCTGGTCGAAAACGTCAGACGGTTCGGCTGCCGGAATGTTCAGCCGGTCCACGGCAGCGCGGCCGATGTGATGAGCCGGCTGCCCGATCCGGACCGGGTTTTCATCGGGGGCAGCGGCCCGGACCTGGTGGAAATACTCAACCAGGCAGCCTCCCGCCTTCGACCCGGTGGCAGAGTGGTCCAGACTGCTGTGACCCTCGATACGCTCGAGGCTGCCCGGTCCTTCTGGCAGGACAGGTCTTTCGATATGTCCGTTTTGCAGCTCCAGGTGAACCGTTCCCTTCCCATTGGCAGCAGCATGCGCCTGCACGCCCTCAATCCCGTATTCGTGGTCAAGGCCTGCAGGAGCGAGTCGGCCTGACGAAGGATATGGGCCGCTCTTTGCCGGGCAGGTGGGTTGTTTGACGGGCAGGGCTGGCCCGTCTGCATCACGGCCGGACTTGAAAGGAATTTCTATGAACTATCCCGTATATTTTGTGGGAGCCGGACCCGGAGATCCGGAGCTCATCACGGTGAAGGGCCAAAGACTGCTGCAGGAAGCCGATCGTATTGTCTATGCGGGCTCCCTCGTTCCGGAAGTGCTGCTCGAACAGCGAAAAACAGGATGCCGGGTATTCAACAGCGCGGGTTTGACTCTCGATGAAACCCATGCACTCCTTGTCGAGGGATATCGCGGCGCTGAAAAGGTGGTGCGCCTGCATACCGGGGATCCGAGCCTTTACGGGGCTATCCGGGAGCAGATGGAACTCCTGGACCGGGATGGAATTCCCTGCTGCGTGGTGCCGGGAGTCTCGGCGGTTTTCGCGGCGGCGGCGGCTCTCAAACAGGAACTCACCCTGCCCGAGGTTTCCCAGACGCTGATTCTCACCCGCCTGGCGGGAAAAACTCCTGTCCCGGAGAAGGAAAACCTTCGATCTCTCGCTGCCCACCAGGCCACTCTCGTGATATACCTCAGCGTGGGACAGATCGAGAAGGTGGTTTCGGAGGTCTCTTCGACGTATCCTTCGGAGACCCCCGTTGTGGTTGCCTACAGGGTGGGATGGCCCGATGAACTGTTGATCGAAGGCACACTGGAGGATATAGCCTCGAAGGTCAAGGCCGAGGATATCAGGCGCCAGGCAATCATCATGATCGGAGAAGTCTTTGCCGCACACAAGGGGACTCCGGTCAGGAAATCGAAACTTTATGACGCATCGTTCAGCCATGGATTCCGAAAGGCGAAACACAACACCTGAATCCTCCGTAGCTATTGTCGCTCTCACCCGCGCTGGAGGAGAGCTGGCCCTGGAGCTTGCGTCCCGGTTTGAGGGGAGCGACTGTTTTCTGCCGGCGTGGCATGGGATGCAAGGATGCAGGAGCTTTGATCGCCTGGGGGACCTCCTTCCCGGCATCTGGGAGTCCTACGACGGAATCGTGTGTATCATGGCGGCGGGCATCGTCGTTCGCCTCATCGCGCCGCTCCTCTCCCACAAAACCGTGGATCCCGCCGTGGTGGTCGTGGATGAAAACGGGGAATACGCCGTCAGCCTGGTTTCAGGGCACCTGGGGGGAGCCAACCTGCTGGCGAAAAAGGTGGCTGAGAAGGTGGGCGGCAGGGCTGTCATCACGACTGCTTCGGATGTCCGAGGCAAACCGGCCGTCGACATGGTCGCCGTGCAGGAGGGTTTCGATATCGAAAACATCGGGATGGTGAAGCAAATCAGCCGAGCCGTTCTCGAAGACGAAGCCACCTGGATCTATGATCCGGGCGGAAGAATCAGGCCCTTTTTCGAATCTTTTCCGAACGTGATGTGCTGCCCCGGTTCCGCTCCTTCCAAAGAGGAATCACCGGGAATCTGCAGATCGGTGCGGAGGGGGAACTCGATCGACAGTGCGCCGGTTTCCTCGCCGGATTGGGCGGGACAGACGATGGAGGAACACCGATTCATCCGGTCAGTTCCTGGAGTCTGGGCCTCCGAGCGCCTCGCTCCCCGGCGGGTGAGATGCCTCAAGCTGCGCCCTCGCAACCTGGTGATCGGCGTTGGATGCAATCGGTCGACGGCTTCGGATGAGATCGTGGGCTTGATCAGGAAGGTTTTTCTCAAATTCGGGCTCTCACTGCTTTCCGTGAGAAACCTTGCAAGCGTGGATTTGAAGGCGGACGAGCAGGGGATTATCGAGGCTGCTGAAATACTGAACCGGCCGATCTACTTTTACTCGAGGGACGAAGCCGGGAAGATTTCGGTTCCCAACCCATCGGACATGGTGGGAAAACATATAGGAGTTCAGAGTGTATGCGAAGCGACAGCCAAGTTGAGTGCCCGGGCGGACGAAATCCTCATTCCGAAACAGAAGACGGCAAACGCCACCGTGGCCGTGGCCCGGGTGAGCTCTCCGTAATCAGTCTCGGACCGGGCCACCGCTCATACATGGTCCCTGAAGCCCTCGACGCACTGCTTTCTGCCTCGATCGTGTTCGGCTACAAGACTTACATCGAACTGATCGCCGAACTGGTCGAGGGCAGGACAGTCGTTTCGAGTGGAATGCGCAAGGAGGTCCAACGTTGCCAGCAGGCCATCGATCATGCCGTGGCAGGTGAAAAGGTCGCGCTGGTATCGAGCGGAGACGCCGGGATTTATGGTATGGCCGGCCTGGTTTTCGACCTCTGCAGGGAAAGAGATCTGCGAACGGCGCCGCCGGATGGACAACCGGAGGGACCGGTCGACCTGTTCATACGCGTGATCCCGGGAGTAGCGGCGTTCAACGCGGCGGCGTCCCTGCTTGGAGCGCCCCTGATGCATGATTTTGCAGCCGTCAGTCTGAGCGACCACCTCACTCCATGGCCATTGATACAGGAAAGGCTGACAGCCGCTTCATCCGCCGATTTTGTTCTCGCAATCTACAACCCCCGCAGCAAAGCCCGGCCGGATCTCCTTGAAGCCGCTCAACAGGTGCTGCTCCGCCATCGTTGCCCCGAGACTCCCGTCGCCATTGTTCGGCAGGCCATGCGCAAGGGCCAGTGGAAACACCTTACCACCCTGGAGGAAATCCCTTTCGATGAGGTAGACATGCAGTCCGTAGTCATTGTAGGAAACAGCAGAACCTATGTCTGGAACGGCTGGATGGTCACGCCTCGAGGGTACCTCGAAAAGTATTCCCTTTCCGACAGGCAGGGGATGCCCGATTAAAGGACAGCCGGGCCGGTGAATGACCTCCCGGCCCGATCCCTGGGTCGCTGTTGAAGGAAAAACGGGGATGAAGGGGTGATCATGCCGAATCATTTACATGGAATCATTGTAATCACGGGTGATTGCAGGGGCGGTTCGCGAACCGCCCCTGCCGGATCCGCCTTCACGGGAAGAAATGCCCCTGCGGGCGCCCCTGCGGGATACCGCCGCAGACCCATTGGGCGCTTGAATGGCGCATACAAGGAGGATCTCGATGTATGAACTGCCGCCAGCACAGACATCAACGGCAATCCATTCGACTGCCCGGTTACGACTAGTCGCAGAGTGGCGCCTGTTTCATCGCCGTCCTAGGTTGCAGAGTGAGAAGCTTCTGCACTCCCCCCCGTTCCAGGCTTGGATTCCTGGGGAGTCGCAGGCTGCTTTTTCTCCTGTCTTTCCACGGCAAGCTGGCGGCGGACATGGAGATAAGGGCGCATCGCCACAACGACACCTACGAAAAATCCCAGTGCGGCCGTGAGAATCAGAAGCGTGTAAAGGTGATGGCTCCATTCGATCTTCTGAGTGATATACAGGTTCAGAGAAAAAGGTATGGGGTTTCGAAAGGTGGACAGATTCTGGTTGATGAACAATGCGATGAGACCCACGACTAGAGCAGTAGTGCCCAGCTTAAACCACCTCATGAATGCTCTCCTTTTTGAAATGGGGTAACAGCTTGGTATAGGACTGCTTCAGGTGCTCGGGAATACTTCTGACGTCAGACAGAACCGTAAGAAAATTGGTGTCCCCCTGCCAGCGGGGCACCACGTGAAAATGAACGTGATCCTTCACCCCGGCGCCGGCGGATGTTCCGAGATTCAGACCCACGTTGAAACCGTCCGGCTTCATGACCCGCTTGAGAATCTTCGTGCAGTTCCTGATCCATTTCATGACGGCAAGCATCTCATCCTCGTGCAGTTCCTCCAACGTGGCGACATGCCTCCAGGGAGCAACCAGCAGGTGCCCGTTGTTGTACGGATACTTGTTCATCATCACCATGGTCAGCGTGCCGCTGTACAGGATGAGCCGCTCCTCGTCCGTATGTCCGCCCCCTTCGGGGCAGAATATGCAGTAGGGTTCCCTTTTCCCCAGGATATATTCCATTCGCCATGGGGCCCACAGGTTCTGCATGACCTACTCCTCGACCGAAATGATCCTGCCCCGTATCCGGTCTTCGATTTCCAGGATTCCCAGGCTCCCGGGCAGCGCTCCCCGGCCGGCAAAAACCGAGCCCGGATTGAACCAGAGCACTCCATCCTCGATGTGCTGCAATGCCTCATGAGTATGACCGAAAAGAACAGCGTCCACACCCGTGAACTCGGACAGCAGCCTCTGCCTGAGGGAATGGGAGGGCCCCCACCCGTGAATGATTCCTATGCGCCGGCCTTCGATGCGCAGAATCTTTTTCGATGGCAGCCGTTCGCGTATGAGATGATCGTCCATGTTCCCCGCCACGGCCTCGAGGTGATACTGCTCGAGATAATCCAGGACCGGACTTCTCTCCATGTCTCCGAGATGGATCACCATGTCCGCATTTTCACAATGCCGGGCACAAAGGTACCTCAACGGATCGGTGACCCGGCTCAGGTGGGTATCGGACATTACAACGACGCGCATGGCCTCCACGAAAGTCGGGGATGCTTAATCCATTAATTTTCATCCGTTATCAGAAATATTACTATAGCAACCGACTGAGAAAACACAAGATCTTTTTGCAGCGCGGGCCTGGAGGAACAGTTCAGAGTCGCACGAGTTCGAGATTGCCCCATATTCCCATCCTGTCTCGAACCAGGATCAGGACGCCTTCGACACAGGGTATGTCGGGCGCCCTTTCCAGGGCTGCCGCAATGTCCCCGGGGCTTTTCACAAGGTTTCCGAGTGCGGTTGCGGCGGCGTCGGCCGACGCGGCATCCCGGGAAAGGACGGTCACCGCGTCCGCTTTCCCGAAGCTCAGCGAGTGTCCCAGGGTTCCGGACGACGTGCAGACGCCGATGGGAAATCGATCCGCGGTGAGCCTCAGCCCGATTTTCCCGCTGAAAGGGGACTCTTTGCCGGCATAGACCCCTATCACCGTATCCTCGTCGAGATCGAGAAAGCAGTCCCCGCCATTTTCTACGATAATGGACGGAGAGGCGGGTTCGAGGTAAACCGCGACCGCCTCGGCCATTGCCCCCGCCACCCCGGCCATGGGGCCGACTCCAGCCGCCAGGCCGGCCTGCAGCATACGGCGTACCAGCTCGGGTGCCAGCGGATCGTCGGGAAGAGGCTCCAGGGATTCGAGGAAGGAAGGAAACCTGGAAATGTAAGTTTCCAACTGATGCCGGAAGTTCACGACGGCCGAATGTGCTTCCCTGCGCAGGTCGGCATGAGCCCGGATCCACAGGTCCGTCTCCCTGTGCCGAACCTGAAAGGAGAACCAGTTCCTCCTGTCTCGATGCTGAAACCTGTAAAATCGGAGGGTCTTCTCCCGCATTGGCTGAATGTACCCACCCCCGCTGCAGGGGGCCTTCCGAAAAAAAGTTGTCGCGTTTCGTTGTCGCCGGCGTGTATGAACCCTTCACGGAAACTGGACAGGATCATTCCCACTCGATGGTGCTCGGCGGCTTGGAAGATATATCGTACACCACCCGGTTGACGCCCTTTACCTCGTTGATGATTCGATTCGATATGCGCTGAAGGACTTCGTAGGGAAGCCTGGCCCAATCAGCCGTCATGGCATCCACACTCTCGACGGCCCGCAGAGCCACCACCTGCTCGTAGGTGCGTTCATCCCCCATGACTCCCACGGACCGCACGGGCAGAAGAACCGCAAATGCCTGCCACACATGCTCGTACCACCCCGACGCCTCGATCTCCTCGAGTATGATGCTGTCGGCTTCTCTGAGGATCTCCAGGTTTTCGGCGGTCACATCCCCTATAAGCCTGATGGCCAGCCCGGGCCCGGGAAACGGATGGCGCATGATGATGCGCTCGGGCAGTCCCAGTTCTCTGCCCACGAGCCGCACCTCGTCCTTGAACAGTTCTCGCAGAGGTTCGATCAGGCGCAGTTTCATCCTCTCGGGAAGGCCGCCCACGTTATGATGAGTCTTGATGGTGGCCGATGGCCCTTTAAAGGAGACGCTTTCGATCACGTCGGGATAGAGAGTCCCCTGGGCGAGGTACCTGGCGTCGGCGAGTCGAGCGGCCTCCTGCTCGAACAGCTCGACGAACAGGTTCCCAATGATCTTGCGCTTGCTCTCGGGGTCTTTCACTCCACGAAGGCGTTCGAGAAAAATATTGGAGGCATCCACGTAGATCAGGTCGATTTCAAAATGATCCGAGAAGATCCTGCGCACACTCTCCGCCTCTCCCTTGCGCAGCAGGCCGTTGTTGACAAAGATGCAGTGCAGCTGAGGGCCGATGGCCTTGTGCAGGAGCACGGCGACGACGGACGAGTCGACTCCTCCGCTGAGTGCGCAGATGACATGATCGCTCCCCACACGCTCGCGCACGTTTTCGATGGTGGATTCCACAAAGGACTTCATGGTCCAGGTGGGCCGGCAGCGGCAGATGCGGAAGAGGAAATTTTCGAGGATGTCCTTTCCACAGGGTGTATGGGCCACCTCGGGATGGAACTGCACGCCGTAAAGATGGGCTTTGGGGTTTCCCATGGCCGCGACAGGAGAGTTGCCGCTGCGGGAGAGGACGGAAAAACCGGGAGGCAGCTCCAGGATGCGGTCGCCGTGGCTCATCCACACACGCACTCCCTCCCGTTCCACATCCCGGAAAAGCTCGACGGGATTGTCGATATCCATGACTGCGGGACCGTATTCACGCCGGTCCGCCTTTTCTACTGTCCCGCCCAGTTGTTGAGCCATGAGCTGCATCCCATAACAGATGCCCAGGACGGGAACGCCCATGGTGAGCAGGGCGGGATCGGAGAAAGGCGCCCCTTCGTCATGGACACTCGATGGACCTCCCGATAGGACGATCCCCCTGGGTTCGAAGGCCCTGATGACTTCAAGGGCCAGGTTGTATGGGTGAATCTCGCAATACACATGGCTTTCCCTGATTCGGCGGGCAATGAGCTGAGTATACTGCGATCCGAAATCCAGGATGAGGATGCGTTCTTCATGGAGGTGATCAAACATGGCAGATTCTTTCCTTTGGCCGTGCGGGTGCCCGTTACTTGAGATCCACCTGGTAATTGGGCGCTTCCTTCGTGATGATGACGTCGTGCACGTGACTTTCGCGAAGACCTGCACTGGTGATGCGCACCATGCGCGCCTTGGACCGAAGCTCGTCGAGGGTCTTGCACCCCAGGTAGCCCATTCCGGCTCGAAGTCCGCCGATGAGCTGGTGAACGATGTCAGCGATGGGTCCCCTGTACGGGACCTTGCCCTCGATGCCTTCCGGGACCAGTTTCTTGGGTTCGAACACTTCGTCCTGGAAGTATCTGTCCTTGCTGCCTTCCTTCATGGCTCCCAGGGAGCCCATTCCACGATAAACCTTGTAGCTTCTGCCCTGGTAGAGAATGGTTTCACCGGGGCTTTCCTCCGTTCCGGCAAACAGGCCTCCGATCATCACGCAGTCGGCACCGGACGCAATGGCCTTGACCACGTCTCCGCTGTACTTGATTCCTCCATCGGCGATGACGGGGACTCCGAGCCTGCTGCAGATCCTGTAGCAATCCATGATGGCGGTGACCTGCGGCACGCCGACTCCGGCCACAATACGGGTGGTGCAGATGGACCCGGGGCCGACTCCCACCTTCACCGCGTCGGCACCGGCGTCGATAAGCCTTTGTGCGCCTGCCGCCGTCGCAACGTTTCCCGCAATGACCTGCAGATCGGGGAACCGGGTCTTGATCTGCCTGACCGCCTCGATGATGTTCCTGGAATGGCCGTGAGCGCTGTCCACGGCGATGACGTCCACTCCCGCCGCCTTGAGTGCCGCCGCCCTGTCGGGAGTGTCCCTGCCGACGCCGACGGCGGCTCCCACGCGAAGTCTGCCGAGATGGTCCTTGCAGGAGTTGGGATATTTCTTGATCTTCATGATGTCCTTGATGGTGATCAGCCCCTTGAGACGCCCCTGGTCGTCGACCACGAGCAGTTTCTCGATCCTTCTTTTTTGAAGCAGCTTCTTCGATTCTTCCAGCGAGATGCCCACACGGGCCGTCACCAGGTCGTCCTTGGTCATGACCTCGGAGACTTTGATGTTTTCGTCGGTTTCGAAACGCAGATCGCGGTTGGTGATAATGCCGACGAGCCGGTCTCCCTTGACCACCGGTACGCCCGAGATGCGGTATCTGGCCATCAGGGCGAGCACATCGCCGATCTTCTGATCGGGTTCCACCGTGACCGGATCGACAATCATGCCACTTTCCGATTTCTTGACCTTGTTGACTTCCTGGGCCTGGCGCTCGATCGACATATTCCGGTGGATAATGCCTATCCCTCCCTCGCGGGCAATGCTGATCGCCGTCTCCGCCTCGGTGACCGTGTCCATCGCCGCGCTGGTAAGCGGGATTCTCATGGGTATATCCCTGGTGAGTCGCGTCGTGACGTCGGTTTCGTGGGGCAGAATGTCCGAGAAGTCCGGAAGCAGACTGATATCGTCAAAAGTCAGTGCCTCGGGTATAGCGTGATGCTGGATATTGTCCATCGAGTTTCTCCATTCTTGATTCTAATCATGGAAACTGCACATTGTGGGGCTTTACTCCTATTGGAACCGCCATGTCAAGGGGGTCAGCAGCCGGCGGGGCCGACCGAGACTTTTTTCAATAAGGTCGATGAGAAGGCCTTCCAGCAGTCCTGCGTCCGAAACGGTCAGGCGGTCTGTGCCCAGGCCCCTCAGTATCTCCCGCACGATGAGGGCTCCTCCCAGGATGATGTCCTCGCGGCCCGCTTCAAGTCCGGGCAGGCTGCGGCGGGCTGCAACGGGAAGAGCCGCCAGGGCATGGATGGTTTCCGAGAGCCAGGGTTCGTGCAGGACCAGGCCGTTGACCCGGTTCGGCTCATATTCGCTCATCCTGAGAAAAAGGGCGGCAAGTGTGGTCACCGTCCCCGCCGTTCCCACGACAAGCAGGGGGCGATCCGCGTGTGTACTCTCTTTCCTGATCGACTTCAAGGCGGCAAATGTCGACTCGAGGGATTTCCGAACATCATCTTCCGCGCTTTTCAGGCTGAGTGCCGGAGGCGGCTCGAGATCGAAGTAAGACTGGGTGAGAGTCGCGGCTCCGACAAAGACGCTGGTTACAAAGAGAGGTTCCGGACGTTCCGTGTCGACCAGGATGAACTCGGTGCTGCTGCCTCCCAGGTCGAAAGAAAGGAGAATCCTCTCGGGCGGGGGCTTGAGAACGCTGAGAATCCCTCTTGCCGAATGCAGGGCTTCTTCCTGTTCGGACAGGACGGAGATATCCAAGCCGGTTTCTTTTTTTGCGGAATCGAGAAACACGTCCCTGTTGCGGGCCTTCCTGACCACGCCCGTCGCTCCACACGAAACCCTGTTCACCCCGAGGTGCTCGACAAGAGAGGCATATTCCTTCAGTACCTCGATGCCGGCCCGAATGCTTTCCTGCCGAAGCGTGTCGTCCTGTTGAAAATCCCGGGCCAGCCGCGTGATTCTGCGCTCGATCCGCAGGGGACGCATGTCGTGGTCGTTCTCGAGTCGTGCTGCAAGAAGCCGGATGGTGTGAGAGCCCACATCGATGGCCGCAAAGCCCGGGTCTGACCGGACGGAACTCAATTCCATGCTCCTTTTCTTATCTTGACTTTCTCTCTTCCGTGCCCTTATGCTCACTAAGGGGACCAATTCGTGTGCATTCGGCACCGGAGGCTGTCATCCTTGCCGTACTCACACCCCCCGACTTGAAATCTACAGATTACCTTTCCAAGGCATCACAGGCAAGGGGCGCATCGCGCGCCGGGGGGAACCTGCTCCTCAACCCTGAACCAGAAAGGATTGCTCATGATTCTGGAAGTCAATCCCACGCATCCTGAACCGCGAAAGATCAAGAAGATCGTTGAAGTCCTGGCAAACGGAGGGATCATAGCCTATCCGACGGACACCTACTATGGGATTGGTTGCGATCTTTTCAACAAGAGTGCCATCGAGAAGGTATACAAGCTCAAACGTCGTTCCCAGCATCAGCCCTTCAGTTTCATATGCAGTGATCTCAAGAACATCGCCGAATATGCCCAGGTGACGAACTATGCGTACAAGACCATGAAAAGGCTTCTTCCCGGCCCTTACACGTTTGTCCTGGAAGGTTCGCGCCTGGTTCCGAAAATCATGCTGACGAAGCGCCAGACCGTTGGAATTCGGGTCCCCGATCATCCCATCTGCCTGGCTATCGTGGAGGAACTCGGCCATCCGGTGATCAGTACGAGCGCCTCGGATCCCGAAACCGGCGAAGTCCTGGGAACGCCACAGGAGATCAGGGAAAAACTCGGCCACGCCATCGACCTCATCATCGATGGAGGAGCGGTGCCCGGCAAACCCTCCAGCGTGATCTCCCTCATCGACGACACCCCCGAAGTGCTCAGGGAAGGCACCGGGGACGTCAGTTCCTTCAAGGCTTGAACAGGACCGATGAATCGGTCTGCGACACCGCGAACTCCGGCGGCACCATGGCCGGCCGGCCTCCCCGGTATTTCACGGGTTCACGTGAAGGCCCGGTCATGCCGGCCGGAGGCCGATGCGGTGGATGCAGGCCGGCAGTTCACTCCTTCAAATCACGCCGCCGGACCGGGTAAGATCACCGAATGGATCAAGGGTAAATGGGCAGCTGATACCTCAGGAACCCGGCCGGTCCTCCCAGCAGCACATCGACGCGTTCACTCAATTCGGTTCCCAGAAGGAGTTCCAGCAGCGAGCGTCTCTTCCGGGTCGGGTAGATGAGCTCCGGCTCTCCCGTGATTCCGGCAAGGTTCGCCGCAATGCGGACGGCGTCTTCGAAGTTTCCCAGTTCGTCCACCAGGCCGAGGCGGTGAGCTGCCTGCCCCATGAGAATGCGCCCGTCGGCCCATTCCCGGATCTTTTCCTCGGGCAGATTTCTCCCCTCCGCCACGTCCCGAATGAACTGGTTGTGTGTCTCCTCCACTGTGCTCTGAAGGAGCTGCCTTTCCTCATCGGTCATCTCCCGAGTGGGATTGCCGATGTCTTTGAATTCCCCGCTCTTGATGGTGGTCATGCCGTAGCCGATCTTGTCAAACAGCCCCTGCAGCCGAGGGAAATAGACGATGACTCCGATGCTTCCCGTTATGGTACCCGGGTTTGCGACAATCCGGTTCGCCGGAGAGGAAACATAGTATCCTCCCGAGGCGGCGATTCCCCCGAGTGAGGCCACTATGGGCTTGGCATCCCTGGTCCGCCTGACCTCCCGGTAGATCTCCTGGGACGCACCGACCCCTCCCCCCGGTGATTCGACTCTGAGCACGATGGCCTTCACGGATTCATCCTGTCTTAATTCCTTGAGAGACTTCACGGTGTCCTGTGATTTTGCAATGGTGCCCCTTACCTCCACGACCGCAATCCTGTCAGAGGAGGAAAGGAGCTCGAAATCGGACACGAGAACCCACACGATCAGTCCGAATACGATGATCAGTGCGATGAGAATGAACCAAAGGTTGCGTCGTTTCATTCGACATTCTCTCTATGAAATTAGCGTCGACACCCGGAAAACAAACACCCGGTTTCAGGCGCGAAGACCATAAACCGGGTGTGAAGAGCAGACGGCGCGGATTCGGAGGCAGGCAGCTTCAGGATTTGTCGTTCGTGTTGTTGTTCGCCCGGGCTTCCAGTTCTTCCTTGAGCAGTTCGCCAAGGTTGGACGTAGCTGCTTTTGCGCTGTGCATGTAGTCGTCGTAATTGGTGCGTTCTTCCTGTTCCTCGACTTTCTTGATGGACAGGCCGATCTTGCGGTCCTTGGGCGATATATTGATTACCTTGGCGGTGATCCTGTCGCCCGTCTTGTACTGGCCGATGGGAGACTTGATCTTTTCCTTGCTGATCTCCGAGACGTGAACGAGACCCTCGATTCCTTCTTCGAGTTCCACGAACAGGCCGAAATCCGTCACGTTGGTGATGGGCCCGGAGATGATGCTGCCAAGGGGATAGCGATCGGGAATACTCTCCCATGGATCCGGTTCAAGCTGCTTGATTCCGAGCGAGAACCGCTCGTTTTCCTTGTCGATGTTCAAAACGATGGCCTGGACTTCCTGGTTCTTCTTGAAGACCTCGGAAGGATGCTTCACACGCTTGGTCCAGGAGATATCGGAGATGTGCACCAGGCCGTCGATCCCTTCGTCGATCCCGATAAATACTCCGAAATCGGTGATATTCTTGATCTTGCCGGCGATGGTAGTGCCCACGGGATACTTCTGGGCGATGATGTCCCAGGGGTTGGGTTCGAGCTGTTTCATGCCCAGGGAGATGCGTTTGTTTTCGGGGTTGATGCTGAGAACCACCGCTTCCACTTCGTCGCCGACACTGAGGACCTTGGACGGATGCCTGACCTTCTTGGTCCACGACATTTCGGAAACATGGATGAGCCCCTCGACTCCCTCCTCGATCTCCACGAATGCTCCGTAGTCCGTCAGGCTTACAACCTTGCCCCTCACGTGTGTGCCGATGGGGTACTTGCCTTCGGCCTGGGTCCACGGATCGGCAACCAGCTGCTTGAGGCCCAGCGACACGCGTTCGTGGTCGCGGTCGAAGCTGAGTACCATGACCTTGATCTTGTCGCCGATCTGGAACATCTCCGAAGGATGCCCCACCCGGCCCCAGCTCATGTCCGTGATATGAAGCAGGCCGTCGATGCCTCCCAGGTCGACGAAGACTCCGTAATCGGTGATATTCTTTACGATGCCTTCCACCACCTTGCCGTCCTCGAGGTTCGCCAGCGTCTGAGACTTCATCTGCTCGCGTTCCTTTTCCAGGAGGGCGCGGCGCGAAAGCACAACGTTGCGGCGTTTCTTGTTGTATTTGAGCACCTTGAACGGGAAGGTCTGGCCGATCAGGAATTCCAGGTTGCGTACGGGCCGGAGATCAACCTGGGATCCCGGAAGGAACGCCTGGACTCCAATGTCCACCGCCAAACCGCCCTTTACCTTGGATACCACCTTGCCTTCGATCGTACCGTCCTCGTTGTAGATCCGGCTGATGTCGTCCCAGACCTTGATCTTGGCAGCCTTTTCCTTGGACAGGTGGATCGATCCGTCTTCGTCGTCGTGGAATTCGAGGAGTACGTCCACTTCGTCGCCGATGGCGGCCCGGACAACCCCGGACTCGTCTTTGAATTCATGTATGGAGATCTGGCCCTCGGACTTGTACCCGATGTCGACCATGACGAAGTCGTCGCTTATCTGCACGATCTTTCCACGAATCACTTCGCCTTCCTGGATGTTCCGGAAGCTCTGTTCGTAAAGATCCTGCATGGAGCCCATATCTTCGATTTCGCTGTCGAAGGAAAGATCGTCGTTCTCCGACATCGAAGACTGCGTTTCCAGTTCTGTCGTGTCCTGTTGTGTCAAATTGTCTTTGTCAACCATTGAGTTTGTTACCCCCTTATCCGGATTTGGCTTGCGCCGTACTCTTAATCAATCAGTCTAGCCAATAATAAATAAAATTGCAATGTTAATTTTTGTGAGAAATAGCACAATAATCTCGCTGAGCGCTCGTTCGAACGAGTTCCTTTAGTATTGCGACCACTTCCGAGATATCGAGTTCGGAAGTATCCAGCACATGGGCGTCCGGGGCGGGGCGAAGCGGAGCGAGGTTTCGGTTTTCGTCGGCTTCGTCACGTTCGCGCATGCGTTGTTCCACGGAGGAATAATCGGCGGCGATTCCCTTCTGCCGGTATTCGGCGAGCCTTCTCCCGGCCCGGACGGGCAATGTCGCCGTAAGGTATACCTTGACTGGAGCGCAGGGAAAGACCACGGTCGTCATGTCCCTTCCTTCGGCAACGACGCTGCCCTGGCGGGCGAGTTCCTTCTGTTGAAGGGTGAGATAGTCGCGCACCGACGGAATGCGGGACACGAGTGATGCAAGTTCGGACATTTCCGGCAGTCGCAGTTCTTCCTCCAGCACGCTGTCCCGGTAGGATATGACGAGGCAGGCGTTAATGATGGAGAAGCGCAGAGGAATCCGATGCAGCTGCCTCGACACCTGTGCTTCCCGGCCCGGGTCGATCCCTTCTCGAATCAGAGCCCAGGCTACGGCCCGGTACATGGCTCCCGTATCGAGGTAGGTATATCCCAGTTCGCTCGCAAGAAGCCTGCAAACCGTGCTTTTGCCCGCTCCCGCGGGACCGTCTATTGCTATTATCATGCGATCAGGCAGAACTCTTGAGATTATCCAGAGTAAGCTTCAAGGCCTTTACAAACCGCTCGTTTTCTTCGGGAAGCCCCGCATTGATCCGAATATGACGACTCATGCCATAGGAGTTCATGGGACGAATGATGACCCCCTGAGCCAGCATGGCTTCAAATACCCGCTTCGCATCGACGGGCACTTCGATCAGGAAAAAATTCGCCTGGGACGGCAGGCAGGGGAGTCCGAGCTTTTCGATTTCCGTGTAAAGATAACGCATGCCCTCCCACACGGCGTTCCGGGTCTGTTCCAGGAAGTCTTCGTCATCGACGGCGGCGAGCGCAGCCACCTGGGACAGGTGACCGGTGTTGAAAGGCTGGCGTACGCGGTTCAGGTAATCCGCCACCGCGGGATTCATCGCTCCATAACCGATGCGGAGCCCCGCAAGACCGTAGGCCTTGGAGAACGTTCTCAGCACAACGACGTAAGGTCCCCGGCGGTCGATGTAGTCGAATCCCCGCGGGGTGTCGGGGTCCCGGTTGAATTCGATATAGGCTTCGTCCAGCACGACAATGGTTTCACGGGGAATCCCGTCCAGAAAGGATTCGAAGCCCGCCCTGGAAACAATGGTGCCGGTAGGATTGTTGGGGTTGTTGACAAAGATGATTCTTGTGCGGGGGGTGACTGCCCGGCTGGTTTGTTCGAGGTCAATGGCGAAGTCTTTGAGTGGAACGTGGACGGCCTTTCCTCCCATGGTCTGCACGGCCAGTTTGTAGACGAGAAAAGACGGAGCGGGCATGACCACTTCGTCACCGGGCAGAAGGAAGGTTCGTATGGCAAGTTCGATGATCTCGTTGGATCCGTTGCCCAGAACGATGCCGTCGAAAGGCAGTGCATGCTTTTCGCTCAGCCTTTTCCTCAAATAGTAGCCGCTTCCGTCGGGGTAGCGATGCAGCCTGCCGACCGCGGACTCAATGGCCTGCAGGGCCCTGGGGGATGGCCCGAGCGGGTTTTCGTTGCTGGCCAGCTTTATGGAGCCGGCAATCCCGTATTCCCGCTCCAACTCTTCAATAGGCTTTCCGGGGGGGTACGGTATCAGGCTGGCGATATGTTCCGGTACGCGAGGTTTCATGACTTCGAGCGACTCATGCGCCTGGCCTTCCAGGAGGCTTCAGCGCCCCTTTTCTTTTGTTTGTGCGGCTCTTATAATAAAGACCGGTTGAAAATGCAATGCTTTTTCCACCTCGTTTCGCATACTCCACAATTTTCTTTTCAGCTTGTTTTGGTGGGTTTTGTATACTAGTATTCACAAAGGCAGGAAAGAAATGTCTTATTCTTCGCAATAAGGGAGAGTATGTATTCTGCCGGAAAGCAAGACTCACCAGGGATTCAAGGACAGAGTTTGTGATGACGAAGTCAAAGATCGCCGATATTGAAGAAAACGGTTTTTCTTCAGATCATTCGGGTAATTCGGACATCGGAGTTCAGGCCTCCAACACTCCGATTTCGGAGAGGCCTCAGACCGTTTCCTTCGATCCGTTTCGCCTGTATCTCGATGAAATCAAAAGATATCCTCTTCTCAGCAGGGAAGAGGAAACGGATCTTGCCATCCGTTACCGGGAAAAAAGCGACCTCGACGCCGGATATAAGCTCATCACCGCCAACCTCAGGCTGGTTGTCAAGATTGCCATGGACTTCCAGAGGTACTGGATGCAGAACCTCATGGACCTGATCCAGGAAGGCAACGTCGGCCTGATGCAGGCCGTCAAGAAATTCGACCCCTACCGGGGCTACAAGTTTTCCTACTATGCATCCTTCTGGATCAAGGCCTACATCATCAAGTTCATCATGGACAACTGGAAGCTGGTCAAGATCGGTACGACTCAGGCTCAACGCAAGCTGTTCTTCAATCTGAGAAAGGAAAAGGAACGGCTGGAAGCGCAGGGGATCGAGGCATCTCCCAAGCTGCTGAGCCATCGCCTGGACGTGAAGGAGTCGGAGATCGTCGAGATGGATCAGCGTCTGAACAGCTGGGAAATCTCCCTCGACAGTCCTTTGAAGGAGGATTCCGAGGACACACACAAGTCCTTCCTGCCCTCAGACGATCTGCCCGTCGACGACCAGATTGCAGACCGCGAAGCCAAGGCGATCCTCCACGACAAGCTCCACCTGTTCCGGCAGCAGCTCAAAGGAAAAGAGGCGGTCATTTTCGACAGGCGTCTGCTCACCGAAGACCCCATGACCCTGCAGGAAATCGGAGATCGCTTCGGAATCAGCCGCGAACGTGTGCGCCAGATCGAAAGCCGTCTGAAGAAAAAGTTGAAAGCCTACCTGGAAGAGGAAATCGAGGATATCGATCTGTTGCAGGAAAGCATGATCGAGGTCTGACCGAGCTTGCCGGAGCCTCGAGGTCCGGCGGCACGAGATGTGTGTCGAACCCCGTCCGTCCGGGCACGGGAAATATCGGCATGGGATCTCCGGTTCGGTCGATCGATACGACAGCAGAGGTCGAGTTTGCCCGGGCCTGGCGCGGTGGGGAGGAGTCTCTTTCGCTTCATCCCATGAGTCGCTTGAACAGCTTTTCAAATTCCCCTGCCATTCTGTTCACGGTCAAATTCTGAAGCACGAGGTTTCGAGCCTCCCTTCCCATCTTTTCCCGGAGGGCGGAGTCCTCGATCAGGAGGAGAAGTTTTTCCGCCAGATCGTCGGGATCGCCAACGTTTACCAGGAAACCGGTTCGACCGGGTATCACGATTTCATCCATGAATCCGACACGGCTGCAGACCTGTGGGATGCCTGCCGACATGGCTTCGATTACCGCAACCGAAAGGGTTTCCTGCCGGGGATAGGTGGACAGGACATGGATATCGACGGCGGCGAGAATATCCCCGAGCTGTCTCTGAAAACCAAGAAACCGCACATGGTTCGAGAGGCCGAATTCCGAGGCCATGTGTTCCAGCACCGGGCGTCGGGGGCCGTCTCCCAGCATCAGGAACACCGTGCCGGGAAACCTCCGGACGATGATCCTGGCTGCCTGCAGGAGGATGTCGTGAGCCTTGTCCGGGCGGAGCACGGCTATCATGCTCACCACGTGCGCGTCGGGCGGGATTCCGAGTCGAAACCGGGCTTCCGAGCGGGACAGGTTTGTCTCGAATCTTGAAGGGTCCACAGCATTGTAGATGGTGGTCAGCTTGTCCGCGGGTACCTTTTCGACTGACGCCAGGTATTTCCGGTGCCCGTTGGATGCGGCGACGACCTGATCCACGCCGACGTGGAGCAGGCGTCGGCCGAGCATGGTCGCCCCGTGGAAGGGATACCTTCTGAAAGTCTCGTTGTGCCAGTTCACGATTGCTTTGACCCCCGCGATCCTGCCGGCGATCGTCCCGTAGAACAGGGTGTTCAGATGATTGACCAGAAGCAGGAGATCGGTTTTATCGCGGCGCAGAATGCCGGCCAGTCTTCGTATGCCCTTAATGTCGAATTTCGATCCGATGATGCGGCATTGGTGAGGGTATCCGAGTCTGAGGATTTCTTCCCCCAGCGGGCCGGGCTCCCGAAGAAACAGAACTCTGATCCGGAAGCGGCCGCTGTCGATGTGGCTCAAAAGTGCCAACAGGAGCTGCTCCGCTCCACCTATGGTGAGCTACGAGGTGAGTACGGCCAAGTGTATGCGCTCCATGGGTTCTTCCTTTTCCATGTTGTCTCCATCTGTCCATTCGAAAGATCGGATGGGAGCAGCCGGATCCGCCCGGCACCCGTCGTTTTCGACGTCTCGCGTTCACCGGCACCTGCTGTTCTCGATAACGGACCGGAACAAGTCCAGGAGTTGGCCGAGATGTTTTTCCATGGCATGACGGTCCAGGACAAATGCCCGCCCCGCCTCTCCCATCTTTCTCAGGCGCTGCCGGTCCGACGCCATCCATCTCAGGCCGTCGCACAGATCCGCTTCTGAATCGGGATCGAACAATCTTCCCGTAATGCCGTCCACGATCTGCTCGGGTGTTCCTCCGATGCGTGAGGCGAGAACCGGCGTTTCGAAGGACATGCTTTCATAAATACTGATGGGTGCATTGTCGTACCATCGGCTCGGCACCACCGTGAAAAGAGCTTCTGCCACCCAGCGTGAGAATTCCTCCCCGGTCTTGAACCCTATGAAACGGATGCGGTCCTTCCATTCCGGACGTATCAGCTTTCGAAGTCTTTCTTCTTCGCCGTCGTAGCTTCTGCCCATGATCACGAGGTCTTCCGCGAGCATGGCTCGCTGGTACGCGCCGATGAGCGTGTCGAGTCCCTTTTCATAGGTTATGCGGCCAAAGTAAAGGATGTAGTTCTTTCTTGGAGATGCTGAGCTGTGACCGCTTGTAAAGACCGGATAAGGGATGAGGTGGATCCGTGATGGGGGAAATCCCGCCTGGACCAGTATGGATCCCATGAACAGGCACGGTACCACGAATGCATCGAGGTTTTGGTAAAGGCGGAGCAGTCTCTGGACGGTCATGGCTGCAACACGGACCGCTGAAGCCACTGTGCTGTTCTTGACGCATCGATATCTCAGCCCATGATAATAAGAGCCTTTTACGCAGAGGGTGCAGGGCCTGCCGTTTCTGAGCAGTAGATAGGATGGGCAGACCAGATGGTAATCGCCGAGCTGGAGCACCACGGGTATGCGGTGATGCCTGAGGGTATGGACAATGCTCGGCGACATGTAATTGTATATGTTCAGCAGGTAGGCGATGTCCATCCGGCCGACATCGGCGATCAGTTTCGACAGGCGGACTCTCGCTTCCAGTGAATACACGGCCCGGTCAAGGTAGCGTATCCAGTTGAGCGCCCCGAGCCGGACATTCCTGTAATGCATTTCGTCCGGGGAGCCGGGAGGCTGGAGAAAGTACCTGTTGTAAGGAGACTCCCAGCTATTGGAGTACCGGACGCTGAACGGGATCGGTTCATGCCCGTCGACGGGAAGCTGCCGCAGGAGATCCTGGAGGTATCTTTCCGTTCCCCCGTTGAGAAAGAAATACTTGTTGCACAGGAGTATTCTCATCTTTCAGGCCTTGCAATGAGTTTTCCACCGTTCTTCCCTTTCGGGAAGTCTGCGTGGGACAGTGAGTCGCATCTTCAGAGCACCCTGATTGCCGGCGGTTCCTGGTTTTTTCTGAGAAATTCGTTTGCACCTTGTTGATTTCTTAGAGCAATCCCGTTGAAGTTTCAAGGTAAATGCGCGCGGTAATCCCGGTTGGAGCAGTTCTGCCTCGGGGTTAAAGAATTCCTTATGCAGAAGATGCAGGAAGGATCCGGACCTTTTCGAAGCAGCCCGCACCGGTGGATTCTATCGTTTGCCTGCAGTCGGAAGCTGTGTAAGAATAGCCTGCCTTCAACTTGTTCCGCCGCCTGCCCTTTTTCTGTGCGGACCAAGGAATACCCTTGTCATGTGCCGATTTATGCCGCTGCAGGAGATGATTCCCCATGGTCGAGTCCTATGACCTTGGCAGAATGCTGGAAGAGATCGCCGAAGACGAAAAGACGAATGTTTCGAGGGGCAGCCGTGTCACCCGGGACGAGCCTGAAACGGGGATGATAGAGAACCGGGAGACGTATGCTTTGAGGGGATTTAGGGGGCATCCGCCTGCCGGGGAACCATGGATGGACGATCCTGGAGCACCCGGGCAGCTTCGAGATGTATCGAAAATGTTGCTGCAGGAGGGCGTTGAAGCTGGAATATCGCGTGTGGAAGCCGCGGGCAGTCCGGGAGCGCCGGGCCTGGATGACTGCAGCGATGCACAGGGAATACGCGGTGCCGATGCGATCGAGTTCGAGGCCTCGAGGAAGCCGGAGCCAAAGCCGGCAGTGATTTCGAGGGAGCTTCCTTCCGATGGCGGCGGTGGAGGAAGGGTCATGTCCCTTTGCGATCTTCTCGAAGATTCGTTCTTTCGCGAATCAACGGATATTCTCATCGGCGAGGGGTTCCCGCCGGCCGTGAAGACACTCGGCGTGGTCAGGCGGTCCACCCTGCCGGCACTCACTTCCGCCCAGTGCGCGGCCTGTGCGAAAGGCCTGATGACCGAAGGGCAATGGGAGAGGTTTCTTGAAAAGAAGGAACTTGTTTTTTCCATCGACCTGGAAGACCTCGGGCGTTTCAGGGTCAGCGCGTACCGGCAGAGGAACACCGTTTCCATGGTCCTCAGGCACATCGCCGGCACAATCCCCACACTCGACCGTCTCGGCCTTCCCGGCTGGATCGAAGAAATCGCCCTTAAGCCGAAGGGGCTCATACTCGTCACTTCCCCCCCGGGCCACGGCAAGACCACCACCGCTGCTTCCCTGATCGACACCGTCAACCGGAAGAGGGAATGCCATATCATCACGGTTGAAGATCCGATGGAATATGTCGTCCGGCCCGAAAAGAGCATGATCAGCCAGAGGGAGGTCGGGACGGACACCGCTTCATTTTTCGAGGGGATTCGCGGGGTGTCGAAACAGGCATCGGATGTCGTCATGATCGGAGAACTGCGGGACCCGGGGACTATTGAAGCGGCCCTCGAAGCGGTTTGTTCGGGGTGCCTGGTTGTAGCCGCCACGGCTTCTTCCACGGTTGCTTCCGCCATCGAGAGCATGGTGAATCGCTTTCCCGTCCAGCGGCAGACAGACGTGAGGCAGCGGATTTCCGAAAAGCTGCTGCTGGTCTTTTCTCAGAGGCTGGTTCCGGGGAAAGGGGCGGAGAGGGTGGTCGTTGCCTATGAAAGGCTGTTGAACAGCTCTAAAATCAGGAACCTGATCGTCGAAAACAGGCTGCGCGAGGTAACGACTCAAGTTCGAAGGGGCTCTGCAGACTATGAGTCCATCGATCTGTGCCTGTCGAGTCTTGTCAGGGAAGGAAGAATCGACCTGGAGGATGCTCTCCGCTTTGCGGACAATTCGGAGTTCCTGGCTTCATCATCGGGGTGGTGACAGGGGTGCGGATCCCTGTGATCGAGGACGGGATGTCGATTTCAAGGCGGGCTGTCATGACCAAGAACACGTTGTTTATGCAGATGCTGGTTTCGAGGGGAATAGTCGGCGAGGAGTCGGCGGAGATGCTCGACGAGAAATATGGGGAGGACACCTTCGCCGTCTTGATGCACCTCGTCCGGGCGGGTGTGGCGGACAGGACATTGCTGGGAAGAATGTGGGCCGATTCCAACGGAACGGACTACGTGGATCTTGGATCCGTCATGCGCCGGGGCGAAATTGTCCGGCGATTGCCCGAATCCTTCGCCGCAAGACACCACATTCTCCTGATGCACCGGTCGGGCAGCAGCATTGTCGCGGCGCTTTCGAACCCGACGGACCCGGATGTGATCAGGCAGGCCGAGGACATTGCGGCGAGTTCCATCCAGCCGGCGTTCGCCTTTCCCGAGGAGATCGAAGAGGCGATCGAGATTGAATACAGGTCGGAAGAGCAGTTGGCGGATCTGTCCAGGAAAATTGTCACGGAGACCCTGCCCATCGATGACATCGGTGAACTCACCCGGGAGCAGCTCCACAAGGTTGCCGGGACTCAGGCTGTTGTCGGTTTCGTGCAGACTCTTCTACTGCTCGGTCTGCGTGATCGGGCCGGCGAAATACACATCGAACCGGCGGACGAGAAGATTCGAGTGCGGTTTCGGATCGATGGCATGCTGCAGGATCGCTGCCGGATGGAGAAGATTCATTTTGTCCCCGTCATCGCAAGGTTGAAGATCCTGGCCGACCTCGACATCGCCGAACGGAATGCGGTCCAGTATGGGCGGGTGAACCTGAAACTTCCGACCCGGACGGTTGCTTTCAGGCTCTGCAGCGTACCCTCGGTGTGGGGAGAAAGAGTGGTGCTGCGCATCGAGGGGCAGCCGGTGACAGGAGATGTCCCGGACCTGTACGGCCCGTCCTTTGCCGGCTCCATTCGGGATACTCTGAAGAATATTTTCGAGGCTCCACAAGGGATCTTCCTGGTGACCGGCCCTGCCGGGTCGGGCAAGGGCTCTGCGCTTCTCGCCGTGATCGATCACCTGAAAAAAGCGGGATTGAGCATTACCGCCATCGAAGATGCCATCGAATACAGGGTCGACGGTATCACACGAATCCGGCCGGACAAGGCGGCGGGATTCGATTTCATCACTGCGTTGAAATCGTGCATATGGCAGGATTCCGAGGTCATCGTCGTGGGGAATGCAGGTGATGAAGAGAAGGCGAAAGCCGTGTTCCAGGCCGCCTTGACGGGGCGTCTCCTTCTTGCGACGCTCGACGCGGGCAATGCGGCTCAGGCTGTGGCGAGGATTCTGGATATGGGCGTCAAACCCGTGGTGCTGGCCTCATCCCTGCTGGGAATCCTGTCCCAGAAGCTCGTACGCAGAATCTGCGAAAGATGCAGGGAGGAATATGCTGCATCGGAGGAAGAAATGGAGAACCTGTTCAGGGGGCATGGGAAAGAAGCCCGCTTTTACAGGGGCAGGGGATGCAGATCCTGCAACTTTACCGGGTATTGCGGGACGATTGCCGTTCATGAAATCCTGTGCCCCGACGAAAAGATGCGGAGCATGATCGCTCGAGGGGATTCCATGTACGACGTGTATGAACATGCCGGGAAGTCGGGGTTCCAGACCATGCGATATGACGGCCTGAAGAAGGTGCTGCGCGGTCTCACCACGCTGGACGAGATAAACCGGGCTGTGAATTCCGGGGGGTGAGATGCAGCGCCGTGAAAGCTGACCGACCGTCGGACCGGATTTGCCTTTCTCCGACACCTGTGAAGGTCCTTCCCCCGCCGTGGAAACATGTGGACATTTCACCTGCTTTTCGATGCGGACAGTTCGGTTGTTTCCTGCGCTTCGCCTCGACGGTGATTGAAATGCTCTTCCGCATCTGGTAGAAGTACGCAGCTTTGCTTTGCGGATTCCCATCCATAATCCGGATGACCTGTGCATCCCGCGTCACCTGCCGGTTGGAGTCCCCATGGCGGGCGAATACTGCTCGGTTGGTCGTTTCCACCGGGTCGGGGTGCAGATTCTACGGCGGGCAACAGGCAGGTTTCAGGCGAAAGGACACGGTCGGGAAGGCATGGTTGAACAGGCCCAGGTCGAAAGACTGCAGGAATTGATCCGTGAAGAGGACCGTGAGGCTCTGCTGGAAATGTTTCGGGACCTCCACCCCGCCGATGCCGCGGAACGCCTGGCAGCCCTGCGTCGTCCCCGGGAAGTGGCCCGCTGCATAGAGATTCTGGGTATCCCCCATTCCATGAACGTCTTCGAATTCGTTCCCTTCGAAATCCAGAAAGAGACGTTAAATCATCTTCCGCGACCCCTGCTGGTCGAGCTGATCAGCGTGATGAGCCCGGACGACCGGGCAGACCTGGTCGAGGAACTGGACGAGCAGTTCCAGGATCGGCTCCTCTCTCTGCTCATGCAGGCGGAACGCCAGAATATCCTCAAGCTCATCACCTACCCGGAAGGCACCGCCGGAGCGTACATGACGACCGGCTACGCTCTTCTCCACGCCGATCTTCCCATCCGGGTGGCCCTCGATCAGCTCCGCCTTCAGGCGCCCAAGAAGGAAACTATCTACTATTCCTACGTGGTGGACCACGCGCGCCACCTTATAGGTTTCGTATCCCTGCGGGAACTCATCATGGGAAGGCCCGACGCCCGGGTCGAAGAGGTCATGAACAAGAAAGTGATCTCGGTTCGCGCCGACGAAGACATCGAAAACGTCGCCAAGACCATGACTCGTTACGATTTTCTCGCAATCCCCGTGGTGGACGCAGAAGACCGCCTGCTCGGCATCATCACCTACGATGACATCTATGACGTTATGACCGAGGAGGCCACCGAGGATATGTATTTTCTGGCCAACCTCGATGCCGATGAAAAAATCTCGACCGCGCTGCCCCGTTCGGTCAAGCTTCGAGTTCCCTGGCTGCTGGTCAACCTCTGCACGGCGCTTCTGGCTGCCTACACGGTCAGCCGCTTTTCCCACACCATCAGCCAGTTCATTGTCCTGGCATCCCTCATGCCCGTTGTTGCGGGACTTGGCGGGAATGCGGGTACTCAGGCCCTGACCGTTGTGGTTCGAGCCCTCGCCCTGGGGGAAATCAAGGTCAAGAGAAACTGGCCCGTTCTGATCAAACAGATCGGTGTTGGTTTCTTCAGCGGGCTCGTCTGCGGAATGGTCATGGCCGCCATCGCGTATCTCTGGTACGGAAATCTCTGGCTTTCCCTCATCCTCTGGATGGCCATGACGGCAAACATGATCATTGCGGGCTTCTTCGGAGCCATGGTTCCCATCACTCTTCGAAAACTGAAACTCGACCCGGCCCTGGGTTCAAGCGTATTTGTGACCATGGCCACCGACGTAGGAGGCTTTTTTACCTTCCTTGGGCTGGCAAGCATTTTTCTCCATTATATCCTGGGACAGTAGCAGATTATGGTTCGATACCTCTTTGATCCCTGTCGAAGTGGATTATAATAAAAACCGATGGATGAAATCGAAAGCTGAAATGGAATGCCTTACGGGAAAGGGGGAGGCTGTGTCGAAAGTGGAGCTGGCGAAGAGTGTTCGGGCAGCCGGTTGAGCTGCGAAGATCTGCCCGGGGGACCTGGCGCAAATCCTTGAAGGGTTGCCTCCCGAGACCGATCCCAACCTGATCGTCGGGCGGGAGAACTCGGAGGATGCCGGCGTATACCGGCTGACGGACGAGATCGCCCTTATTCAGACGGTGGACTTCTTCACCCCGATTGTCAACGATCCTCGAGACTTCGGCAGAATAGCGGCCGCCAATGCCCTGAGTGACGTCTATGCCATGGGGGGCAGACCCGTTACCGCGATGAACATCGTGTGTTTCCCTGTCCGCCAGATGGACAAGGATATTCTGAAGCAGATCCTGCTCGGCGGCATAGAGAAGGTGCACGAAGCGGGAGCCGCACTGGCGGGAGGGCACAGCATAGAAGACCCTGAGGTGAAGTACGGACTTTCCGTGACCGGGGTCGCGCATCCGGACAGGATTCTCACCAACTCGGGTGCTCGATCGGGCGATGTCCTGCTGCTGACCAAGCCCCTGGGCACGGGCATCATCTCGACCGCGGTGAAGGGGGGACTGGCGTCTGCCGAGGTGGAGAAGCTGGCCACCGAAGTCATGGCTGCCCTGAACAGGAAGCCTGCGGAAATCATGGCGTCCCACACCGTTCATGCCTGCACGGATATCACGGGCTTCGGCTTTCTCGGCCACGGCCTGGAAATGGCGGCAGCCAGCAAGGTTACCTTTTCCATTTATGTGCACGATGTGCCACTTATACCGGAGGTCTACGACTACGCCGCCATGGGGCTGGTTCCAGCGGGAAGCTACTCCAATCGGAGCTTTTGCGCCGCCGCGCTTCGCAACGCCGACCGGATCGATCCTCTGATGCTGGATATCCTCTCCGACGCCCAGACATCCGGCGGACTCCTGATCGCCGTTCCCGAGTCCGAAGCCGAAATCCTGCTGTCACGGCTGCTTGCGGGAGGAGTCGAGGCTGCCGCCATTGTCGGAAGGGTGACCGGGAGGAGTGAAGGAATCATCGAACTGGTCGAATGACGAGGGGGAAGAAGCCTGGACTTTCGGCTGCCCGGGACGCCCTGCCCGGACAATCTCCCTGTAAATCTTCATGTACTCCCTGGCAGAGCGGGTCCATGAAAAATCCTGGGCCATTGCTCTCCGCTGGATTTCTTCCCATTTTTCCTTCCTGCCGATCCAGTTCAGAGCGAGCCTGATCTTCTCGAGGAAGGCCTCGGGCGTATATTCCTCGAATTTGAAGCCCGTACCGTCATGAGGATACCTCGAAACGTCGACAACGGAGTCGTCGAGGCCTCCCGTGGCGTGCACGACGGGAATAGTCCCGTAGCGGAGGCTGTACATCTGGTTCAGGCCGCACGGTTCGTAGCGCGAGGGCATGAGGAAAATGTCTGCCGCTGCTTCGATGCGATGCGCCATGACCTCGTTGAACTGGGAGACGATCTTCAGGTGGTCCGGATACGCCTCGCCGGTCTTCTTCAGCTGGTGTTCTATCTCCCTGTCCCCGGTTCCAAGGATGACGAGCAGGATGGGAAGGGACATGAGTTCTTCAAGAATTTCGATGAGCAGATCGAATCCTTTCTGGGTTGCCAGGCGGCTGATGATCCCCAGAAGGGGCCTGTCCCGGGTCTGTTCCGGGAAGCCCAGCTCCGACAGGAGGGCCTCCTTGCAGACCTTCTTGCCGCTCATATCCGATGCGGAAAATCGTGCGGGAATCAGCCTGTCCGTTTCGGGGTTCCAGGTATCTACGTCGATTCCGTTGAGGATTCCGGAAAGGCGGTCGTGTCTTTCCTGGAGTACTCCTTCGAGGCCGTATCCGAATTCGGGGGTCTGGATTTCGCGGCTGTAGCGGGGGCTGACCGTGGTGAGGAAATCGCTGTAGACAAGGCCGGCCTTGAGGAAATTGCAGTGGCCCCAGAATTCGAGGCCGCTGGTCGAAAAGGCTTCGGGCGGAAGATGGGTGGCGTGGAAATGGTCGCCCGGGAAAAGACCCTGGTAGGCCAGGTTGTGTATGGTGAACAGGGTGCCCGACCGCGAGAAATGGGGATCGTAAATCCAGTGGAAGCGGTGATAGGCTGATATGAGGGCTGTTTGCCAGTCATGGAGATGGAAGACCGAAGGGAACCAGTTGAGCAGGGTGCAGAGGGGGTGTACGGATCGGCAAAAGGTGATGAACCGCTCCGCATTGTCCTCGTAGTCTCCCCTGGCAGGGGATCCGTAAAGATATGAACGATCGAAATACTCGTCTTTTTCCAAAAGGTATATGGTGATCCCCGACGAGGTGCGGGCTTCCCGGATGTGGACGGTTGCCTTGTGCAGGCCCACGGGGATTTTAAGGTTTTCCAGCAGGGGTTCTGCCGACGGTATCTCGTCGCGTACGCAGCGGTAGTAAGGCAAGAAAAGCCTGACGTCGCACCCGAGCTGACGGAGTGCGCCGGGCAGTGCCCCCACGACGTCGGCGAGGCCGCCTGTCTTGGCATATGGAGAAGCTTCAGGGGAGCAGAACAAAATTTGCAAATCCGACATGATGGAGTACTCTTCAACAAACGGGTTCAGGAGATCATCCCGGATGGCCCATCCAGGGATATTCGTCGTTTTCCGAATCTCTATCCATTACTATGAAAAGATGTGTGCTGAAAGTGTTTTTGTTGCGGTGCGCTTGGCAGCACCTCACGTCTATCTTAAATTAAAGTGTTGATATGAAATAAGGCAAGGAGTGACTACATTGGATCTTCGAGTGCGCCGCGGCACGCGCCGGATTGTTGTGGGAGGGGTCCCGGTGGGGGGGGGAGCTCCCGTTGTGGTCCAGTCTATGACCAACACGGACACCCGGGATTGGGAATCAACTGTTTCTCAGATCAGGCGCCTGGAAGCGGCCGGGTGCGAGATGGTTCGAGTCGCCGTCCCG